>NZ_JBGQQT010000004.1:0-147226 GCF_045528345.1 Desemzia sp. FAM 23989 | reverse complement strand
CCATAAGTTGGGTCCTTTTTATTGGTCTTGGATAAGTCATCCAAGTTCAGTATAAAGGACTTTTTTGCATATTGGAATAGGATACATAACATTGTGAAACATATTATGTTTCATGCAACACTAGTGATCGGCTCTATTTTGTTTGTGATTATGCTTCCCATCATGAGTTGGCTTTTGTATAGAGAATTAAAAAAAATAGAGAGTTGCCCACCATATTATCTAAATGAACAGTTATTTAGTACCCGCTAATTATACTCGATTCTCAATCAAAAGCTGAAAAATAGAAGGTTAGGATGACAATGAACTAGCTTTATCGGGAACGAAGAGATTTTAATTAAGCTATATTCAAAAAAATAAACCGATAGTATTGCATGTGAGGATATTACCGGTTTGTTTTTTCACCTATTAGTATTCGTAAAAGACGACTAGAAGAATTATAATCAAAAAAGAGTATGGTGCTGTTATTCGCGAAACAATGTTTAGCATACAGCTTATGAGAAAATAGTCAGGAGTGTGATGGTATGCGAAAGACGCTCACCATTTCTTTCTTCATTATTTTATTCAGCTTGCTGAGTATAGGGTGCGGGAAGGAAAAAACGGAGCCAGTTAAAGAAAGCCGCACATCTGTTGTATCAAATTTAACGAATACTAGTGATGCTGTTCTTTCCAACAGTATTTCTCTAAACAGAAATCAGACAGCCATTCCGTCTTTGTTCATACATGGATATGGAGGAACAAAGGGGAGCTTTGATGGGATGTTGTCTCGTTTTGAATCCAACTATTTTGGAAAGAAGGTATTAACTGTAACTGTTCAGCCAGATGGAACTGTTTCTGCTACAGGGACTTGGGATGACCAGGTAGTCAATCCCATGATTCAGGTATTGTTTACGGATAATAAAAATAGTGAACTGAACCAAACCGAGTGGATCAAAGCTGTTTTAAGCTATTTAAATCAGACGTACCAGATTGAAGAGGTAAATCTAGTGGGCCACTCTATGGGTGGTGTGAGCAGTTTCCGGTATTTAATTACTTATGGAAAGGATGAATCGCTGCCAGTGGTCAACAAATTTATTGCGATCGGCGCACCGTTTAATAATTTTGTTTCAGGTAATGAAGAACAATCTATAGATGCATTGAATCAAAATGGTCCACTAGTCCTCAGTGAACGGTATAGTAACTATGCAGCTGGTATCCAAGATTACCCTAAAGCAACTAAAATGCTGAATATTGTGGGGGATTTAGAAGATGGATCAGAAGGAGATGGGACTGTCCCAAGCAGAAGTGCACTCGCCATTGGTTATTTAATGCAAATGAATGGATTAGAGTATCGAACTGAAATCATTACCGGGTCGCAAGCTCGCCACAGTCAGCTGCATGAAAATACTCAAGTGGATGAGCTTGTGGTGAATTTTTTATGGGATGGGCCATAAAAACACAATAAGGACAGTAGAATGTTGATATCCTACTATCCTTATTTTTGTGTTTTAGTTAGTAAATATAAACAGCTACTATTTCTAACTTTTCATTTAAAAAGACTAGTTAGTAATTTGATGGAGTCAATAATTCTGTTGTTGTTGCATCAGTAGACTGTCTAATCAAATTAGAATTTAACGTGATATTAAGTTCCTGCTTCTTTTCTATGGTGGTAGTAACTTCAGAATAGGGCAGGTTTACCTCATCAACCATGTCACTAAAGTTACCGTCTTGAAAAAGAACCCATAAAAGTTTCTTCATCATTTTGAAATGGACCCTATGTCAAGGACATTAAAAAAAAAGAGACCTTATGCAACATCCATAAAAAACTGCTTCCTGTATTGAGCAGGGGGCAATTTTTTTAGATTCCATTGTCCGCGTTCATTATTATAATAGTCAATGTAATTATCTACAATTGCTCGCAATCCTTTTAAATTTGTACACTCTTTATACTTCATTTCATCTTTCAAATGCCCAAAGAACGACTCTTGTGGAGCGTTATCCCAACAATTACCTCTTCTAGACATGGACTGCCCTAACTGATTAGCTGCCAACTTTTTATGAAATTTTGGACTAGTGTAATGGACACCTTGGTCTGAATGGATAAAGGCATCTGCGTGTAGCGTTGCGCCGTGGGCGCTTATTCATAAATCAACAGTATTTAAAGAAATATCCAGTTTTAGGTTATCAGACACATAATGAGATAGCACCTCTTTTGTCGTACCGTCTTTAATGGTCGATAAATAACCTATGAACAGAACAAAGGAGAGTATCAGAAAAAAGTTCAAGATTTTGTATCAGAGTATATATCGTAATTAAGCACGCCAACAGATTAGTGAATGGAACCATTATTAAAATAATACTTTTGAGCCATTAAAGAACCCCCGCTGAAGAATTTTCATTTCGAAAATTCTTCAGCGGGGGTTCTTATGCCCTAATCAGAATAACTCTGACGATTTTTATTTGCCTATCTGAACCACGATTTTTCCAACCACTCCGTGTTCTTCACTAACTCTATGAGCTTCACGCAGACCTTCCTCAGTAAAAGGAACAGTCTTACCAATGGTGACTTTCAATTCGTCATTTTTCATTAGTTCAGCTAATTCCTGCAATCTTTCTCCATCTGGTTCTAAGAAGAAATAGCCAGTCTTAATGCCTTTTTCAGCAGCTTTTTCTTCATCCGGCGGAGCAGCAATAGAGACTAATGTGCCGCCGCGTTTCAGCACCGAAAAACTCTTTTCTTGTGTTTCTCCACCTTGCGTATCTAGTACGATGTCGTAATCACTCAATAAGGTTTCAAAGTCTTGTTCTTTATAATTAATGAACTCATCCGCACCCATCGATTGAACAAAAGCTTCATTTTTTCCACTAGCGGTTGCGGCTACATAAGCGCCGAAATGTTTGGCGATCTGGATCGCTAAATGGCCAACACCACCAGAACCTCCATGAATTAGGACACGGTCGCCTTTTTTGATGTGTGCAATCTCTACTAACGCTACCCAAGCTGTTTGGCCTGTGAGCGGAATGGCTGCAGCTTCATCAAAAGAACTGTTTTCTGGAAGAGAACACACCAAATCCTCCTCAACAGCTACATATTCTGCATAAGTACCGGTTGGGTTGGTTTTAGGCCGTGCAAACACTTTATCTCCTGGTTGGAAAGCGGTCACCTGATTTCCAACTTTTTTTACGATCCCCGCTGCATCCCAGCCTAAAATGATTGGAAATTTATAAGGCAACATCTCTTTTAGATAACCTTCACGCATTTTCCAATCAACAGGATTGATGGAAGTAGCTTTTAACTCCATTAATACCTGGTCATCGTTTATTTCTGGAAGAGGTACCTCTTGTTCGACTAGTTCGTCAGCAGAACCGTATTGGTTGATAACGATTGCTTTCATAATGACATCCTTTCTATGAGTTTCTCGTAAGCTATCCGCTTGTATTTAGTATACACTTGTCATAGAATCTCCAAAAATAGTTTGTTTGAGCAATGAAAATGTTTGACCATTATTGACCAAAAGAGTAAAATAGACTTATAGTAAATCATTCAACTGAAAGTGGTGGAAAATATGGAGCTGAACAAATTAACAAGTACGATGCAAGAAGCCTTAAGCGAGGCACAACAGATCGCTGTGACTAGACAACATCAAGAGATTGACATTGCTCATTTATGGAAAATATTTTTGACACCAAATCATTTTGCAAAGAATATTTATGACCAAGTCGGCATCGATACGGATCAATTTGAACAAGTGATTGATCAGGAATTAGATAAAATATCGGTCGTTCAAGGAAGTAACCTTCAATATGGGCAATCGATGAGCCAAAATCTGTTTAACTTGATGACGGAAGCCGATAAAATCAGTGAGACCTTTCAAGATGAGTTTGTGTCTACGGAGATTTTTTTATTGGCCTTAATGAAACTTAAAAATCATTCACTGACGAAAGAATTAACGGCTCAAGGGCTGACAGAAAAAAACTTGCGCACTAAAATTGAAGAACTAAGAGGTGGGGAACGAGTGACTTCACAAAATCAAGAAGAAAACTATGAAGCATTGAAAAAATATGGGACTGATTTGATTGAAGCCGTTAAAAGCGGGAAACAAGATCCTATTATAGGAAGAGATGAAGAAATACGAAATGTGATCCGGATATTATCTCGGAAAACAAAGAATAATCCTGTCTTGATAGGAGAGCCGGGGGTAGGTAAAACGGCTATTGTAGAAGGACTAGCGCAACGCATCGTGCGCAGAGATGTTCCAGAGAATTTGAAAGATAAAACCGTTTACTCCTTAGATATGGGTGCTTTGATCGCTGGAGCGAAATACCGAGGCGAATTTGAAGAACGATTAAAAGCAGTTTTAAAAGAAGTGAAGAAAAGTGATGGACAAATTATCTTATTCATTGATGAAATTCACACCATCGTGGGAGCGGGCAAAACAGAAGGCAGCATGGATGCTGGAAACTTGCTGAAACCTATGTTGGCTCGTGGAGAGTTGCATTGTATTGGAGCAACGACGTTAGATGAATACCGTCAATACGTGGAAACGGATAAAGCGTTAGAACGTCGTTTCCAAAAAGTATTGGTTAATGAACCAACCGTTGAAGAAACCATTAGTATCTTACGTGGACTAAAAGAACGTTTTGAGATTTATCACAGTGTCAACATCCACGATAATGCTATTGTAGCGGCAGCAACCTTATCGAATCGCTACATTACGGACCGTTTTTTGCCGGACAAAGCCATTGATTTAGTTGATGAAGCTTGCGCAACCATTCGTGTGGAAATGAATTCGATGCCTACTGAACTGGATCAAGTCAGAAGACGTGTGATGCAGTTGGAAATCGAAGAAGCGGCTTTGAAAAAAGAGCAAGATGAAGCCAGCAAGCGAAGACTGGACATCATTCAAGAAGAACTGGCCGAGTTGAAAGAAGAAGCCAGTCAATTGCAATCGAAATGGGATGCTGAAAAGAATCAAGTAAATCATTTAAGAGATAAAAGAGAAAAATTGGATCAGTTACGCCATGAATTAGAGGATGCTGAAGGACGTTATGATTTAGAACGTGCAGCCGTCTTGCGTCATGGAGAAATTCCAGCGCTTGAAAAAGAATTGAAAGAGTTGGAAGACAGCCAAGCTCAACTCGATTCGAATGTGAATCGTTTAGTGCAAGAATCGGTTACGGAAGAAGAAATTGCCTTAGTCGTCGGTAGATTGACTGGTATTCCGGTTAATCGATTAGTCAAAGGCGAACGCGAAAAACTATTGAATTTGGCGGAGAATATGAAATCAAGAGTGATTGGCCAGGATGAGGCAGTAGAGAGTGTGACAGATGCGGTTATTCGAGCACGTGCAGGTATCCAAAATCCAAATAAACCATTAGGCTCATTCTTATTCTTGGGACCAACCGGTGTAGGAAAAACCGAATTGGCTAAAACTTTGGCTGAAAACCTGTTTGATTCCCAAGACCATATGGTGCGTATTGATATGAGTGAGTATATGGAGAAACACACCGTTTCCAGATTAGTCGGAGCACCTCCTGGTTATGTAGGGTACGAAGAAGGTGGGCAATTGACGGAAGCTGTCAGAAGAAGTCCGTATACGATTATTTTATTGGATGAAATTGAAAAAGCTCACCCCGATGTGTTTAATATCTTACTGCAAGTGTTAGACGATGGACGATTAACGGATTCTAAAGGTCGCGTAGTAGACTTTAAGAATACCGTCTTGATTATGACCAGCAATATTGGATCAGGTTTGCTATTGGACGGAACCAATGAAAAAGGCGAAATTGCGCAACACACGAAAGATGAAGTGTTGAACTTGCTAAGAGCCAGCTTCAAACCAGAGTTTTTAAATCGGATTGACGATACGATTCTATTTGCACCATTGAATTTTGAAGTCGTGAAGAAAATCGTGTTGAAAATGACTAAAGACTTAGAAAAACGGTTGCTACAGCAAGAGATCAGCTTGGATATCACGGAAGAAGCCCAATCTTGGATCGCTGAAAAAGCGTACGATCCAGCCTATGGAGCGCGGCCTTTGCAACGGTATCTGACAAAAGAAGTAGAAACGCCGATTGCCAAACAAATTATTGCAGGAACAATTTATCCTGGAGCGACAGCTGTATTAACTGTCAGAGAAGAGCATTTGGCCGTTGAGGTTGCCCAATTAGATTCAGAATAAGCAAAAAAGAAGCCGGGATTTAAATTCCGGCTTCTTTTTTTTGAGATGATTTCATTCAGTTGAATAGTAGATTAATGTTGTGTTTCTGGAGGTTTCGGAATAGCAGAAGTCAATAAGATAACCAGTACTGCACTCAATAAACCAATTAAAGTAGCTGTGAAAAAGGAATAAGTTCCGCTGGTTAAAGAACTTCCGATGTAATTCACTACTTGTCCTAAGCAAAATCCCCAAAATAATGTTGCGATATATTTCATGGTATCAACACCCTCTTTCTTCATCCTCATTCTACCACTTTTTTTTAAGAATGAAAGTAAAAGCTGATGATTTTTGAGGAGAATTTGCGGTTTTCCTCCACTTCAGAGTATAATAAAGAAGTGTGCAATTCGAAGACGAATCTTAGTAAAGAAGAGATGCAGTAATACATAATTGTAAAAAGGATTCAAACTTATGAAGAGGAGGATACCGGATGTCTTTTGTGCAATTACAGGTGAATAGTGCCTACTCATTGCTTCAAAGTACTTTATCTGTTGAAGAACTAGTCTTATCTGCTAAAGAAAGAGGCTATGAAGCTCTAGCTTTGACCGATCAAAATGTACTTTATGGAGCCGTCGACTTTTATAAATTGTGTCTCAAACATGAGATTAAACCCATTGTAGGGCTGACACTTGAAATGATGGGATCTGTCCAATCCGATCAAACATTTTCGCTGGTCTTACTAGCTGAAACAAACCAAGGTTATCAACAGTTGATTTCGTTGTCTACGAAAAAAATGCTGTCTCCTGATCAGCCTTTCTCTTTTGCAGAATTGGCCCCTTATATAGAAGGATTGATTGCTTTATCACCAGGAGAAACAGGGGAAATCGAACAATTATTGTTAAATGGACAATTTGATGAAGCTGGAACAGTGGCTAGGAAATACAAAGAACTATTTTCAGCCGATCAATTTTTGATCGGTATCCAACTGCACGAAGACTTGTCGTCGATCAAGGATCAGTTAATTCATTTAACAGAGGAACTAGCGATAGAGACGGTCGCTTTGAATGATGTGCGTTATTTAAATCAAGAAGATGCATTCAGTTTAAAAGTACTTCGATCGATTGATAAAGGAGAACAGCTGACAAGCCAAGACGGAACTTTATTTGGTACGCGCAATTTACCAGAATGTTCAGCGATGGAGCAGCAATTCAGAGAAGCTGGTCTAGAAGAAGCAGCTCAAAATACAGCTAAGATAGCTAAGCGTGTTGCAATGGACATCCCTTTGCAGCAACGATTGCTGCCTAAATATCCGATTGAAAATGGAAAAGCTACGACAGCTTACTTAGAAGAGTTATGTCAAAAAGGGCTGAAAAAAAGAGTTCCACATGCAGATGACCGCTATAAAAAACGATTGGCTTATGAATTGAGTGTGATTCAAAAAATGGGCTTTGAAGATTACTTCTTGATTGTTTGGGATGTCATGGCTTACGCTCATCAAGCTAAAATCGTTACTGGGGCAGGCCGAGGATCCGCAGCTGGTTCTCTCGTTTCGTTTGTACTTGAGATAACAGATGTAGATCCTATACGCTACAACTTGCTGTTTGAACGGTTTTTAAACGAAGAACGATACAATATGCCGGATATCGATTTGGATTTTCCCGATAATCGACGAGATGAAGTTTTACAATACGTCAAAAACAAATATGGAAAAGACCATGTCGCACAGATTATTACATTCGGTACGTTGGCAGCAAAAATGGCACTTAGAGATACGGCCCGTGTATTTGGGTTGAAACAAGAAGAGTCTAACCAATGGTCAAAAGCGATTCCTAGTCAGCTGGGCATTACTTTAGAAGAAGCTTATCGACAGTCTTCTGCTTTACAGCAGCTGGTCAATAAGAATAATCAAAATCAATTGATGTTCGAGACAGCTAAAAAAATCGAAGGGCTGCCCCGACACACTTCCACACATGCGGCAGGTGTAGTGATCAGCGACCAGAAGCTAGAGTCTGTTATTCCGCTTCAAGAAGGCAGCAATTCAATAGCATTAACACAATATCCGATGGGAAATGTAGAGGAAATTGGTTTATTGAAAATGGATTTTCTAGGATTGAAAAACCTGACGATTTTAGGAGAAGCATTGAAAATCATTCAACAAGACACCGGAACACCTCTCCAGGCTCAAGACATTCCGATGGATGATCCAGAAACACTGAAATTGTTCCAACGAGCAGATACAGTAGGGATTTTCCAGTTTGAGTCTGGTGGTATCAAAAATGTATTGCGAAAACTCCATCCCGAATCGATAGAAGACATTGCAGCGGTCAATGCTTTATATCGTCCAGGTCCAATGGAACAGATCGATGTATTTGTCAAACGGAAGAAAGGCGAATTGCCGATTGAATATCCGCACGAAAGTTTAAAAGAGATTTTAGAAGTGACTTATGGAGTAATGGTTTATCAAGAGCAAGTTATGCAAGTGGCTTCTAAAATGGCAGGGTATTCTTTAGGACAAGCTGATATCTTACGCAGAGCTATCGGGAAAAAGAAAAAAGAATTGATTGATGCTGAAAGAGTCCATTTTGTAAAAGGGGCTAAAGAACAGGGGTACGCTGAACAAGACGCTAAAAAAGTGTACGATTATATTGAACGCTTTGCCAACTATGGTTTTAACCGTTCCCATTCGATCGCCTATTCTTTTATCGGGTATCAAATGGCCTATATCAAAGTGCATCACCCACAAGCTTTCTATATCGCGCTGTTAAATTCAGCGCTGCACAATACCACTAAAATGAAAGATTATTTGTTGGAAGCGAAAAAAAGGAAAATCCCTGTATTTAATCCAGACATCAATCAAAGTTATTCGCATTTTACCAAAAAAGGATCCGGCATTCTCTTTGGTTTAGCTACTATAAAAGGATTGAGAAGAGACTATGTGTCTGAAATCATCCAAAAGAGAAGAAATGAAGGATCGTATAAAGACTTTATTCATTTTTTGAGAAGAATGGATACGAAGTGGTTGAAAGAAGAATTTATCTTGCCGTTGGTTTATGTAGGAGCATTTGACGACTTCCAATATTCCAGAGGGACGTTGATCCATTCACTGGAAAATATTCTGACAAGCGTCAAATTCAGCGGTGACAATGTAGGACTGTTTGATGTATTGCAGCCTAAGTACGAAGAAGCTCCTGACATGACTGCAGCTGAAAAATTGGAAGCAGAAAATACGTATTTAGGAGTGTATTTGTCTGGACACCCTACTGAAAAATACGATGATTTGCGCAAAGTAAAACAAGCTTCTTACATTAAAGATCTGGTCAATGGAAAGACCGCAAAACTAATCGGACAAGTAAAAGAAATCAAAAAAATCACCACTAAAAAAGGTGAACCGATGGCTTTTGTAGAAATCAGTGATACTTCCGGAGACATCTCTTTGACATTGTTCCCAAAAGTTTACCGTAAATACATCCAATCGCTCGAAAAAAGCAAAGTGTTGTACGTGGAAGGAAAGGTAGAAGCCAGAGCGGGACAAGGTCTGCAGGTCTTGGTACATCAAATACAAGAAGCCGAGAAGTTGGAAGAAAACCGAGAGACGAAAAAATGTTTTATTCGCATAGAAGAGACCAATGAAGACAACGCTACTCTAAACCGATTACAAGAATATTTAGCAGATTATCCAGGTGCGATTCCGGTTATTTTATATTATGTCAAGACCAATAAAAAAATGGGATTGCAAGAGAAATTTTGGATAAAAAATTCTCCAGAACTCGTAAAAGCAGTTGAAGATTTATTAGGCAAAGGAAACATTGTGATCGAGTGAGATTAAAATATTCTAAAAAATGAAAAATATCTGAAAAGAATAACAGAATTCATAAGACAATTTATCTGAAAAATGGTAGAATGTCCTTGTTGGCTTATTTATGTATAAATAAATATCACATTATTTATACAGGATCATCTTTATATTTATATTTTTTGTTTACTATAACTTTTATGAGGTGAAAGTGGAATATGAAACGTATCGCTGTTTTAACAAGTGGAGGAGACGCTCCTGGAATGAACGCAGCTATTAGAGCTGTTGTTCGTAAAGCTCTTTACGAAGGAATGGAAGTTTTCGGAATCAATTATGGATATGCTGGCTTAGTAGCTGGAGATATTCGTCAATTACACCATAACGATGTAGGAGATATGATTTCTAGAGGGGGTACTTTTCTTTATTCAGCACGTTATCCTGAATTTGCTACTGAAGAAGGGCAATTAAAAGGGATTGAACAATTAAAGAAATTTGGTATCGAAGGCTTAGTAGTTGTTGGTGGAGACGGTTCTTATAGAGGCGCTCTTGCTCTTACAAAACATGGGTACCCAACTATTGGTCTTCCAGGAACAATCGACAACGATATTCCAGGAACTGATTTTTGTATTGGATTCGATACTGCTATCAATACTGTTTTGGACTCTTTAGATAAAATTCGTGATACGGCTACTAGTCATGTTCGTACTTTTATTGTAGAAGTTATGGGACGGAATGCTGGAGACATCGCTCTTTGGGCAGGCGTATCTGGTGGAGTAGAACAAATCATCATTCCGGAGAAAGAATTTGACATGGCTGAAGTAGCTGCTAAGATTACTGAAGGCCGTGAAAAAGGGAAAAAACATACGATTATTATCCTTGCTGAAGGGGTAATGAATGGGAATAATTTTGCAGAAGAATTGTATAAATTTGGAGATTTCCATGCTCGTGTAACTGTTTTAGGACACGTTCAACGTGGAGGATCGCCTACTGCCAGAGACCGCGTTTTAGCTAGCCAATTTGGAGCTAGAGCTGTTGACTACCTAAAAGAAGGTATGGGCGGACTTTGCTTGGGAATCGTGAACAATAAAATGATTGCTTCTGATATCGTTACAACCTTGGAAAAAGGAATACACCAACCAGATGTTTCATTATACAAACTAAACCAAGAAATTTCTAACTAAAGATTTCTTCAAAAAGTGGATTTACTTATTTTTCTGCGGTAAGATAAATAGTGAATCCAATAATCATGTGTATAAAATTTAAAAAGTTAAACTAATAAGTTAGGAGTTTTGAATAATGAAAAAAACAAAAATTGTTTGTACTATTGGACCAGCAAGTGAGTCCGTAGATTATTTAGTAAAGATGATCGATGCAGGAATGAACGTTGCACGATTAAATTTCTCACACGGGGACTTTGAAGAACATGGAGCAAGAATTAAAAATATTCGCGAAGCTTCAAGAATCACTGGGAAAATGGTTGCTCTCTTATTAGATACAAAAGGACCAGAAATACGTACTCACAACATGAAAGAAGGAAAAGTAGTCTTTTCTACTGGAGAGGTTGTACGCGTTGCAATGAACGAAGTTGAAGGAACACAAGAAAAGTTCTCTGTAACTTACGCTGAATTGATCAACGATGTAAATCCTGGTTCTCACATTTTATTAGATGATGGTTTGATCGATTTATTGGTAACTGATATTGACATGGACAACCAAGAAATTGTAACGACTGTACAAAATGCCGGAACATTGAAAAACAAAAAAGGTGTAAACGTACCAGGCGTTTCTGTTAACCTTCCTGGTATCACTGAAAAAGATGCTGCTGATATCCGTTTTGGTTTAAGCCAAGATATCGATTTTATTGCAGCAAGTTTCGTACGTCGCGCTACTGATGTATTAGAAATCACTCAAATTTTAGAAGAAGAAAACATGACTCATGTTAAAATCATCCCTAAAATCGAAAGCCAAGAAGGCGTAGACAATATTGACGAAATCTTAAAAGTTTCTGATGGTTTAATGGTTGCTCGTGGAGACCTTGGTGTAGAAATCCCAACGGAAGAAGTTCCTATTGTTCAAAAAGACTTGATCCGCAAATGTAATGCTTTAGGTAAACCAGTTATTACAGCAACACAAATGTTGGATTCAATGCAAAACAATCCTCGTCCAACACGTGCTGAAGCAAGTGACGTGGCAAATGCTATCTTTGACGGTACAGATGCAATCATGTTATCTGGTGAAACAGCTGCTGGAGATTACCCAGTTGAAGCTGTTCAAACAATGGCACGTATCGCTGTTCGTACTGAAGAAGCATTAGTAAACCAAGATTCATTCACATTAAAAGCTTACGACCAAGGCGATATGACAGAAGCTATTGGACAATCTGTAGGATATACAGCCCGTAACTTGAACATTGATACTATCGTTGCGGCAACTGAATCAGGACACACAGCTCAAATGATTTCTAAATACCGTCCAAAATCTACTATTGTAGCAGTTACTTTCTCTGAAAGAACTATGCGCGGATTAGCTTTATCATGGGGTGTTTACCCAACAGTTTCTGAAAAACCAGAATCCACAGACGATATGTTCAACTTAGCTACAGGTATTGCTCAAGATAAAGGGTATGCTAAAGAAGGCGATTTGATCATTATTACGGCTGGTGTTCCAGTTGGAGAACGTGGAACAACTAACTTGATGAAAATTCAAATGATCGGTTCTAAACTAGTACGCGGACATGGCGTTGGTAATGAATCTGTTATTGGTAAAGCTGTTGTAGCTTTAAACGCTCAAGAAGCTAATGAAAAGAGTGTAGAAGGTTGCGTATTAGTAACTAAGACTACAGACAAAGATTACTTGCCTGCTATCGAAAAAGCTGCTGCAATTATTGTTGAACAAGGTGGTTTAACAAGTCATGCTGCAGTAATTGGGATTGCTATGGGAATTCCAGTTATTGTTGGTACAGAAGATGCAACTAGTGTTATTTCTGACAATGAATTGATTACAGTAGACTCTCGCCGTGGTATCGTATACCGTGGAGCTACATCTGCTATCTAAGTTCATTCAAGCAATAAAAAAGGCAACTCTCAGAAATCTACTTTCTGGGAGTTTTTTCGTTTTAATTTGTATTTTACATAATAAAATTATGGTAAACTAAAAAAAGAAAAAACTTTAAGGAGTGTATAACTATGAATCAATCATTAGGAACAATTATTACGGGAATCGTAACCGATATTAATGACAAAGCTTACTTTGTGCAAAAGAGCGGTATTACTTATGAGCTGCCAAAGACGGAAACAACGTCATATGAACTTGGAGATGCTGTAGAAGGGTTTGCCTATGTTTCTTTAAACAAGGATTACAAGCTAACTCAAGATCTTCCTAAGGTACAAATCGGACAATATGCTTTCAGCAAAGTTATTGATGTACGCAGAGACTTAGGTGTTTTCGTGGATATTGGATTACCCGATAAAGAAATTGTTGTTTCGCTGGATGAATTGCCGACAGAAAAACAATTATGGCCTAAAAAAGGCGATCAATTATTAGTAACCCTTCGCGTGGATGAAAAAGACCGGATGTGGGGCGAATTAGCGGATGAAGAATTTTTTGTTTCATTGTCAAAAAAAGCTTCGGAAGAATTAGTCAATAAAGACATTAAAGGCATTGCTTACCGTTTAAAAGTTGTTGGAACCTATGTGTTGACAGAAGGCAATCATTTAGGCTTTATCCATCCTTCTCAAAGAGATGCAGAACCCAGACTAGGAGAAGAAATTTCTGGTCGTGTCATTGGAATCGGACAAGAAGGAACCGTCAATATTTCCTTAAAACCTAGAGCCCATGAAGCTATTCCTGAAGATGCGGCTATGTTGTTAGCCATCTTGGAACGTTCAAGAGATGGCAGCTTCCCATATACAGATAAAAGTTCTCCCGAAGAGATCAAATTGCATTTTGGAATCAGCAAAGGCCAATTCAAGCGCGCTATCGGAAACTTATTGAAACAACGAAAAATTGTTCAAGTTGACGGTGAAACACGCTTAGTAAAAAACGATTCAGCTGAACAGGAATAATGTTTAGACCGAATAGCGCACTTTTTGAAAAAGGAATTAAGAACCGACCTTTTTAAGCGGAATGGAGCGGATTTTAAGTGAAGGAAGATTTAGAAGAATACATCCGTTATTTGAGGATTGAACGTGGCTTAGCGGATAACACTATTGAAAGCTACAACAGAGACTTAAAACAGTATTTGGATCATTTAGCAAAAGAAGCCATAGACGATTGGCATCAAGTGGATCGGTATACGATATTATCTTTTCTACAGCACTTAAAAGAGCTGAAGAAGTCTTCTGCTACCGTTATTCGAATGGTTTCCAGTTTAAGAAGATTCCACCAATACTTGAAACAAGAACAACGGTCTTCTGTTGACCCGATGCTGCATATTGATACTCCAAAAAAAGCACAGACCTTACCAAAAGTGTTGTCGATGACAGAGGTCGAAAAAATGATTGAAACACCAAATGTGGATGAAGTTTTAGGCCTGAGAGACAGAGCTATTTTGGAAGTCATGTATGCGACAGGCTTGAGGGTATCCGAGTTGACGGAATTAAAAATGGATGATCTGCATTTATCTTTGGGGTTGATTCAGACCATTGGAAAAGGGGATAAAGAGCGGATCATTCCAATCGGTGATCTGGCTATCAAATGGATCGAAAACTATCTGAAGTATAGCCGAAGAAAACTAGAAAAACCGGATAAGAGAAGCCCTTATTTGTTTTTGAATCATCACGGAAGAAAATTAACTCGGCAAGGCATATGGAAAAACTTAAAAGCTTTAGTAGAAAAAGCTGGAATAGAAAAAGAAGTGACACCTCATACATTGCGGCATTCATTTGCGACACATCTGCTCGAAAATGGGGCTGATTTAAGAGTGGTGCAAGAGTTACTGGGGCATTCGGATATTTCAACTACTCAAATTTACACACACATTACTAAGCAGCGGATGGCAAAAGTATATAAAACCTATCATCCAAGAGCATAAAGACAGCGAAAACTCTCGATATTTTATCCGTTTTCATCTATAATTGGAGTGTCATACAGATAAGTTATAAGGAGGAATTATGTTGGAATATAAAAGAGTACATTTGATCGTAATGGATTCAGTAGGTATCGGAGAAGCTCCCGATGCTGATAAATTTAATGATGTAGGCAGTGACACATTAGGTCATATTGCTGAAGAAGTTGGGTTAAAGATCCCCCATTTAGAAAAATTAGGACTGGGAAATATTCGTCCTTTAAAAGGTGTTCAAAATATAGCTGACCACCTAGGTTACTACACTAAACTAGAAGAAGTATCTGTCGGAAAAGACACGATGACTGGACACTGGGAAATCATGGGATTGAATATCCAAACACCTTTTAGAGTATTTCCAGATGGTTTCCCAGATGACTTGATCCATAAAATCGAAGAACATACAGGACGTAAAATCGTTGGGAACAAACCAGCTAGTGGAACAGAGATTATTGATGAATACGGCGAACATCAAATGAAAACAGGTGATTTGATCGTTTATACATCAGCAGATCCTGTTCTTCAAATCGCAGCTCATGAAGAAGTCATTCCGTTAGAAGAATTGTACAGCATTTGCGAATATGTAAGAAACATTACTTTAGAAGATCCTTACATGATCGGCCGCATCATTGCCCGTCCATACCTAGGAGAACCAGGAAACTTCACGCGTACCAGCAATCGTCATGATTATGCGTTAGATCCATTCGGCAACACCGTCTTGGATTCCTTAAAAGATGCTGGAAAAGATGTGATCGCAATTGGTAAAATCAATGATATCTATAACGGACAAGGCATCACAGAGTTTGTTCGTACCAAGAGCAATATGGATGGCGTAGACCAACTATTGAAAATAATGGATAAAGAGTTTACCGGGTTAAGCTTTTTGAATCTAGTAGACTTTGATGCAGCTTTTGGTCATCGTCGTGATGTAAAAGGTTACGGTGAAGCTATTGAAGACTTTGACGGACGAATGGAAGAGATTCTTGGCAAATTGAGAGAAGACGATTTACTGTTGATTACAGCAGATCATGGAAATGATCCTACAGCACCAGGAACCGATCATACACGTGAATATGTACCATTATTGGCTTATTCTCCATCAATGAAACAAACAGGAGAAATGACTCAAGGACATTTTGCAGATATTGGAACCACTATTGCAGAGAATTTTGGTGTGCCTAGCACAGGATTTGGCGAAAGTTTTCTCGATCAATTAAACTAAACTATTCAGGAGGATATTATGACTCAAACCATGCAAGAAAGAATTACAGAAGCAGCAGCTTACATTAAAGAACAAGGGGTAACTCAAGTAGATGTAGGATTGATTCTTGGGTCAGGGCTTGGAGAATTGGGCGAAGAAGTAGAACAACCTGTTGCGATCCCTTATGAAACGATTCCCCACTTCCCGGTGTCTACAGTTGTGGGACATGCTGGACAATTAGTATACGGTACATTAGGCGGACAAATGGTGTTAGCTATGCAAGGAAGATTCCATTACTATGAAGGGTATTCGTTGGAAGAAGTGACTTTCCCGGTTCGTGTGATGAAAGAATTAGGTATTCACTCTGTTGTTGTCACGAATGCTGCAGGTGGAGTCAATACATCATTTGAACCTGGCGATCTAATGATGATCACAGATCAAATCAACTTCACAGGCGTCAATCCTTTGTATGGCCCTAACGATGAGAATCTAGGACCGCGTTTTGCAGATATGAGTCATGCTTATGATGCGGAATACCAAGAAATAGTGCGCAAAGTAGCACAAGAGCAAGGTATCGCTTTACAAGAAGGAGTTTACATGGGCTTTTCTGGTCCAACCTACGAGACGCCTGCAGAAATCAGAATGGCTCGTACTTTTGGAGCAGATGCAGTTGGAATGTCAACTGTACCGGAAGTAATCGTAGCAAATCATGGTGGATTAAGAGTCATGGGTGTTTCTTGCATCACTAACTTAGCTGCTGGCATGCAAGCTAACCTGAATCACGAGGAAGTGGTTGAAACCACTACTCGCGTAAAAGAAACATTCAAGTCTTTTGTAAAAGCTATTTTAGCGAATATGTAAATCCGCAACAATTTTAGAGGGGTACAAAATCAGCAAGGTGTTAGATCAAAATCACTATTTGATCTAACACCTTCCTATTTGCACAGAGCCAAGCTGTTGTTTAGGCACGTTGTGAAAAACCGTATATTATGATACAGTATCTAAAGTATATTAAGGGAGTAAGGGGTATGGTAAAGATGAATGAAAATATGTTGACTGGAACAATGAAAATCAATGCTGACAATCATTTAGAGATCGGCGGAGTCGATACAGTGGATTTAGTCCAAAAATACGGTACTCCCATCTATGTTTACGATATTGCACGAATAAAAGCACAAGCAAATGAATTTAAAACAGCTTTCGCAGATAAAAATGTCACTGCACAAGTCGCTTATGCGAGTAAAGCTTTTTCCTGTTTAGCCTTGTATCAAATCTTAGCTAAAGAAGGCGTTTCATTAGATGTGGTTTCTGGCGGAGAATTGTATACTGCTATCCAAGCGAAATTTCCAAGTCATAAAATCCATTTTCATGGGAACAATAAGTCTGAAGAAGAAATACAAGCTGCATTAGACTATCAAATCGGCTGTTTTGTAGTAGATAATTTTTATGAATTGGACCTATTAGATAGGTTGACGCGGAACTGTGAACAACATACGAAAGTTCTTATTCGAGTTACACCTGGAGTGGAAGCTCATACGCATGAATATATATCTACTGGTCAAGTGGATTCAAAATTTGGATTCGATATGAATAGTGGACAAGCCGAACGGGCTCTTCAATTGATTTCCAAAATGCCTTATCTTGAGGTATTAGGGTTACATAGCCATATCGGATCGCAAATTTTTGAGACGGACGGCTTTAAAATGGCTATCGAACGACTATTCAGCCAAACTAAAAAGTGGCAGACAGATTTTGGTTTCGAGTTGAAGGTGCTGAATCTCGGTGGCGGATTTGGTATCCGTTATGTGCCGGAAGATGAACCTCTAGCTATTGAAGAACATGTAAAAGCGATTATTTCGGAAATGGAGTCCAGTACAGCACGCTTAGATTTGCCTATACCAGAAATTTGGATCGAACCAGGCCGAAGTTTAGTGGGAGATGCAGGAATTACGTTGTATCAAACAGGTTCACAGAAACACATTCCAGAGGTGAGAAATTATTTGGCTGTGGACGGAGGTATGTCAGATAACATTCGTCCAGCCTTATATGATGCAAAATATACAGGTATTTTAGCAAATAGAGCCGGTGCCCCTGTCGATGACGTGTATTCCATAGCAGGAAAAGCCTGTGAATCAGGTGATATGCTGATCTGGGATTTACCGTTGCCTAAACCGGCGTCTAAAGATATTTTAGCTGTTTTCAGTACAGGTGCATATGGCTATGCAATGGCAAGTAATTACAATCGTATTCCTCGCCCGCCAGTGGTTTTTGTCGAAAATGGAAAAGACTTCTTGGCAATTAAACGCGAAACGTATGCAGATTTAATGAAATTAGAGCAATCTATTGTATTAGAGTAATTTTTAGATACTGTAAAAAAGCTGTTTGTTCAAGCTTTTTGAAACATCAGGAGGATAATATGTTAGTAGGCTATAAGAAAAACTATAAAAAAATCACGATGGGATTATTATCGTTTATTCCAGACTTAAAAGACATTCAACGATTGAATGATGAAATGGAATGGTATGAACGAGAAGAAAACCGGCAACTGTACTTGTGGTCAAGTGAAGAAACAAGTGATTTTATTGGAGTAATAGGGGTAGAAGCTGGAGAAGAAATGGTATTGCTTCGTCATATTGCTATCAATCCTTCGTATCGTAATGAAGGGATTAGTTTTGATATGTTAAATGCTTTAGAAGAAATGTATCCAAATCAAAAAATTATCAGCACCTTGGAAACAGGTCAAATCGTTGCGAAATGGGAATTAGAAAAGAAATGATGAGAAATTAGGGGGGATTTATGTTCCAACGTTGGAATATGGAAAACCTAAAGTATAAGGAGGATAACATCAATGTCAGAGATCACTATAAAAATTGATGTTTTCGAAGGACCTCTGGATTTATTGCTGCATTTAATACAGCAATTAGAAGTAGATATTTATGATATTCCAATTGCGGAGATCACTTCTCAGTACTTGGCATACGTCCATACAATGAAAATGTTGGAACTGGACGTGGCAGGAGATTATTTGATCATGGCAGCCACTTTAATGGCCATAAAAAGCAAATTATTATTGCCGAAGCCGGATTTAGATGAAGAGGAAGATTTCTATGAAGAAGGAATAGATCCAAGAGAAGCACTAGTGGATCAATTGTTGGAATATCAAAAATACAAACAAGCGGCTTCTATGTTGAAATCAAAAGAAGAAGAGAGAAGTCTTTATTTTACAAAAGAACCCAGTAATTTAGAAGATTATCAAATCGATATTGAACTGGAGCCGGAAAAAGTTCAAGTGATCGATTTAGTTTTGGCATTTCAAGAAATGTTGTCTAAAAAGAAACTAAAAGCGCCAGTTCAGACTAGAATTGTTTCTGAAGAAGTGACTTTAGAAGAAAAAATGGACACCATCATTCATAAAATAAAACGTCACGGGAAAAGCAACCCGATTTTATTTTCAGAATTATTTGATTCTGGTGACCGAAATGAAATTGTACTGACTTTTTTAGCCTTATTGGAATTAATGAAAGGCAAAGAAATTGAGATCCAGCAGGAGAAAGCATTTGAAGAAATCAAGATTTTTTCAACGGATTCAGAACGAATAGGAGCGAGTATACATGGATGAAGCGGCAATTGAGGCATTGCTTTTTGTTGCAGGAGATGAAGGTTTGTCTTTAGAAGAAATTGCCTCCTTATTGGAAACCTCAACCCAAACAGTCTATGCTGAGTTAATGAAGTTGCAAGAAAAATACAAAATCAGTGAAAGCGGTTTGACTTTATTGGAAGTTGGAAACCGATTTGAATTAGCTACCAAGAAAGAGTATTCGACGGTTGTAAAAAAATATGCTGCTTCTCCTTTCGCTACAAACTTATCCCAAGCTGGACTAGAAACCTTGGCTATCATCGCTTACAAACAGCCAATCACGCGAATGGAAATCGATGAGATCCGTGGTGTGCAGTCTAGTGGATCTTTACAGAAGCTGGTTTTAAGAGGATTGATCAAAGAAAGAGGACGAGTGGAAACTCCCGGTCGTCCAATTCTGTATGGAACAACCGATTATTTTATGGATTATTTTGGGTTGAAAAAACTGTCAGAATTGCCGGATATAACTGAACTGGACATGGAGAATGAAGAGAAAGAAACGGATTTGTTTTTTGAACGTTTCAATGAGCAGTTCAATGATGCCATGAACAATCATTAAATAGAATCGTATAAAAAATAAGGGGTGAAAACGTGTGGAAAGATTACAAAAGGTAATGGCACATGCGGGCGTGGATTCACGACGCAAATGTGAGACTTTAATTACACAAGGACGTGTAAAAGTAAATGGAAAAGTAGTAACTGAGTTGGGCGTTCAAGTCAATCAAAGTGATTTGATCGAAGTGGACAATATTCCAGTTGATCGGGAAGAACCTGTATACTTTTTATTGAATAAACCGAGGAATATGATTACAGCCGTTTCAGATGACAAAGGAAGACCAGTCGTAACGGATTTATTTTTTGGTGTTGAACAACGCATCTACCCTGTGGGCCGCTTAGATTATGATACTACAGGTGCACTGATTCTGACCAATGATGGAGAATTTTCTCAATTATTGATGCATCCAAAACATGAGATAGAAAAGGTCTATGTGGCTAAAGTAAAAGGCTTGATTCAACGTAAAACATTGCGTCAACTTGAAAAAGGTGTCGTGATTGAAGGGAAAAAGACTGCTCCAGCCTCAACGAAATTGTTGTCTTCAAATGTTGAAAAACAAACTTCTATTGTACAGATTACTATTCATGAAGGTAGAAATCGACAAGTTAAAAAGATGTTTGAAGCAGTAGGGCATCCCGTTCAAAAATTGACTAGAGAAGCCTATGGAAATCTAAATTTAAACGGACTTAACTCAGGGGACTGGCGAGAATTAAAACATTTTGAAGTTCAGCAATTGCGTGAATTAGCAAAAGATTAGTCAACTCTGCTAAAAAGCATTCGCTTTTTGATTTTTATCAAAAGCGAATGTTTTTTTTGAACAAATTGTGTCTTAGGTATGTTATGATTAATTTATGCTTTTTAATAAGAAAATGTAAGTGCTGCCGAATTGGAGTTTATTCAATTGGATGAAAGCGAATCAGTTGATTAAGATACTTTACGTTCTGTATAATGAACTCAATAAAGTATACACTTGGCGAAAGGGTGTAAGATTATTATGAATAATGAAACAGTAAATATACTTGTAGTGGATGATGAAGACCGTATTCGTCGTTTGTTGAAAATGTATTTAGAACGCGAAAACTATGTGGTCTCCGAAGCATGTGATGGTGAAGAAGCTTTAGAAATGGCTTTAGAAAATGATTACGATTTGATTTTATTGGACTTGATGATGCCGAACACGGACGGTATTGAAGCAGCAGAAAAGATCAGAGAAGAAAAAGCGACACCTATTATGATGATCACTGCTAAAGGAGAAGAAACGAACCGGATCCAAGGGTTTGAAATTGGAGCAGATGATTATATCGTTAAACCTTTTAGTCCTCGTGAAGTGGTTTTAAGGGTCATTGCTGTATTGAAAAGAACACATGTGGAGAAAAAAGATGAAGAGGATTCCGATGTGATCACAACGCCTCATATCGAGATTGACAACCGGTCGCATACCGTTTTTGTCGACAAAGCTGTTATCAATCTTACACCAAAAGAATATGATCTTCTGCTTTATTTAATGAAATCTCCCAATCAAATTTTCGGTAGAGAACAATTATTAAGAGAAGTATGGAAATACGAGTTCTTTGGTGATTTAAGAACGGTTGATACCCATATCAAACGCCTAAGAGAAAAATTAGCCAAACAATCTAAAGAAGCATCAAAAAATATTGTAACGGTTTGGGGTTTGGGGTATAAATTTAATGCGTCTCCTGAGGACTCAGAAAAGTAGGTCGAGAAGTAAATGAGAGTAACCAACATTTCTACAAAAATATGGCTGATTATTATGGGGATCATAGGATTGTTTTTTTTTACATGTATCTTGTCTTTTCGTTCTTTGTACAATCAAAGTATAGAACGGCAATACATCACAGAGTTTGAAGAAACGATTCTGGAAATAGAAAACTATGTTGAAACAAATCCACAGCTGTTCTTAGAGCAGCTCGATAATATTAATAATGCCAGTATGCATATTCAATACAGAGTATTCAACAATGAGGATTTAGCTCAGCAAGTTGATTTGAATAACCTTGGTTTAACGGATTTTCAACAAAAGGTGATTGAAGATCCCAAAGTACTGACTATTTTAAAAGAAAGAGATGACGCACAGATTGTTCAAACGGTACGTCAAGAAAACCGTTTAAAAGCTCCTTTTATTCTGCGTTTATATAATTTTGAGGCAAATCAACAAGACATGCTGCTCATCTCTTTCGGAGATTTATCCTTCCTGAATGAAATGCAAAGCAGTTTTAGAGATTGGATAGCGATTATCATCGTATTTTATTTGATTATTGGAGTCTGGTCGTTTTATTATTTGAGGAAACGTCTAGGTGAACCTGTGACTGAACTTCGAGATATTGCTTTTGATTACGCTACAAATGATTTTAGTCGAAAAGCTCAAGTGAGGCATAAAGACGAATTGTCTCAATTAGGTTTAGCAATGAATAAAATGGCTCGTTCTTTAGAAACCAGCGGTGCAGCAACAAGACAAGAAAAAGAGTTACTGGAAAATATCGTTACCAGTATCACCACCGGGATTTTATATTACAATCAGGATAAAACTTTATTGATGTCCAATCCCAGTGGAGAAGAGTTTTTAGAAAACTCCGAACAAGGGTATTTACCAGAAGACATTCGAGTACCAAGTTTTTTACAAAAAAAAATCGAAGAAGTGATTTCAACTTCAGAAAAAATACATTTTGAGCATATTGCCAATGATTATTATTATGAAGTCTACATTATCCCTTTGTTTGATGAAAATATTGAAAGTGTACGGGGTGTTCTGGTTTCTGCGCAAGATGTCACTCAAGAACGGCGTCTGGACACTATGAGGATCGATTTCATCAACAATGTTTCTCACGAACTGCGGACTCCTTTAGTGATGATCCAAGGGTACAGTGAAGCAATTGTAGACGATATTGCAGAAACAAAAGAAGAAAAACAGGAGATGGCGAAGATCATTGGAGAAGAATCACGCCGAATGAATCGTATGGTCAATGAAATGCTTGACTTATCAAGAGTAGAGTCCGGGTACATTACCCTAGAAAAGACCAAGGTCAATCTTCCGCAATTCTTCAATCAATTGTTCTCACGATTCAGTACGATGGCTTCCAATGGAAATGTCGCTTTGAGTTTAGACATACAGCCTGATTTAGAAACGTACATTATGGATAGAGATAAAATGGACCAAGTTTTTGTCAATTTAGTAAACAATGCTATCCGTCATACGATTATGGCTGACCGAGAAAAAGGACAAGTTAAAATCAAAGTATATTTAGATGTTATCGTGGATGAAGTTCTTATGGAAGTACAAGATAATGGAACAGGCATTCCCGAAGAGGATATCCCCTTTGTTTTTGAACGATTTTATAAAGCGGACAAGTCTAGAGCTACTCAAAGAGATAACCGTATTGGAACGGGAATCGGCTTGTCATTGGTCAAAAATATTGTAGAAGCACATGAAGGCTATGCAGAAGTGAAAAGTGAATTGGGCAAAGGTTCCAGTTTTATTGTTCATATGCCTTACATTGATGAAAATGAAATTGATATTGAGGAAAATAAGTAATTTACTAAAAAAAAGTAAGTGGAGTGCTTGATTTTTTTTCACAATAAGATATAATGTTTTATGTAAGGAAAATAAAAAATTGATTCGTCTTCAGGGGCAGGGTGTAATTCCCGACCGGTGGTAAAGTCCACGAACTGAATGAGCTTACTCATTCTGGTTGAACTGGTGTAATTCCAGTACCGACAGTAAAGTCTGGATAAAGAAGATGGGGTTATTTGAATCGTTATATATTCAAATGCTCCGTTTGCTATTCTGAAGAAGAGCAGACGGAGCATTTTTTATTTCTATTCGTATTAACCGCAAGATGCTCACGCTGATGAATCCTTTTAGGAGGATTTTTATGCAAACAAGAAATACAAAGAAAATGGTTGGAGTAGCTATATTAGGCGCTATGTCGTTTATCCTGATCAACTTCTCTTTTCCATTAGTACCAGGAGTCTCTTTTTTGAAAGTAGATTTCAGCGATATGCCTAGTATCATCGGAATGTTTTTATACGGTCCAGTTGGCGGCATTGCTATCGCGTTTATCCGAAGTTTATTACATTATGTACAAACTGGTGGAGATGCTGGATTCCCAATTGGAGATGCTACAAGCTTTATCGCTTCCGTAGCGTATCTTCTTCCTCTTTACGCGGTTGTCCGTGCAAAAGGAACATCTTTGAAAGGTCTCATCCTAGGTAGTGCTGCTGGAACCATTGTCTTGACGATCGTGTTGTCAGTATTGAATTACTATGTTGTTGCACCACTTTACATGATGGTCTTAAATTTTGATGTTGGTCCAATGATAAATTACGTATTGTATGGAGTACTTCCATTTAATATTGCAAAAGGTTTCTTGATCAGTGTAGTCTTTATTGTATTATTTGGTAAATTAAAACCATGGCTTTTACGAAATAGCCAATACAAACAGGTTTCTGTAAATAAATAATCACACAAGCAAAAAAACTGCCTTTAGGGCAGTTTTTTTTGTACCAAAAACAATATTTTAGGTCTATATTTGGTATAGTAAGGTTAAGAGATCTCAACTGCCTCTTTTAATGAAACAGAAATTTAACATGTAAAGGCTGGAAAAAAGTCATGGCACTCACATATAACGACTTATTTATATTAGCTCTTTTTTCTAACACTCAAGCTAAAAAAGGGTCAACGGTATTTCATATTCTGCAAGGGAAGCGGACAGCTTCTATTTTATATCGTGCAGTAGATTATTCCTTGGAACCTTTTTTTGGTTTTTTCCCACAACTAGATCGTTCAGTGTTTTATCAAAAATTAGAAGAGTTGACCTCTAGTGGGCATTTATTGTATACGCATAACAGCAAAGAATACCTTCTATCACAAACAGGTGAAAACAGTGTTCGACAATATCTTTCAGATCATTATCAGCCACATCATTTAAACTGGTTGACACAAGGTCGTATGGTACGAGACGTTCAACGAAAGATCTATTTTATTACCCAAATTCTCTCGGAAATCCGGTATGAAAATAAACGCTATTTACCTGTAGAAAAAGAGTATGATATTCAACAATGGGTCAAGAGGTGGATTGCAACACAATCCAAGCCCCTTAAAGAGTTGGCAGCTGCCTTTGGGATGGAGTGGAAAGTACTCCTATCTAATTTAGAAACAGAAAATGCGGTTATTTTAGTTCATCTGATGTCGGGACATGATATCGTAGGTCTGACCAAAAAACAACTGGCACAACAAATGAATATCCCGGAATTGGAGATAACGGTAAGGCAATACGATGCTATGAGTTGCCTTATCCAACAAATCCATGAAATCCATCAACAAGTTCCTTTATTTGCCTCTATCGTAAAAGACACGGCTGCTCCTAATAAAAATGGGTTGTCACATAGCGCCAAAGAAACAGCTTTGTTACTGGAAAAAGGGTTCTCTATTGAAAAAATTGTTCACATCCGTCGGTTAAAGAAAAGCACCATTTCCGAACACTTGATAGAGTTGGTGATTCTTTTTCCAACAGTAGAGATTGAGCCATTTATACCAAAAGAAATCTACACTTCTTTAAAGACATTGCTGGCAGATTCTCCGGAAGTTTCATTTCAAGAAGCTTCAGACCGTCTTGTTAATTTGGAATTCTGGTGGTTTCGATTAATGCAAATTGAAAGGAGGAGAGCAAATGAAGGAAAAAACTGATATATATCAATTGTTAGCCGACAAATTTGGTTTCCACAGTTTTAGAGAAGGGCAAGAAGAAGCGATAACAGCGGCTTTGTCGAGACAACATTCACTAGTGATGCTGCCGACAGGGACTGGAAAATCGATTTGTTACCAATTGACTGGCTACGCCTTGGGCGGTACTACCGTTATCATCTCTCCTTTGATTTCATTGATGCAAGATCAAGTAGAACAATTAAAAATGAACGGCGAAAAAAGAGTGGTTGCACTGAACAGTATGCTTCCATCCAGATACAAACGGCAAGTACTGAACCAATTGCATCAATTTAAATTTATTTATTTGTCTCCTGAGATGCTGCACCAGCCAACGGTTTTAGAAGCGCTGAAGAAAATCCAGTTGAGTTTATTTGTGGTGGATGAAGCTCATTGCATTTCACAATGGGGAATGGATTTTAGGCCGGAATATTCTACTTTAGGAGCGGTGCGAAAAGTCCTTGGAAACCCTCTGACAATGGCTTTAACTGCTACAGCTACTCCGCGAGTAAGAGAAGAGATTTTAACGAGTTTAAAGCTGGATCGCAGCACTACTCAACAGGTACTTTATTCTGTCAATCGACCCAATATAGCATTTGGAACGATTTTGTGTGAAAATAATAAAAACGAATTGATTATTGAGCAACTGCAAAAATTACAGAAGCCAGGTATTATCTATTTTTCAAGCAAAAAGAAAGCTGATGAAATCGCTGGGATGATTCGAGCGAAAACGGCTCTGTCAGCAGAAAGTTACCACTCCAGTTTAGAGACAGAAGATAAAATAAAAATCCAAAATCAGTTTATCCAAGATCAAATCGACATCATTTGTGCAACCAGTGCTTTTGGAATGGGAATCAATAAAAACAATATCCGGTTTGTGTTCCATTATCATTTACCTGCCAGTCCAGAGGCTTATCTGCAAGAAGTAGGAAGAGCTGGAAGAGACGGTGACCCTAGTATAGCTTTGCTATTTTATGAACGAGGAGATCATTTTATTCATCAGCGGTTCCAAGAAGAAGCACTTCCGTCAGATGAGGTGATCGAAATGGTGTACCGGGATCCGTCTAAATTAGATTTGGTCCACAAAGATGATGTTCATAAACAATTGTTGAGTTACTTTATAGAGACTCAGCAACCTATCCAAGAAGTTAAACAGAAAATAGCTTTGCAGCGACAAATAAAAGAAAATCAGCTCTATTTTATGCTGCACTACATTCAAACAGCGGATTGTAAACGAGAGATGCTGCTGCATTATTTCGAAGAGACCTTGCAACATAAGCCTGAACAGTGTTGTATATCTTGTGGGATCAATTTCGAAAAATATGAGCTGCCTCATGAAAGCAGAGAACATAGTCATAAAGAGTTCAAAAATGAATGGGAAAACAGCCTAAATGACTTATTTTTGTTGAAAAATTTATGAGGAAAAGAGACTAATCCTATGCTATAATAATCTAGAAGTTTAGAAAGGAGAGGGATTAAGATGGCCAGAAAGAAAAAAGGTCATTCAAATGATACAGACGAATTATGGTCTCGTACATTTGATGAAAATGAGGGATATACAAATGGCAATTACTCAAGAACGGAAAGAAAAAAAGCGGATAAAGCTATATCACCTGTATTGAAGTCATTATGGATATTTTTAGCCCTTTTTATTATTTTACCAACTAGTGCTTATATTTTTTATACTCACAACGCTCAAAATACAACTGAACCTGAAACTGAAAAATTAGTGGTTAAAGAAAACGAATCAAGCGAAAGCAGTCAAGCAGAAGAATCAGAAAGCGAATCAATGGGTTCAGAATCGGAAGAAGTTGAGGAGTCTAAAGCAGTTCAATCTGAAAGTGAAACTACTCAGGCCGAGGCAGCTTCTAGCGAACCGGAAAGTGCTGCATCTTCTAAAGTTGTGGAAAGCGAATCTCAATCTGTTCAAGAAAGTACAGTCAGTGAAGAATCTACAGAAGTTGTTGAATCTCAAACGACTAATACTTATACGGTTAAAGCAGGCGATAACTTATACAGAATCGCGTTGAACCATGGTATGTCGACCGATCAATTAAAATCGTTAAATGGATTAACAACGGATGAAGTGTCAGTAGGCACTACACTTGTCGTAAACTGATGTAGAGTAAAAGGAAAATTTCCTGTTACTTAGTTGAATCAGGAGCTTGTCTTTTTTTTCAGACCGTTAACAATAAATAGTCTTTTAAAGGAGCTGTGACACAACTGTCTTGGCTCCTCTATTTTTGCGCAAAATTTTTGTGAGTAAATCGCTTATCTGATGTATAATAACAGATAGTGATATTTTGTAAGAACAGAAAGTAGGTTAATCATGAATAAAAAAATTAAAATTGCGATTGATGGTCCAGCATCTGCTGGGAAAAGTACCGTAGCCAAAATATTGGCCAGTGAATTAAATTACGTTTATTGTGACACAGGAGCAATGTACCGCGTGCTGACATTGCAAGCATTGAGACACGAAATAGACGTAGAGGATGAAGAAAAGCTGGTAGCTTTACTAAAAGATACTCAGATCTCATTTGAACCGGACGAAAATCAACAAAAAGTATTTTTGAATCATGAGAACGTTACGGCGGATATCAGACAACCAGATGTGACCAACAATGTTTCAGCTGTCTCTGCTCATAAAGGTGTTCGGGAAGAATTGGTACGCCGCCAGCAGGAGATTGCTCAAGCAGGCGGCATTGTAATGGATGGCAGAGACATTGGAACCGCCGTCTTGCCAGATGCTGAAGTGAAAATTTTCTTAGTGGCCAGTGCAAAAGAAAGAGCTGAAAGAAGATACAAAGAAAATATCGGTAAAGGGATTACTACTCCATTAGAGGTATTGCAAAAAGAAATAGAAGACCGTGATTACAAAGATTCTCACCGAAAAGTGTCTCCGTTGGTACAAGCTGAGGATGCCATTCGTTTAGATACGACTAGTCTGTCAATCGAACAAGTGGTGGAGAAAATGAAAGAATTGATGAGTAATTTCATTGAATTTTAATCTTTTTTAGGAAATGCATGTCTTTTATTGGCATTCTGCTGTATAATTCGGTAAAATAAACATGTAGGATTTATTTGGTTATTAGGAGGAAGTCACATGACAGAAAATGAGAACATGCATGAAGTAGAAGAACAACAATCTATGTCAGAAGTAATGAAGGATGTTGAAGAAATCAATATCGGCGACGTTGTCCAAGGCGAAGTGTTAGCAATTGACGAAAACAAACAAGCAATCGTTGGGCTAGGCGGCGGACTAGAAGGAGTTATTCCACATAATGAATTGTCGGCATCTCCTTTTGAAAATGTGTCAGATGTCATCACTGTAGGCGAAACGCTTGATTTAGTGGTCATCAAAGAAAGCAAAGATAAAGAAAATGGCAGCTATATGTTGTCCAAACGACGCATTGATGCGAAAAAAGTTTGGGAAAAAATCCAAAAAGAATACGAAGAAGGCACTATTATTGAAGCTCCAGTTACGAATGTCGTAAAAGGCGGCCTAGTAGTAGATGTTGGCGTTCGCGGTTTTGTTCCTGCTTCTATGGTAGAAGTACAATTTGTAGAAGATTTTTCTGAATATAAAGGAAAAACATTGACCTTTAAAATCATTGAAATCGAACCAAGCGAAAATCGTTTGATTCTTTCTCATAAAGCTGTTGTTGAAGCTGAAAATGAAGCTAAAAAAGGCGAAGTTCTTGACAGCTTAGTAGAAGGCGACGTGGTCAAAGGAACAGTGGCTCGTTTAACAAACTTTGGTGCTTTTATTGATCTTGGCGGAGTTGACGGGTTGGTTCATATCTCTCAAATTTCTTACGGTCACGTGAATGAACCAGGTGATGTATTGACTGTGGGAGAAGAAGTGGACGTGAAAGTCCTTTCTGTCAATAAAGAAGAAGGCCGTATTTCACTATCTATTAAAGATACCTTGCCAGGACCTTGGGAAGATATTGAAGAGCGCGCTACTGCAGGGGCAGTACTTGATGGTGAAGTGAAACGTCTAACCAGCTTCGGAGCTTTTGTGGAAGTATTCCCGGGAGTAGAAGGATTGGTTCACATTTCTCAAATTTCACACAATCATATCGCAACACCGCATGAAGTATTAAATGTGGGAGATAAGATCAAAGTGAAAGTATTGTCTGTCAGTCCAGAAGAACAACGCTTGTCATTAAGTATCAAAGCGTTAGAAGCTAAACCAGAGCGTATCCATCAAGAACCTAAGGCTGAGGAAGTTCCAGAAATGGACGAAGATACCGGTTTTACATTAGGAGATTTGATTGGAGACCAACTAGCAGATCTTGACACAGAAGATCAAAACGAAGACAACTAATTCTTTATAAATAAGCGTATGGTTCTAGTTGGAACCATACGCTTATTTTTGTATCAAAAAATAAAAATGAGAAACTTGTCCATAATGTAACAATAAAATGGTAAAATAGGGTAAAATACAATTGGTGTTTGCAAGTTTAAAGGAATTCAACTAAACTAGTAAAGTACTAAAGTAGAAAAAGAGGAGGCTAGAACATGGCAAAACCAGTAATCGCCATCGTTGGTCGTCCAAATGTAGGAAAATCAACAGTTTTTAACCGTATTGTCGGAGAACGTGTTTCTATCGTTGAGGATATAGCAGGGGTAACCCGTGACCGGATATATTCTCCAGCAGAATGGTTAGGAAAAGAATTTAATGTGATTGATACAGGTGGAATTGATATAGGGGATGAACCCTTTCTAGAGCAAATTAAACAACAAGCAGAAATTGCTATTGAAGAGGCAGATGTGATCGTCTTTCTTACTAGTGTAAGAGAAGGTGTAACGGATGCGGATGAAAATGTAGCTCAAATATTGTACCGAAGCAATAAACCCGTATTATTAGCGGTAAACAAAGTTGATAACCCTGAAATGAGAGCAGAAATCTTTGAATTTTACTCTTTAGGATTAGGAGATCCGTACCCTCTTTCTGGAAGTCACGGAATTGGGTTAGGAGACTTACTAGACGCAGCCATTAAGTTTTTCCCTGAAGAGGAAGAAGAAGAATACGATGATTCTGTCATTAAATTTAGTTTAATCGGAAGACCGAATGTAGGGAAATCTTCATTGGTGAATGCTATTTTAGGTGAAGATCGTGTAATCGTGTCGAACGTAGCGGGAACAACACGTGATGCAATTGATACTTCTTTCACATCAGCTGACGGGGAAGAATTTGTGATGATCGACACTGCCGGTATTCGTAAAAAAGGGAAAGTGTACGAAAATACAGAGAAATACAGCGTTTTAAGAGCCCTTAGAGCCATTGAACGCTCAGATGTCGTCCTAGTGGTCCTGAATGCAGAAGAAGGCATTAGAGAGCAAGATAAGAAAGTTGCCGGTTATGCACATGAAGCTGGAAAAGGGATCATTATTTTAGTCAATAAATGGGATGCGATCGAGAAAGAGAACTCTACAATGAAAGAATTTGAAGAAACTATTCGAGAAGAGTTTGCCTACTTAAGCTATGCGCCTATCATTTATGTATCAGCTTTGACAAAACAAAGATTGCACAAATTGCCGGAACTGATCAGCATGGTCAGCCAAAATCAAAAACTGCGTATCCAATCTTCTACATTGAATGAAGTTATCTTGGATGCAGTAGCGATGAATCCGACACCGACAGATAAAGGAAAACGTTTGAAAATCTACTATGCTACTCAAGTGGCGATCAAACCGCCTACTTTTGTCGTGTTTGTGAATGATTCTGAAATGATGCACTTTTCTTATGCGCGTTACTTGGAAAATCGTCTTCGTGATACCTTCTCGTTTGAGGGAACACCTATCCGTTTGATTACTCGTAACAGAAAATAAAAGAGCAACCAAAAACTGGTAAACGGCATTTTATCACAGTTTGTGATGAAGTTCAATAGTTTTGAAAGATTAACGCAAACCTTGCGAAAAAATGCCGAAAATCAGTAAAAAACATTGCAGTATCAACTTTTGTGTGATATCTTTTTAATTGAAATGTCATTTAGATCAACTAATTTTCATTTCGCTGGATGTCATTTTTGGACCACTCAAAAATGGCTTAGGATGTTTACAAAAACAAAACATCGAATCTTCTTTTCGAGGAGGTGAAATATAAATGGCTAACAAAGCACAATTAATCGAAAGCGTAGTATCTAAAACAGATCTTAACAAAAAACAAGCAACTACAGCAGTAGACGCAGTTTTCGGATCTATTCAAGAACTATTAAGCGATGGCGAAAAAGTTCAAATCATCGGATTTGGTAACTTTGAAGTACGTGACCGTGCAGCTCGTAAAGGACGTAATCCTCAAACTGGGGAAGAAATCGAAATCGCAGCAAGCAAGGTCCCTGCATTCAAACCAGGTAAAGCGCTTAAAGATTCAGTTAAATAAGACCAGCAAAAAACCCTTGAGAAATCAAGGGTTTTTGCTATGTCTGGAGAATCAATAGTATTGTAAAGGAGCACAAATTTTCAACTTCTCGGATTAAAGAACGATCATCCTCATTTTTAATATCCAATACAGAACATAGGTCTTTACCTAAGCAGCTATTCGATGTGTAGAAGTCATTGACAGAGTTCGTTTCTTCCTAGTTGTTGAAACGGACTCTATGCATACTTTTAAATATGGGGCAGCTGTTTAGATGTATTTAAAAACCCATGTTTTACTGGAATGGAGAAAGGTCGTTTTGGGTCTGTTTTTTATAAATTGCATATAGTTGCGACAGTACCATAGGATCTTTGATGGTCGTATCTAAAAAGTAAAGGATCGAATCGATTATTTTTGTATCGTTATTGTGTTCGATCATATCTTTGATCACAAAATTGTAATCGTACAATTTCTCCAACATGTGGTGATAGTCTTCAATAAAACACCTGAAATTTAGCCTATCTTGCAAAGCTTCTTTAGTGAACCGTTTTTCTTATGGAGACATAGAAATTACTCTTCTTTGGTCAACGTTAAATTACTTACAAATGCTTCAATATCCTGAGATTCTTCCTTTGTAAAATCTAAATGCATGATTAAGTACCTCCTAAGATGGATTGATAAATTTTTCGTTTTTAGAGTACAGCACTATTTCTATTTTGTAAAGGTCTAGACCAAAAATAATTGTGAAATTTTAAATTTGTTGGAATATTGTTCAAACAGTGCCATTTATTTTAGATCAGTGACTGATCAGGACAACTATTTTTATCTTAAAAATTGTGTTAAACTGGTGAATAACTAAATGAATTGAACTGCGAAAGAGGTTTTAGGAATGTCATACGGAAAAAAAATGATTCAGGCTTTACATGATAACGATTTAGGAGAAGCTACTGAGCTGTTCCGACAAGCCATGAAACAAGATTCAGATGAAGAATTGTATCTTTTAAGTGATAGTTTATATCAACTTGGATTTAACGAAGAAACCAAAGCAATCAATGTGCATTTGCTTGAACTATACCCAGAAAATGATGAATTAAAAGTGAGTTTAGCAGAAATTGCTATCGAAGAAGGCGATATGGAAGCAGCCTCTGACTGGTTATTGCAAATCAAAGAAACCAGCGACGCTTACCCTCAAGCTTTATTGGTGTTGGCAGATTTGTACTATGTACAAGGATTATATGAAGTGAGCGAACACAAACTGCTTCGTGCTAAAGAAGCAATGGGAGATGAACCGGCCGTAATTTTTGCGTTAGCTGAATTACATTTTTCAATGGGGAAATACGCTCAAGCCATCAAAGGCTATGAAGATTTATTGATTCAAGGACACGCAGAATTATCCGGAATCAACTTGGCGGCCAGATGCGGTGGAGCATATAGCGCCTTAGGTGATTTTGAAGAAGCTGTCAACTACTTGAAGCAAAGCTTAGAAGAACATGAACACGTGGATACTTTATTCCAATTAGGATTTACGTATTTGCAACAGAAAGAATTCCAACGCGCAAATGAAACCCTGTTTAAATTGAAAGAGTTAGACCCTAGCTACACTTCTGTGTATCCTTACTTGGCTAAAGGGCTAGAAGAAGATCTGCGATTAGATAAAGCAATAGAAGTGATTCAAGAAGGACTACAGTACGATGAATTCAATCCTGACTTGTACCTTCAAGGAGCAGCGATCAATCTTAAATTAGAACGAGAAGATGCTGCGGAAGAATACTACCAAAAAGCGATTGAACTTGATCCCGATAATGCCGGATATTTACTGGCCTATACAAACTTACTAAATAAACAAGAACGATTTTCTGAAACGATCGACTTTATCCAACAAGCGTTGATGGATGAAGAAGCAGATCCACAATTTTACTGGAACTTAGCGATTGCCAATGAAGGTATCGAGGAATATGAAGCTGCAGGAAAAGCTTTCTCTAAAGCCTATCCGGCATTCCGCCAAAATCCTTCGTTCTTGAAAAGTTATGTTGGCTACTTGAGAGAAGAAGGCGACCGAACGGTCATTAAAGATGTTTTAGAGGATTATTTGCAAGTAGAACCTACTGATGAAGAAATGTTGAATTTCTACGAGTCAATCAATGGCAACTATTATTAGACTAGGGTATACTATACTAAAGGAGTTATAAGGAGGTTTTCCTATGAACATCCAAGTTTCTTTAGAAGAAAAAAAATCCTTCATCGGTTGGTTTTTAGATCGTCATCAACTAAAAAGAAGAGAATCTATGTGGATCTTAAATTATCTGCTCAATCATGATATTGTATTAAATAAGGTTCATTTTGTTGAGGATGTGGAAACGACTCCTAGAGGGATTATGATGTCGACTGTTGGTATGGATAACGAACCGTTTTTGTTTTATAAAGACGGACAAGCGTTTAGTGACCCTGAGCAAGCTTTTCATGAAGTGCGACTCAATTGGCAGGAAGATATGTATTTAGAACTGGTATTCAGAGAACCCTGGAAAACAGAACAATATCTTGCGATTTTAGAAGATAATCCTTATCACCGCTGGAACGAAACTATTCCCCAAGATCTTATTCGCGAAGTAGAACACGCCATTACAAAACTCTCTTTGAACGAAAAAAAACATTTGATGTTGAACTTAATTGATGAAGCTTTGGAAAATGGCAATCGAGAGGAATTTATTGAATTTTCTACTGAATTGAAAGAAATCGAAAAAGAATTATTGGATCATCAAAAAAAGACTAGTTTATAAGGCTTGTGGCTCTTAACAGATTTCAGCTGTTGTGAAATTTGTTAAGAGTTTTTTTGTGGAAATAGAAAGAAATGTTCTGGACCTTTCGCTAAGGTCCAGAACATTTTTGTGTGAATATTTATGATTTAATGTGTTTTTGCGCAGTTTGTTTATTCTTTTGAAAACGACCTTTAGGTTTGGGGTCATAAGAAAAGCCTTCTCCTAACACTTCGTGAACGGATAAAATCGAAATAAAGGCATTCGGATCGGTTTGATTAATAATGTTTTTCGCTGCTACAATTTCATGTGAGCCCATAACACAATACAGAATATTTTTTTCTTGTTTGGAATAAGCCCCTTCAGCTTTAATGTAAGTTACACCACGTTCAAGTTCAGCTAAAATGTTGTCTGCGATCGCATCGCTTTTTTCGGAGATGATCAATAGGCCTCGACCGCTATAAGAACCTTGTTGCATGAAATCGACCATTTGCGTAAAGACAAAAGAGGTCAATAATGTATACATCATGTGCGGCAAGTCGATATAGGTCAACGACAGGACAAGGACCAGCACGTCAAAAGCCAGTAAGCTTTTTCCCATCGCGATTCCATACTTCTTTTCCGCGATCCGAGCAATTATATCTGAACCGCCTGTTGTCCCACCTGAGCGATAGATCAATCCGCTTCCGATTCCTCCGGCAAGACCAGCTAATAGTGCGGCAATCAGTAAATCGCCTTTAGTCGGAATAACAACCGGTATTCGTTGCCAGATCTCTAAGAAAAAAGAAAGCATAAATGTTCCATAAAGAGTATAAATCAATGATTGATTCCCTAATAATTTCCATCCGATTAAAATCATCGGCACATTTAAAACAAGGATCGAATAAGCAGGGTTGATATCAAACAAACTATTTAAAATCAACGTAAGTCCTGTAAAGCCGCCTTCAGCCAATTGGTTAGCAATATTGATATTAACAAGACTAAAGCCGAATAAAGCGCAGCCAATTGTGATCAGGAAAATATCTTTTGCTATCTCCAATTTATTTTTCTGCATTGTCGTATTCCTCCATTTCAACAAAACGGTATTTATTGTTTTTGTCTGCTGTCGCAATTTAAGCGACACTCTTAGAATCATACATTTTTTTTGAAAAAGAAGCAATAAATGCTCTTGAAGAGTATCTGTCAACTATTTATCGGTCGAGTTAGTAAGACAGGAAAGCAACTTGTGTTTACGGCACTTTTTTTATATTCCCTCCATAGACCCATTTCTGAAACCAAAATACATTTTTTTGTCTCAGCCCTTTACTGGAGGTGAAGTATCCTCCGGAATGCTTTGTTTGCTTTTGTAGCCATGGTACCGCCTGAAGCCTGTAGTCTCCAGACTTTCAAGCTTCAAACTAAGCGTCAGTGCTTCAGCGCTGACGCTTAGTAATTCACATTTCATACTTTTCACGGCTACAAACAAACACGCTTCCTCGGGATTTTCAAGTTTGCGGATTAAAATACTGCATTGACACTAGAATTGATTCGTTCAGTTGTATGAGATCAGAGAAAAGTTTCAGCCTTAGCTGACTAGAAAAACTGTTTCTTTCAATACTTCAGCTTCTTACTTCGTTGGTTCTTTTTGAGCTTTACCTGCTTCTTGCATCAGATCGTTCAAAAAATAAGCTGTGTCTTAAAAAGTCATTTTAGGAGCTATTTCTGCGCTTTTGTAAGTGACATAGTCACTATATTTTTTCTTTTTCCCGTTAATTTCCCACCCTGTACTTCATCCAATGGATACTGCGGTTTGCTTTTAAGCCATACATCATTGTCCGGTTGACTGGTACTGAACCAAAACCATTTCGACCTCTATTTTCTGTTGTTGGTTTAGTCGTTGACATACGGGTAATTTCCTTCTTTTTTATCTCTTTTCAATCACCTCGATAAATATTATAAGCATACTCTTGAAGGATCTGAAGATAAGTTGAACTCGTCAAAAAAAGAAGCCGGAAAAGAATTTCGACTTCTTTGATGTAAGAAAGAAGAGCTAGTAATAAGGTAAACTATCCAATCTTTCAGATTAAAAATGCAGTTTTTCTATGATACGTTTAACATTCTCACCTTGCCATTTATAGCCGGCAATTTTTTTATTGACTTGATACTTGTCTTTTTTTCTTTTTAGCGGATCCTGGAACTTGATGACCATATTGTAAAAAATGAGCTTATTTTTAAATTCCAGCTTATCAATGTCTGAAAAAGGAATGACATAAATCTCTTCTGGCAATAATTTCCCCGTAAAAGATAACGGCAATACGACAATCTCCTGTTGGTTGTTAAAATTCAACAACTGAACTTTAACTTTTGCGGCGTTCATGTTTGGAGTCAATACGCTCCCTTTGTGTTCTAAATTTCCCATAATAGTTTGCCCTAATTCTGCTAGATAACCGTTCTTTTGCAGAACTGAAATCACTTCTTGTTCTTCCATATCGATTCCTCCAAAAAAAAGTTGTTTTCTGTAATAAGTATAGAAATTATAGACATCAGAAGCTACTTTTTTGCTTTTGATCCCTTAAAGAATTCAATTTTAATGAAGAGATGCAAGTTCCCTTCTTGATTTTTGACCGGATAAAAGAGAAAATAGACGAGAACTAAATGGAATTTGGGGTGATATTTTTGGAAAAGAGTCTTTCATCAATACAACAAGAAGTAGATGATTACATCCAACAATTCAAGACGGGTTATTTTTCTCCCTTAGGTCAACTTGCTCGGCTTACGGAAGAAGTGGGTGAATTGGCAAGGGAAATCAACCACCATCATGGTGAAAAGCAGAAGAAAGCTTCTGAAGGCACCAAAGAATTAAAGGAAGAGTTGGGGGACACCTTATTTGTCCTCATTTCATTAGCCAATTCATTAGAGATCGATTTGACGGAATCTTTTGACTTAACGATGAAAAAATTCAATGAACGAGATGCGAATCGTTTTGAAAGGAAAGAATAAGATGATAAAAATCGTAGTAGCAGGTTTCAAAGGGAAAATGGGCAGTACAGCAACCAAGATGGTATTGAAGCATCAAGAATTTATACTAGTGGGTGTTTTAGATCCATACGCTGAGGAAAGCAAGTTAAGTGAATTAGCGGATTATCCTTCGGTCGATGTGCCAGTCTTTACTGATAAGCAAAAGTTGATTGATAGTGTGAAAGCGGATGTGTGGATCGATTTTACTGTACCAGAAGTAGCTTTGGAAAATACACAATTTGCTTTACGCCACAGTATCCGTCCAGTTGTAGGTACTACAGGCCTTAATGAAGACGATGTGGCGGATTTACAGAAGATGGCAGAAGAAAGCCGTACAGGTGGCTTAATTGCTCCTAATTTCGCTATTGGAGCTGTGTTGATGATGCAATTTGCTGCTCAAGCTGCAAAATATTTCCCGGATGTTGAGATTATAGAGTTGCACCATGATCATAAATTGGATGCACCAAGCGGAACAGCGATTAAGACTGCAGAAATGATTGCAGCAGAACGTGGATTCCATCAACAAGGTCATCCAGAAGAGAAAGAAAGTATTAAAGGAGCTCGAGGAGCAGATTACCAAGGAATGAAAATCCACAGTGTACGTTTGCCTGGCTTAGTGGCCCATCAACAAGTTCAATTTGGAAGTAATGGGGAAGGCTTGACGATCCGTCATGATTCGTATGATCGTTCGTCCTTTATGACTGGCGTAGCTCTCGGATGTACGAAAGTGATGGAAAAAACGGAATTGGTTTACGGATTGGAAAATTTATTATGATAGAGCTCGACCACACTTTTAAAGAAGCTTTGCCGATAATTGAAAAAATTGAAAAAGCAGGTTTTGAAGCTTATTTTGTAGGCGGAAGCGTCCGAGATGCTTTGTTGAAAAAAGAAATCAATGATGTAGATATTGCCACCAGCGCCTTTCCTGCAGAAATCAAACAGATCTTTCATAAAACCATTGATGTAGGAATCGAGCATGGGACAGTTATGGTCTTGTGGGGAGGAGATTCTTATGAGATCACCACTTTTAGAACTGAATCTGCGTACCAAGACTTCAGACGTCCAGATAAAGTAGAATTTGTGCGCTCTTTAGAAGAGGATCTAAAACGACGGGATTTTACAGTCAATGCTTTAGCGATGGATAAAAACGGGCATATCATGGATTATTTTGAAGGACAAAAAGATTTAAACAATCGTGTCATTAAAGCTGTGGGGTCACCGCAAGAACGGTTCCATGAAGATGCTTTACGAATGATGAGAGCTGTTCGTTTTGTAAGTCAATTAGGCTTTACGATGGAGACAAACACTCAAAAAGCAATCGCTGACCACCATGCGTTGCTGGGGAAAATTTCAATTGAACGTATTTCCGTAGAGTTCATGAAATTGATGCAAGGAAAAAGTCGATCAAAAGGGCTTGAATTGTTTATTCATACGGAATTGTATGCCTATTGTCCTGGATTAGAGCAGCATAAGGATAAATTAGAGAAATTTGCCCGATTTGAAGGAAGTCTATCTACTCGCTCAGCGGCTTGGACGATGCTGATTCACTTTTTAGAGATTCCAACTGCTGAAGTGACAAAATTTTTGAAATTATGGAAATGCTCGAATAAAGAAATGCATGAAGTACAGTTGGAAGTGAAAACAGTGCGATCCAGACTAACGCACCCTTATACAGCTGTTGACTTATACCAATCAGGCTTGACGATTGCTTTAGAAGTGGAACATATCTTGGAACAAATGCATTTTCCAGCCAATATAGAGCTAGTGGTTGAGCAGTATGAAAATCTCCCAATTAAAGAGAAAAAGGATGTCCAAATCAGCGGGAATGAGATTTTAGCAGCATTGAAAATAAAACCTGGAAAATGGTTGGGGCAGCTGCTGGAAGAAATCGAAATGTTGATCGTTACCGGGCAATTAGCAAATGATTCTGAAGCTATTCTATCTTGGGTGAAAAATCAATCAGGGATAGGAGACCGTTCTGTGAACTGATACTAGAACAGCATGAAAAATCCATTTTTTCTTTTCAATTCAAAGCATTGATGGATGGTCAGATGATTGCTTTTGGAATTCATAAGCGAGCATGCGTACACAGAAAGTTTTCTCCAAAAAATACAACACTAGAATCTGCCCCGCCGTTTTCAATGTCCATCTGAAAGCGGCAGGGTTTCTTTTGTTTGTGCTGGATATTTATCTGCAAACGCAGGAAGAATCTCCATACACAGTTAAAATATGGTATGATGTAATGGATGTAAATTGAGAAAAGAATTAGGTGACAAGAATGGATGAAATGACCACATATGCTGTTGTGGATATTGAAACAACAGGAGGAAATGTTCAAAGTGGAGATCGAATCATTCAATTTGGCTGCGCATTGATTGAAAATGATCAAATCGTACACCAATTTGCAACTGATGTGAATCCGCTGAGAAGCATTCCCAAAGAAATTGAACATTTGACTGGAATCTCAAACCAATCTATTGCGCATGCTCCTTATTTTGAGGATGTCGCGGCAACCATTTATAATTTATTAGATGGATGTATCTTTGTTGCGCACAATATTCAGTTTGACTACCATTTTCTTTCAGAAGAATTTGTTCGTTGCGGTTTGCCGCCGCTTACTTTAAAAGGAATTGATACAGTCGAGTTAGCGCAAATTTTATTGCCTACTGAACCGAGTTTTACATTGAATGATTTGATGAATTCTCAAAATATTGTGCACAAAAACCCGCATCAGGCAGACAGTGATGCTTATGCGACTGCAGAGTTGTTCTTGTTACTTAAACAAACATTAAAAAGCCTTCCATTAGTGACTGTAGAAAAACTAGCTGCTATAGCCCCTAACTGTACAATGGATACAGAAATTTTTATCCGTAGTAATCTGAAAGAAATGAAGCAACAAATCACCGACTTGCCAGAAGGATTAATGATCAAAAAAGGATTAGCCATTCGTCAAAAAGAGGTTTCTTTTGAACAACACGTTCATCGCGAGATCAAAGAGTATCCGCAAGGGCAGCAAGAAAAGGCGAACTTGTTTCAACCGCGTTTTGAACTGCGGAAAACGCAGATCGAAATGATGGATGCTGTCCAGCAGTCGTTTGTTTCAGATAAAAAAGAGCACATGATTATTGAAGCCCCAACTGGGATCGGAAAAACATTTGGTTATTTATTGCCAGCGGTCTACAACGCTTCTAGTGAAGATCCAATCGTCATCAGCACTTTTACGACATTGCTGCAGCAACAGCTGTTCCACAAAGATTTAGCACAGCTGCAAGAAATGATCTCATTTCCGATACAAGCTGCTATTTTAAAAAGCAAAAGCCATTATATTCATTTGTCTAAATTCGAAAGTTTGTTGAAAGAACCGATAATGCAAAAGTTAGAAGCCATTTACCAGATGCGGATCTTAGTGTGGTTGACTCAAACTGAAACAGGAGATCTGGATGAACTGAATTTGACCAATTACAATCAACCTTTTTGGAGTAAAATACGCCATCGGGGCTGGTTGGGAAATGAAACAGAAGATGACTGGTATGAAGAAGACTTTTTCCTTCATGCTCAAAAGCTGGTACAGCATGCTGGAATTATTGTAACGAATCATGCTTATCTATGCCATGATTTGCAAAAAGAAGACAAGAGACTGAAGAATTTTCAGCGATTGATCGTTGATGAAGCTCATCATTTAAGTGAAGTCGCCCAACAATCGACCAGTCAAATTTTTCGTTATTATTATTTGCAAAAGTTGTTCAAATGGTTGGGTAAAAAAGAAGATAAAAGCAGCCTGATCGGACAACTGACGATATTAGCAGATAAAACAACTGCATCGATCACCCATCAATTAGAGAATATTGAAATGAGTGTGTACTTTTTAACCGAGGCGCTGTCAGCATTCGTTGATGAATTGCTTCAGTTTTGTTGGGAACACATTCCTCAGGATGATTACAAAGATCGATACGACATACTTTACGATAGAGAAGAGCATGCTGTCAGGTTCAAAAGAACCACTAAAAAGATTTTGTCTTTGATGAATGAAGTCAGTTATTTAGGGTTTGAAGCAGTTGCTGCATTGTTCAACGAAAGAGAACGATTTACTCAAACTGAATTGCATGTAATCACTGACTTTTATGATTGCTTGACCGATCTGAAAAAGCAACAAGATATTTTTGATGCCGTTTTTCAGCAGTCTGATGAGCAGGAAGTAACGTGGTTTTCTTTTGCAGAAAAATCGCCTAAAAATAGTTTCGCTGCACAACAATCTTATGTGTTCAACTCCCATTTTTTAAAAGAGCAGCTGGTGGATAAGGTTCCGACCATTATTTATACCGGTGCTACGTTAGAAGTAGACGGCAGCTTTGACTATTTCCAAAATCAGATTGGTGAAACAAATGTCCATACGTTAAAATTGGATTCTCCGTATGATTATGGAAAACAAGTTAAATTTTGGGTTCCAGAAGGAGTCAAGCCGGTCAAAAGTATGACGAAAAAAAGGTATGCTCAAATGATCGTCCAGTATTTAAGTACGATTTGTAAAAATTCAGATGAAAATCTCTTGGTGCTGTTTACTGCTTTTGAACCGTTGCATGATGTTTATGAACAATTGCAAAGAAAATCTGATTTTTTCGGAAGAGAGATATTGGCACAAGGACTATCAGGCAGCAGAGAGAGGATTCTCAAACGCTTTTTCAGATCTCAGGGGGGCATTTTACTAGGAGCAGACAGCTTTTGGGAAGGTGTCGATTTACCGGGTAAAGCGCTCAGCATTCTCGTAGTGACTCGACTGCCTTTTGAATCACCAGAACGGCCTTATGTAAAAGCCAAGCATTACTGGATGAAGAAGAATCACTTAAATCCCTTTTACGTTGATACATTGCCTAAAGCTACTTTACGATTAAAACAAGGACTGGGACGTTTAGTAAGGTCTCCATCAGACAAGGGTGTTTTTATCGTATTGGACGAAAGACTGTTGTATTCCAATTTTGGCAAATTGATGCAGCGTTCGTTGCCCCAAGGGATGAAGATCGAAGAAATTGCTGAAGAGAAAATGGAATCAGAACTAAGTAAATTCTTAACAGATGACCTGTAGAAAAGAGCTTTTATTTCTGCTATACTAATCTAATTAGAGAGACTATTTTTGATAAAGAAAAGACGGGATTGTTTGAAAAAATGAAAAAAAACATTTTTATTGTTTCTATCGTTGTGATGATAGCGGTGATTGCTTTTTCTATTTCAGTGTATCAAACTGCCAGCAGTCCTTTACATAAAGCTGAGGATGAGGCATTTGCTGTGGCGAAAAGCAGTGCCGGCTTAACTAAAGTAGACGATTTCTATTGGTACAATGGAACCAAGACGTACTTTACTGTCACTGGTACAAATCAGGAAGGCGAAGCAGTTATTGCAATCGTTGCTCAAGATGGAGGAGCTGCTACAGTATATAACCAAGCTGATATCATTACTGAAGCAGAAGCTGTTCAGCTGACCAAACAAGCAACAACGCCAAAAAAAATTCTTGAAGCTAGAATCGGGATGGAAAATGGAACGGCCATTTGGGAAGTTGCCTACAAGCAGGAGAATGGCCGTTTGGGTTATTACGTCATGTCTTTAGAATCAGGAGAATGGATAAAAGGAATCGAGAATATTTAAAATTCCTTTTTCAAATGCTTTTCCTGTAGTACAATGAATGAGGTAAAGTACTATGAAACGTTAAGAAAAATTCAAATGCAAAAAGGAGATTACTAAGTTGAATCGTATTAGAATTATTGACTCTAAAAACCATGTGGGTGAAGAAGTGGAAATCGACGCTTGGATCGCTAACAAACGTTCAAGTGGAAAAATAGCTTTTCTGGAATTAAGAGATGGCTCTGCCTTCTTTCAAGGGGTCATTGTAAAGAATGATGTTGAAGAAGAAACGTTCCAATTAGCAAAAAGCATCTCACAAGAATCTTCTGTTGTGATCAGAGGAATCATCCAAGAAGACACTCGCTCGAAATTCGGTTATGAAATTTTAGTGAAAGATATTCAATTGATTGGCGAGAGTCATGATTATCCAATCACGCCTAAAGAACATGGTGTGGAATTTTTGATGGATCATCGTCATTTATGGTTGCGTTCTTCTAAACAACACGCCATCATGCAAGTTCGGAATGAAATCATTCGCGCAACCTATGAGTTTTTCAACAAAGAAGGATTTATCAAAATCGATCCGCCGATTTTAACAGGTAGTGCAGCTGAAGATTCAACAGAACTTTTCCATACAGAGTACTTTGATCAAGATGCTTACTTATCTCAAAGTGGCCAATTGTATATGGAAGCTGCAGCTATGGCTTTTGGAAAAGTATTTTCATTTGGGCCAACATTTAGAGCAGAGAAATCAAAAACTAGAAGACATTTGATCGAGTTCTGGATGATGGAACCTGAAATGGCCTTTACCTCTCATGAAGAAAGCTTAGTTGTTCAAGAAAACTATGTTGCTTATATCGTTCAACAAGTTATCGACAACTGCGAACAAGCTCTTCATACTTTAGATAGAGACGTAGAAACGTTGCGCAAATATACACAACTGCCTTATCCAAGAATCAGCTATGATGATGCTGTTACATTACTGCAAGAGAATGGATTTGAAGACCTTGAATGGGGAATCGATTTTGGTTCTCCGCATGAAACCTTTATTGCTAGCCAATACGACAAACCCGTGTTTATCGTAAATTATCCAAAAGCAATCAAAGCGTTTTATATGAAGCAACACCCAGAAAGAACAGATGTCGTTTTATGTGCTGATATGATTGCACCTGAAGGTTATGGAGAAATTATTGGAGGCAGCGAACGTGAAGAAAACTTAGATCTTCTAAAAGCCCGTCTTCACGAATTCGGTCTGAAAGAAGAAGACTACGATTGGTATTTAGATTTGCGTAAATACGGTAGTGTCCCTCATTCAGGATTTGGTTTAGGTCTGGAAAGAACCGTTGCTTGGATCACTGGAACTGAACACGTACGTGAAGCTATTCCTTTCCCACGCTTATTGAACCGTATCTACCCATAGAAAGAATCACACGAAACCCGAATGGGAGCTGGGATAATCATCCTGGCTCCTGTTTTTATTCATCTAATGAACCAGTGCAGTGAGAAGTAAAAGAAGGGAGTGGAGTTGATGAGTCTTTCACTCATTCAAAAATGGATAAAGTTGGGCGATACAACTATTTCGAATGTATTGTTGCAACACTATCGTCAACTAGGTATCACCAACAACCAATTGATTTTGATTATCCAATTGAAATCTCTCATGGATAGTGGGAGTGATTTTCCGGATATCGAGATCATTGCTCAACGGATGCAATTGCCAACGGCTAAAGTATTTACCGCTATCCATGAATTGATTCAGCAAAAATATTTGACTATTGAAACCAGTATAGATAAAGAAGGCAAATCAAAGGACAGCTACCAGCTGGATTTTCTTTGGGAGCGATTAGCGACTTTATTGGAGCAAGAAGAAAGAACGATCAAAAAAGAAGAGCAGCAATTGACTGAGAAGGACTTATTCAATCGCTTCGAATCTGAGTTTGGCCGTCCTTTGTCGCCAATGGAAATCCAAACTATCGGTATGTGGCTGGATGAAGATAAGTATGAAGTTGATTTGATCGAAATGGCTTTAAGAGAAGCAGTTTTGAGTCAAGTGTATAATTTGAAATATGTAGACCGGATCTTATTGAACTGGGAAAAGAAAAATATCAAAACAAAAACGCAAGTTGTTCAAGAGTCAAAGAGAAGACGCAATCACCAAACAAATATGCAACAACCTGCGCCTACTAATGAAACAACAGTTAAACCGAAAGTACCATTATACAATTGGTTAGAAAATCAGGATAATCATTAAGGAGGGGTTTCTTGCTTTCGAAAAAGAAAACCATTCAAGTCATTGAAGCTATGGGGCAGATTTTCCCAGAGGCTAAATGTGAATTGATTCATCGCAATGCGTTTGAGCTGCTGATATCGGTCATGATGAGTGCTCAGACAACAGACGCAGCTGTAAACCGTATTACTCCAAAGTTGTTTGAATCCTATCCGACACCTGAAGCGTTTGCTGATGCACCAGTGGAGGAAATTCAAGAACACATTAAAACGATCGGTTTGTACCGCAATAAAGCAAAATATATCAAAGGCTGCTGCGAGAAGTTGATTTCAGATTTTAATAGTAAAGTTCCGAGAACTAGAGAAGAACTGGAGACATTGCCTGGAGTAGGTAGAAAATCCGCCAATGTGGTATTAAGTGTCTCTTTTGATATTCCTGCAATAGCGGTAGACACTCACGTGGAACGAGTGACTAAACGCTTAAAGATCGTACCTCAAAAAGCCAGCGTCAGAGAAGTAGAAGAAGTCCTGATGAAGAAATTGCCTCCTGAGTTATGGGGCAAAGCGCATCATCGATTGATTTTCTTTGGCCGCTATCAATGTCCAGCTAGAAAACACGATCATGAAAAATGTATTGAACTGCTGGAAAACCATATGTCAGAAGAATAAGGTGAAAGATTGATCCGGAAGCGAATCAGTCTTTTTTATAGAACTTATTTCAAAATAAAAGCAAAAAAGAAAGCTGTTTGATCCAGATCCAATAGGATCAAACAGCTTTCTTTGGTTTATTTTAATCACAGAAGAAGAAAAATTAATCTTCATCTGTTTGTGATTCTTGACTGCTCTGTGAGGAGCTGGCTTGAGAGCTTTCAGAAGCTTGAGAAGAACTAGAACTGCTTTCATCTGATTGGCTAGAGGAGCTTTCAGAACTTGACGACTCTGAAGAAGCACTTGATTCAGAAGAGCTTTCGCTTTCTTCACTTTCGGATTCTTCTTCACTCTCATCGCTTTCTTCCTCCTCACCGGAAGGAGGAACCACAACACTGACTGAAGCCGTTGGACCGGTCTTTCCATTAGCCCTTACAGCAACTGTGATGCCAACCGTACCTTCAGAAGGGTTTTGAACGACATACCCTAAATCTTTAGTTGTGGCTGTTTGGCCGCCCACAGTCAATTCATAAGTTGGTTCTTCATCTGAATGGCTTAAAGAATAAGCATCCCAGTTAATAATGATTTCATTTGCTTCAGCATCATAAGAAGCTTTTAGTCCGCTTGGTGCAGTCAATTCTTCTCCATAATTCGTTGATACTGAAGTAGGTTCTGTACCTCTAACAAATAGTTCTCTGACAATTTCTGAGCTAGGAGTATTGGGGCCTGGAAGAGCAGCCGGGTTAGATCCTTTTTCAACTGCCACTTCAACTACAGAACTCGGCTTAGTCCAATCTGAATTTTCAACAGATTCTGAAAGTTGGGCCATAACTTCACGATAAATTTTTCGCGGTATTTCTCGTGTACCGTCATCATCAGAAAGCCAGTGACCTTCTTCAAATATATTCGTGTATCCGCTCCAAACAGAAACAGAGTAATTTGTAGTATAACCTACATATGCAGAAGCAGGAACCGCTCCATTAGGAATATTGTGCTCTGCCATCTGATCAGAAGTATAATTTGCCGTCCCGGTTTTTCCAGCTTGTGGAACTCCTGGGATGCTGACTAAACGAGAAGTTGTTCCGACATCCACAACGTCTTTCAACATATCTGTAATCATATAAGCTGTAGAATCACTCACAGCTTTTGTTGTAGAAGGTGTTAAATCGATTTCTTCTCCATCAGCGGTAATCACTTTTGAAACTGTGTAAGGCTCAGTATATTCTCCGCCGTTTGCAAATGGTGCATAAGAAGCTGCCAAATCAATTGGTGATAACGAGCCACTAAAAGAATCTGCTTCATAAACGGTGTTATCTTTTGCTAAACTAGGGTAGTCAGAAAGGCCTACATTAGTTAAGAAATTTTTAACATTTTCTTGTCCAACATCTTTAAAAATCTTGTATGTCGGCACATTACGAGAATCCACTAAAGCGCGTCGCATGCTGATTTGTCCTTCATAGTCTCTGTCCCAGTTATTGATAGTTTGACCAGACTCATAAGTGGTCGGTTCATCTACTACTTGATGGTATGTTGAGTAGTCTAGATACTCGATTGCTGGACCGTAAGTTGTAAGAGGTTTAATGGTAGAACCGATTTGTTTTATTTCAGCAGCATGATTAAAGAGCATTTGACCTTCTTGTTTACGCGATCCGCCGATAGCTTTCAACTGTCCTGTGTTGACATCTACGACTGTTACTGCTGACTGCATGTCGTCGTTAGGGAAGATGTTGTAGTCATCTGAATTTAAGACGTCATAAACTTGTTGTTGAGCATCCATATCTATATTGGTATAGATTTTCAATCCAGCAGTTTGAGGATCTAAGCCTGTTTTTTCTTTGACCTCTTCAATGACGGTGCTTAAGTAACTATCAATGACTTGAGTATCTGCTGAATTACCTTGGTTTTCTACCAATCCTTCAGTAATAGGCACATCTTGAGCCGCATTCATCTCTTCTTGAGAAATTTTTTCATTTTCATGCATCATATATAAAACGGTGTCTCTTCTTTGTTTAGCACGATCAGGATTCGTATAAGGATTGTAAGCATTCGGAGCTTGCGACATACCCGCTAATAAAGCAGCTTCATGCAATTCCAATTCGCTTACAGGCTTACCGAAGTAATACTCACTAGCGGTGCCCATCCCGTATTGGTTGTCAGACATATAAACTTTATTGATATAAAAAGTCAAGATCTGTTCTTTTGAATACTCTTGCTCTAATTTTACAGCTAACCAAGCTTCTTGAGCTTTACGCTTTATTGTTTGGTCTTCTTGTTTAGTAGAAAAAACAGACAGTTTGATCAATTGCTGGGTGATGGTACTTCCACCTTCAGCACCAAATCCATCGGTTACGTTGGCTAAAACAGCTCCTGCAATTCGGATGGGATCAACTCCGATATGATTATAAAAACGTTGGTCTTCAATAGATAAAACAGCGTCTACTAAAACTTGGGGAATTTCACCAGCTTCTACTAGAACTCGTTCTTGTCCGCTAGAATATAACTCATTACCTTCTGGGTCGTAAAAAGTAGTAGAAGGATTGTCTACTAGATCATCAAGTGTGATTTCTGGTGCGCTAGAAGCATAATAAGTGAACAATCCTACACCGCTTAGCAAAGCAATAATGACCAGTGCGACAAGAGCGATCAAAATCCGTTTAAACCAAGATTTATTAACTTTCTTTTTTTTCTTTTGTTGGTTCTTTTTCCGGTTTCCAGATTTTTTCTGGTTCTTTTTCTTGGAAACACGAGACATTTCATTATTTTCTGGCATATCTTAATTCTCCTTAACAAATATCCATGGAGGTAAAAAAAGATCTCCATTTCTTATGTGCAATTTTTACTTGACCTGTGTATGGCTAGTCTTACTTTGGATACGTCAAATCTATGTAAGCCTAGCAAACTTTCCATACTGAATTTCCTTTGACAACGCAGTTCTATTTCCTATATGTTAGATAGAGAGTAGTCAATCAATTGATCCACCACGTCCAAATAGGGAATACGCGGCGAAAAACCATAATACATCTCATACCCGTTTTTTTCAAGTTCTGAAATGGGAATAGATTTGCGTCCATCTTTTTGATCGTCCCAGTAAGTGAGCAATAGCTTAGCTTCTAGGAGAAAAAGGCGATTTATTGACGAAAATCGTAAAATAACGAAACAAATTCCTTTTTGTTTCAAGCACTGATGCATATGGGTAATTTGATGCTGATGAAAGTTCTTTAAAGGAAACGATAATTTGTTTTTGGTTTCTTTAGCTTCAAAATCCAAATAAAAACCACGGTAAACTCCATTGTAATCGGTAGTAGACGCTTGTCTGAAATATGCTTCTTTAATGACAGCTGCACTTCGTTTAGGGTAGTCTACGTTGACGATTTGTATAGGTGTAGGTTTCTTATGAATCACCGCCCGTTCTTGTCTTAAATAACTGATATTGCTATCATTGATATCATCTTCTAAAGACATTCCTCGATTACTAAACGTAGTCAGTTTGTTTTTTTTCTTACGCGGTGTTGGCTTTGTTTCTGGTTTAGCATACTGCTTACCATTAGGATAATTTACTACCATTTGCATCACTTCCTAGTTTGCATTATACCAAATATGATACTTGAAAGAAAAGGAGATTCAAATAGTTTATGACAAACTTATATATTAGCGGCTATCGAACCTATGAACTAGGCGTTTTTTCAGAAAAAGACGCCAAAATTGATGTCATAAAAAAAGCTCTGAAAAATGAAATTACCAGCTTTATCGAAAATGGCGTCGATTGGATTTTAACTAGTGGTCAATTAGGTGTGGAGCAATGGACAGTAGAAGTAGTCGACGAATTGAAAATGGATTATCCTGAAATCCAACAAGCCATTATTTTTCCGTTTTTAGAGTTCGGTTCCAACTGGAAAGAAGATAAACAAATAAAATTGAGTGAACTGAAAGAATTAGCGGATTATATTGAATCGACTTCTCACCAACCATATAAAGATCCTTCCCAATTAAAAAATCACCAACATTTTTTATTGGAGCATACCAGTGCTGCCTTGTTAGTGTACGATAGAGAATTTGAAGGGAAAACGAAGTTTCTTTATGAAGAGATACAAAAGAAACAAGAACACAGCTCTTATGAATGTCGTTTAATCGATTTTGATCAATTGCAAAATACGATTCAAAATGAAAATGAGTAGTCCGATTTATTAAAAAAGTGAGAGAATCCATTTAAAATTCAGTTTGCTATTTTTTTTTAACCGTATCTTTGTTATAATGGTGAGGAAGAGAAGAGTTTCTAAAATATTGGAAAAGTTGAAACGAATGAGGTGCAATTATGGCGAATAGAACTTTAACGACTAAAGACATCCTACAAAAAGAATTCAAAACAGGTATGCGTGGATACAGTCCAGCAGAAGTCGATGAATACTTGGATGAGGTTATTCGTGATTATGAATCATACAATAAAGAAATCAGTCAGTTAAAAGCAGAGAACGAACGTTTACATAGTAAAGTAGACGAGCTGACTAAGCAAGCAGCATTGCAAAAACCAGGACAATCTGGTCAATCCAGCAATACAGTAACCAATTTTGATATTTTAAAAAGACTGTCAAACCTTGAAAGACATGTATTTGGTTCTAAATTAGATACAGATAATTCAAGTGACTTTGAATAGTCAGCATGGTTAAATAGATATTTGTAAATTTCGGGCAATCGCGGTCTAGCTAGACTAGGCTGAGGAAAGTCCATGCTCGCACAAGCTGAGATGCTTGTAGTGTTCGTGCTTAGCGAAATCATAAGCTAAGGCCTTTAGTGCAAACTAAAGTGACGGCAGAAAAAAAAGCTAAGGTGGCAACACTATGCTTGAGTATTCTTGAAAGTGCCACAGTGACGAAGCAATAGGGGAAACGCTATTGGTGGAACGGGTAAACCCCTCGAGCGAGCAACCCAAACTTTGGTAGGGGCACTCTTTCTATGGAAATGAACAGATGAGAGAGGCAATTCATTGCAGACAGATGATTGCCCCCAGATAATTTGTGCCTGAAAATTATCTGGGACAGAACATGGCTTATAGAAATTTACAATCAGGGAAACCCTCCTTTTTAAGGAGGGTTTTATACATATTTTTTGCTTTTCACCTAAAAAGCAGTTTAGTATAGTAGAAAAAGAATGGAGCATTCTACATGACAATAGAAAAATTTAAACTCGTTGCTACAGCAGCAAGCGGGATTGAAGCGTTAGTTGGAAAAGAATTACGCCAGCTTGGTTATGAATGCCAAGTTGAAAATGGAAAAGTTTATTTTGAAGGCGGATTAGAAGACATTGCACGGACAAATCTTTGGTTAAGAACAGCCGACCGCATCAAAATAGTGGTTGCGGAGTTTGAAGCTTATACATTTGATGAGTTGTTTGAAAAAACAAAAGCTGTTGCTTGGGAAGACTTGATTCCTATGGATGGAGAATTTCCAGTAGCGGGTAAATCGATCAAATCTAAGTTGTATAGTGTGTCAGATTGCCAAGCGATCGTAAAAAAAGCAATTGTGAACCGTCTAAGTGACGTTTATCACCGCAGCAGCCGCTTGCCTGAAACCGGGGCTTTGTTTCCTTTAGAAGTGGCTTTGTTAAAAGACAAAGTAACCATTACTTTGGATACCACCGGATCAAGCTTATTCAAACGTGGGTACCGTACTGAAAAAGGGGGAGCACCTTTAAAAGAAAATATGGCTGCAGCTTTGATTCTGTTGACTACTTGGCGCAAAGATAAACCATTTCTTGATCCAATGTGCGGTTCTGGTACTATTCCTATTGAAGCTGCTTTGATCGGACACAATATTGCTCCTGGATTCAATCGCTCTTTTGTCAGTGAAGGATGGGACTGGTTTAATGAATCTGTGTGGGAAACAATCCGTGAACAAGCAGAACAAGAAGCTGATTACGATGTTGAATTGGATATTCAAGCTTCTGATATAGATGGACACATGATCGAAATAGCGAAACGCAATGCTACTGAAGCAGGTGTTTTAGATAGTATCTCCTTTAAACAAATGCAAGTAGCTGATTTCAAAACGGATAAAGAATATGGGGTGATAGTGGCGAACCCCCCTTATGGTCAACGTTTAGGCGAAGAAGAGTCGGTAAGAAAAGTTTATCGTGAAATGGGAACAGCCTTCCGTCCATTAGAAACATGGAGCAAATATATTCTGACCAGCGATTTAACGTTTGAAAAAGAATATGGTCAAAAGGCTACGAAAAAACGTAAATTATACAATGGTGCCTTGCGGACTGATCTGTTCCAATATTGGGGAAAACGTCCACCTCGTCAACCTAAAGAGCAATAAAACAGCCTTTTAAGTGTTTAGTTGTTTGGTACAACTAATAAAAAACGAATCTATATTTGTCATCTGCCCATTAGTTGCTGTAGACAACTGATGGGCAGATTTTTGTTTTATCAGGAAAATAAAAGGATGCAGCTCTTTTGTTGTTGTAGAGACAAAAATAAGTTATGCTTTAGTGGAGTCGAAATTCTTGAGAGCCGTTCTTAGTGCTTGGCGAGCCAAGTTGTCTGCACCTTTGTTTTTTGCATCGGGGATCCATTCAATGAGGTACAATTCAAACTGATTTAAGAGGCTTTTTAATTGGTGCAAATGAGGTTTAAAGACTTCATTTTTCACATAGCTTTTTTGGATAGCCGAAACAACTATTTTGCTATCTGAAAAAATTTGAAGAACCTCTTTGTTCAGTTTATGATCTACGAGATAGGACAAGCCTGTAACTAAAGCGATAAACTCAGCTTCATGATTACTGTAGGTACCTTCAAGAGGTACGGCAGTTTGTTGATAGAGATCTTCGCCAACTAAAACAAAACCTATTCCACTGGGACCGGGATTGCCTTTAGTTGCGGCATCTGTATAAATTTTTATCATTAGAAAAAACTCCTTAAAAAGTACCAATTTATTCAAACTTAACTGCTACTATTATAGTACTACATTTGAATAAAATTGTTTATGTATTAAGATACATAGGATGAATGTGAGGGAATTGTGTGAAACGGTCAAAAAAATCAAAAATCATTCTTTCGTTTGAACCGGCTTATCAAATAATCTATTGGTCGATCTGTTGGTTGACTTTTTTTATAGCTGTAATAGCTGCATTGGAGTACACAGCAATTAATTGGATAAGTATTGTCTTTGGTGTATTAACTATTGGGTTAGTTGCTTTGACTAGGACCATTCATTTGAAGATAGAAAAGGAGCAGCTGATTTTTTCGGGTTGTTTGAAACAAAAAAAGACGCTCTCTATTTCAGCTATTCATAAAATTGCTTTTTCTAAAATGAGAGTCATCATTTTATTGAACAGCAATGACTCTGAGCAATACCGTTTTTATTTAAACCAAAAAAACAAACAAATTTTTTTAGCTCACATGAAGGAACACTATCCTGCAATTATTTTAGAAGAACAACAAGCTGCTTCTAGTGAATATTAGTTGGAGCTGAAGTAACTCAAAAGCATTAAAAAAGAGCGGGAAATCCCGCTCTTTTTTAATGCTTTTGTTGACCAGATAGTGAGCAATGATTGTGTAAAAAATATTCTGATCCCCCTATGTGTAACGCATGGAAATAAAAGGGCAATGCTACTTTGCTATTCTTACTTTGGTCGCTTGTGGACCACGATTTCCTTCAGCGATATCAAACGTTACTTTTTGTCCTTCAGCCAAAGATTTGTATCCTTCTGCTTCGATGCCTGTAAAGTGTACAAAGATATCTTCAGCATCGTTGTATTCGATAAAGCCGTAACCTTTGTCATTGTTGAACCATTTAACAATACCATTTTCCATGATAGGTTTCCTCCTAATAAGGGGATTTTTCAATTGTAAGACGATAGAGATTAGAATGCTATGTCTTTCAATCATTATATGAATAAACAAATAATCCGTCAATGGAAATCTCCTTATAGAAAAACGCTTTCTGTTTGTGCAGGTATTTTTTCATTTGCAGACAAGAGAAAGTTTTTTTCAGTTTGCGAATGCGGTATACTAGTTAAGAGAGAAAAGGTGTTTTCCATAATGGAAATTGAAAGGATGATGAATCAATGCTGACAGATATTCAAATTGCACAACAATCAAAGAAGAAAAAAATCAAAGAAATTGCGCACAAGATAGGTTTAAATGAAGAGGATCTTGAGCTGTACGGCAATTATAAAGCAAAAATTCAATTAGAAACGATTCAACAATTGAAAGATAAAGAAAACGGAAAGTTGGTACTAGTAACATCGATCAATCCCACACCTGCTGGAGAAGGAAAGTCCACGGTATCCGTTGGGTTGGCAGATGCATTGAATCGGGTAGGAGAATCCACTATTCTGGCTTTGCGCGAACCTTCTTTGGGTCCTACAATGGGAATCAAAGGTGGGGCTGCTGGAGGAGGTCACGCACAAGTTGTTCCTATGGAAGACATTAATTTGCATTTTACAGGAGATCTGCATGCTTTAACTTCTGCTAATAATGCATTATCGGCATTTATTGATAACCATATTTATCAAGGTAATGAATGCAACATCAATCCTACGACAATCAGTTGGAAACGGGCGGTTGATTTGAATGACCGAGCTTTAAGAAATGTGGTGGTTGGATTAGGCGGAAGATTGAATGGTGTACCTCGTGAAGACGGATTCGATATCACAGTGGCCAGCGAATTAATGGCCATCCTTTGTTTAACTACTGGTCTTCAAGATTTAAAAAATCGTTTAAAACAAATTGTGGTTGCTGAAACCTACGACAAACAACCTGTTACTGTAGCAGACTTGCATGTAGAAGGAGCTTTGGCATTATTGCTGAAAGACGCTATCAAACCAAATTTGGTTCAGACGCTGGAACATACGCCTGCTTTAGTGCATGGGGGGCCTTTTGCCAATATTGCTCATGGATGCAACAGTGTACTGGCTACCAGCACTGCAATGAAATTAGCGGACTATACGGTGACAGAATCGGGATTTGGAGCTGATTTAGGTGCCGAGAAGTTTTTAGACATCAAAGTTCCCAATTTGGAGAAAGCTCCTGATGTTGTCGTTATTGTAGCAACGATCCGGGCACTGAAGCTGCATGGCGGAGTGAAATTGGATCAGTTAGAAGAAGAAAATAGCAAAGCGATCACTAAAGGGTTTGCTAACTTAGAAAAACACATTGAAAATATCAAACGCTACAATTTACCCGTTGTAGTCGCTATTAATGAATTCAGTAAAGATACTCCAGCTGAAATCAATCATCTAGCTGCCTTATTGAACAAACAGCAAATCCCTGCTGCGAACACTTCCGTATGGGCAAATGGGTCGAAAGGCGGGATTGATTTGGCGAATAAAGTCATTTCCGCTGCCAACCAAGGACATGAAGACTTTCAACCTTTGTATGAAGACTCTAGCAAGGTCGTCGACAAAGTCCAAAAGATCGTAACCGAGATTTATGGTGGACAAGAAGTGTACTTCACTAAAAAAGCCTTATCTCAAATGAAATTATTTGAACGACGTGGTTGGGACGAGTTGCCGATCTGTATGGCGAAAACTCAATATTCTCTTTCAGATGATCCTAAAAAATTAGGCAGACCAACTGGTTTCGCTGTTACCATTCGAGAATTTATTCCTAAACTAGGAGCGGGATTTATTGTGGCATTAACAGGAGACGTATTGACTATGCCAGGGTTGCCTAAAAAACCAGCAGCGTTAAATATGGACATCAAAGAAAATGGAGATATCACCGGCTTGTTCTAATCAGCCGATAAAATAAGCTGTTTCAACACCTTGACCAACGTTAAACGGGTCAAGGTGTTTTTTTCGTATGGTGTAAAATCCAGAGGAAGTTTTTTAAAATACCTGACGAGGGTTTCTATTTGATATAAAAATGGTAAAATAAGAAAGACCTCATGTAAAACGGAGTATGTATTAAATGAAATGAAAGAGTTGAACTCATTATGAAAGAATTAAAAGCAGAAAACTTAACGCGTACCTATGGAGAAAAAGTCCTATTAAACCAAGTGAATTTTTCTATTATGGAAGGCGATCGTATAGGTTTGATCGGTGTAAACGGTTCTGGCAAGACTAGTTTATTGAACACTTTGACGGGAAGAGACAAAGCCGAACAAGGATCGATTCAAACACCAAAGGAATATCGTATTGGGTATTTAATGCAAGACCCAGATCTGGATACAGAAAAAACGGTCTTTGATGCGGTATTTCAAGGGGAAACACCGATTCTAAAAGCCGTTCGCGAGTATGAACAAGCTTTGGAGAAATTGAACGAAGATACACTGAATTCCGCTTATCAAGAACGTTTTTCTAAAGCAGAACAGCGGATGACTCAGGAAGATGCTTGGATCGCAGATACGAATGCAAAGATCATATTGACTCAATTAGGCGTTTTCGATTTGAATCAACGTGTGTCGACTTTATCGGGAGGGCAAAAAAAACGTGTCGGTTTAGCTCAAGTGCTCATTCAATCTCCAGATTTATTGATTTTAGATGAGCCCACCAACCATTTGGATTTTGAAACCATCAATTGGCTGGAAACTTACTTGAGTCAGTATAAAGGGGCTTTGTTATTGGTAACCCACGATCGTTATTTCCTAGATCGGGTAGTGAATCGAATCATCGAATTGTCTCATGGCGATTTGTACTTCTATAACGGAAATTACATGCAATACGTGGAAGAACGCGCTGTCCGTCAAGAAGCGGCTATTCAAGCTGAACACAAGCGGAATCAATTGTATAAAAAAGAATTGGCTTGGATGAGAACAGGGGCTAAAGCCAGAACAACTAAACAACAAGCTCGGATCGACCGATTCCAAGATTTAGAAGACAATTTGAATCAAGTCAAAACGGATGGACAAGTGGAAGTCAATCTGGAAGGTTCTCGTTTAGGGAAACGTGTCTATGAATTAAAAGAGGCTACACTAACGATCGACCATAAACTAATTTTGAAGGAGTTCAACTTACTGGTACAAACAAAAGATCGAATCGGCATCACAGGTAAAAATGGGACTGGTAAATCTTCTTTATTAAATGTACTGGCTGGTAGAATAACCTTAGATTCCGGTGTTTATACTGTCGGAGAAACAGTCCGAATGGCTTATTATACACAAGAAATCGAAGACATGGATCCTACGAAACGAGTGATCGCCTATTTGCAAGAAGTGGGAGAAGAAGTCTCTACAAGTGCGGGTGAAAAGATTAGTGTCACTAACTTGTTGGAACAGTTTTTATTTGAACGCCATACTCACGGGACTCAAATCGGAAAATTATCTGGTGGTGAGAAGAAACGGTTATACTTGCTGAAATTATTGATGCAGCAGCCAAATGTTCTGCTGCTGGATGAACCTACAAATGATCTGGATATTGCTACATTAACCGTTTTGGAAGACTATATTGAAACCTTCCCGGGTGCTGTGTTAGCTGTTTCGCATGATCGTTATTTCTTAGATAAAATGGCAGAAAAAATGTTGATTTTTAAAGGAAATGGAGAGATTATCACCCATTACGGCAATAGCAGTTCTTACATGGAACAAGAAAAAGAAGATGAACAAGCTGCTAAACCTGGAAATACCAAAACTCCAACAGAGTCAGTTGTAGAGGATAAACCAAAAGAAAAAGTGAAATTGACTTACATGGAGAAAAGAGAATGGGAAACAATCGAAGACGACATCGCTGAGATAGAAAAATCGATTGAAGCTATCAAAGAAGAAATGATTGGAAAAGGGAATGATTTTGCGAAGTTGCAAGAATTGCAAGAAAATCTGACTGCACAAGAAAATCATTTGGAAGAAAAAATGGAGCGCTGGGAATATTTAGCTTCGTTTTCTGAAATGTAACAGCATTTGCAGGACCGATAACAGCAGAAATGAGAGTTAAAAGCGGAGGGATACTAGTGGAAGAAGCTTATTTATCATTAGCGAGAAAAATTTTAGCAGAAGGAGCAGATAAAAGTGATCGTACGGGGACTGGAACAAAAAGTATTTTCGGTCACCAAATGCGTTTTGATCTGCAAGAAGGTTTCCCTTTATTGACTACGAAACGTGTTCCTTTTGGATTGATCAAAAGTGAATTGTTGTGGTTTATTAAAGGAGACACCAACATTCGCTACTTACTTGAACACAATAATCACATTTGGGATGAATGGGCGTTTGAACGCTATGTGGCGAGCCCAGAATACGCCGGCCCTGACATGACTGATTTCGGTAGACGTTCATTAGCAGACGCTGCTTTTAAAGAAGTGTACCAACTAGAAATGAAAAAATTTACGGAACGTATTTTAAACGATGCTGCATTTGCTGAACAATACGGAGAATTAGGGAACGTCTATGGTTCACAATGGCGACAGTGGAAAACGACTCAAGGGGAAACCATTGACCAGTTAAAAGATGTTATTGAAATGATTCGTACAAATCCGGATTCTAGACGCTTGATTGTCTCCGCATGGAATCCAGAAGATGTGCCTAATATGGCATTGCCGCCTTGTCATACGTTGTTTCAATTTTATGTAGCAGAAGGTAAGTTGAATTGTCAGTTGTATCAACGTAGTGCGGATGTCTTTTTAGGAGTACCGTTCAATATTGCCAGCTATGCTTTATTGACGCATTTGATTGCTCACGAAACAAATTTAGAAGTTGGAGAATTTGTGCACACTTTTGGAGATGCACATTTATACAGCAATCATGTCGATCAAATCCAAGAGCAATTGTCTCGTGAACCTAGATCCTTTCCAAAGCTGGTATTGAACCAAGAAAAAAGCAGTATGTTTGATTTTGAAATGGAAGATATCCGCATCGAAGGATACGATCCGCACCCGAGAATAAAAGCTCCAATAGCGGTATAATAAGTATAAAGTAGGAAGTGGTAATAGATGATAGCTTTTTTATGGGCAGAAGATAAAAATGGTCTGATTGGAAAAGGCGGAACATTGCCTTGGTATCTGCCGAATGACCTGAAATTTTTTAAACAAATGACGATAAATCAAGCCATTGTAATGGGGAGAAAAACATTTGAAGGAATGGGGAAACGTCCTCTTCCAAATCGCATCAACATTATTTTAACGTCAGACTCCTCGTATCAAGCCGATGGCGTGGAAGTCATGTCTAGTCGTGAAGAAGTATTGGCTTTCGCAAAAGCTTATGAGAAAGATACCTTGATCACTGGAGGCGCTGGTGTCTTTCAGCATTTTCTAGAGGATGTCGATATCTTGCATCGGACAGTCATTGATGGAGAATTTGAAGGGGATACCTATATGGTTCCTATCAATTGGGACGACTGGACCTTAACACATGTGGAAGAGGGCGTGAGAGACGAAAAAAATGTTTATTCGCATCGTTTTGAGACCTATCGCCGAAAAAACAGCTCCAAATAAAGAAGATAAAAGCTTTGCTGCAGATTTTATGCGGTAAAGCTTTTCGTCCCTGAAAAAAATAAAAAAGAATCGAGGAATAGGCGATCTAGTACTTATTTTTTGTGAGATAAAATGGTAAAATGAACCAACGTAAAAAAATGGAAAGGAACAGAGTGCATTTGATATGAAAAAAGTACGTTCATCACTGCTCAGTTTACTGTTCCTATTAATAGGCAGTTTATTGGTGGTATTGTTGCTCAATGCTTTCTTTAATACACCTGGAGAGGAACAGACAACTCCTGAGAGCATACCTGAATCGGTCGAACTTGTGGCTATTGGTGATTCATTGACAGAAGGTGTCGGTGATAGTCTATCCAGTGGCGGTTATGTTTCTCGGGTCGCTGATTTGTTAGAAGAAAAGAAAGAAGTTGCTGAAGTTACCACACAAAATTTTGGGGTCAGTGGAAACCGCAGTGACCAAGTGCTTTCCCGAATGGAATCCGATTCTGAAATAAAGACAGCTGTTAAGTCAGCTGATATGGTAGTATTTACGGTAGGTGGAAATGATGTTATCCGTATTTTTAAAGACGAGCTGCTCAATGTTCAGTTGGACAGTTTTATCCAACCGCTGCAAGTATATCAAGAGAATTTAACAAAAATGATTCAACTGGTCCATGAATGGAATTCAGAAACAGACATTTATATTTTTGGCATCTACAATCCGTACGCCATTTATTTTTCAGAAATCGAAGAAATGCAGCGGATCGTTGATGAGTGGAATCAAGCCACTCAAGATACTGTTGCCGCATTTGAGTATACCCATTATATTCCAATAGATTCAGCTTTTACGGTTGAAGATCCAAATGCCTTGGCACAAACGAAAGCAACGAATGAAGTGATTGAAAATCCGTATCTTTACGAAGAAGATTTATTCCACCCCAATGATGCTGGTTACAGCAGAATGGCCGCTTTATTGCTGACAGAAATGGAAAAAACGGAAGCCTTTTTGGAAGAATAAACAGGCAGCTGCTATAATGCAACTTAAAAGGAGGTACTATGGACGAAAAAAGAATGGATAAAGAAAGAAAAGAACCGCTAAATATATGGAAATGGGCATTCTTGACCTTAGCAGCTATTCTTATAGGAACAGGAATCTGGTTTGTTCAACAACTGCAACCGGTCAGATATGGAGAAGTCAATGAAAGACCCGTAAATACAGAAGATGTCATGACCTTTAGCGTAGCTGCTCAGAAAGAAGAAGTCACACAATTGATGAACCAATACATTGATGAGGAAGTAACAGGAAGCAATGTAAATTATGAGGTCTTGCTGGATGAGAATTTTCAACTTGCAGGAAGTTTTGAAGTATTTGGCTTTGAGGTGCCGTTTAATTTGTATATGGATCCATTTGTAACCGATAATGGAAATATACAACTAAAAGCAGACCAGTTGTCTTTAGGACAATTGAATCTGCCGATTTCATTTGTAATGAATCAACTGGGTAATCAGTTGTCGATTCCCGAATGGGTAGTGATCGATGGGGAAACAGAAACGATCACCTTGAACTTAAATGATTTCCAATTAGATAGCGGTATTTTCTTCTCCGCCGAACGAATCGATTTAGTAGAAAACGAACTATTGGTGAATGTCCATATCCCGGCTTCAACCACTGAATAAAAGAAATGAGGTTAATGAACATGACAGAAACAGCTATTTTTGCTGGTGGATGCTTTTGGTGCATGGTATCCCCTTTTGATCAACAACCCGGTATTGAATCGGTGATTTCCGGCTATACTGGCGGTCAAACTGTTGATCCTACTTATGAAGAGGTAAAGTCGCAACTGACTGGACATACAGAAGCCGTTAGAATTACTTTCGATCCAGAGATAATCTCTTATGCGGATTTAGTCGAAATTTACTGGAAGCAGACAGATCCTACAGATGCTATGGGACAATTTATGGACCGCGGCAGCAGTTATCGGCCAGTGATTTTTGTGCACAATGAAGCTCAACGAACAGCTGCCGAAGCTTCTAAACAGGCACTGCAAGACAGCAGGAAATATTCTAAACCGATTTTGACGACCATTGAAGACAGCTGTCCTTTTTATGAGGCAGAAGAAGAACATCAAGAATTTTACCGCAAAAATCCTGAACGCTACCAACAAGAAAAAGTGGAGCGCGAGGCATATGCGAATAAACAACAAATGGGGCAAGTACGATGATACGCACATTCTACCAATATCTGATGACTGAAAGAGATGCAGATATGAAAGATCCGGTGACGATTTTTGCGAATTCAGCTTTTCGAGACTCAAGTTTTCCAAAGCAATCCAAGGATTACCATGAACTTTGTCACTATTTAGAAATGAACGGTTCGTATTTAGAAACGATGACCATATTTGATGAAGCATGGGAACGGTATTTGGCTACTAAAAAATAACAAACTGAAGACTAAATGGAGGGATTAGATATGAGTGTACATATCGAAGCAAAAGAAGGACAAATTGCAGAAACGATTTTATTACCAGGAGATCCATTGAGAGCAAAATACATCGCGGAAACTTTTTTAGAAAATGTAGAGCAGTACAATTCGGTTAGAAATATGTTTGGTTACACAGGGACATATAAAGGGGAACGTATTTCTGTACAAGGTACAGGGATGGGGCTTCCTTCTATGATGATCTATGCAGAAGAATTGATGACACAATACAATGTACAGAACTTGATTCGTGTGGGAACTGCTGGAGGAATGAAGGCTGACATCAAAGTTCGCGATGTGGTTTTAGCCCAAGCAGCCACTACCGATTCAAGTGCAGTAATGAATACATTCAATGGACAAGTTCAATTTGCACCGATTGCTGACTTTGATTTGCTGAAAGCAGCTTATGAGATCGGAACTGAAAAAGGATTGAAAATGCGTGCTGGCAATGTATTGTCTGCGGATCGCTTTTACAATGAAGAGTTAGATAAGAAAAAATTGGCAGACTATGGTGTAATGGCTGTAGAAATGGAAGCTGCTGGACTGTACACTTTGGCTGCCAAATACAACCGCAGAGCATTGACGATCTTAACCATCAGTGACCATTTGATCACTGGAGAAGAAACGACAGCTGAAGAGCGTCAAACTACTTTTAACGATATGATTGTTATTGCCTTAGATGCTGCTTTAAAAATCAAAGGATAGTCATTTTTTTAGGTAAGTGGTACACTTTTTTCAAGGAATTAAATCAAGCGACTATTATCAAGCAGAAAGGAGCTATCTATGAATAATGATTCGAACAAGAAAAAAAGAACGCGTATTCATCCAGTAGCGTATGTGGTGTCTCTAATTGTGGTAGCATTGCTTTCTGTAGGGTTTACTCTTTTAGCAACACATGCTTCTATCTCTGCACCAACGGAACCCGAATCATCTAATGCAGTTTCATCTAGTCAATCAGAATCTGCCGTCACCAGTACAAGCGGGATCGATTATACAAAGTTTGAACAGGTCTATAACACGTTGATGACAGAATATTTTCAAGAAGTGAGCAGTGAAGACTTAATGGAAGGTGCTCTTTCTGGGATGACAAATGCTGTAGGAGATCCTTATACGCAATATTTAGATTTATCTGATTCTGCTGTTTTGAATGAGAGCATTGATGCTTCTTTTGAAGGCATTGGCGCTGAGGTCCAAAAACAGGGGGATTACATTATGATCGTGTCCCCAATCGCTGGTTCTCCAGCAGAAAAAGCTGGTTTGATGCCGAATGACATTATTTTAAAAGCAAATGACCAAGAATTGAGCGGCCTTTCTTTAAATGAGGCAGTGTCTTACATTCGTGGAGAAAAAGGGTCTGAAGTCGTTTTGACAATCCAGCGAGGAGACAATACGTTTGAAGTTACGCTGACACGAGATACGATTCCGGTAGAAACGGTGGTCTATAATTTAGATGAATCAGATCCGACAGTCGGTTATGTCGGCATCACGAGTTTTTCTACACCAACCTATACCGAATTGGTCGCCGCCGTGGAAGACTTGAGAGCTCAAGGAGCTACCTCATTTGTCTTTGATGTCCGCCAGAACCCAGGCGGTTTATTGGATGCAGCCATTAATATTTCCAATATGTTTTTAGAAGATGGTGAGACGATTGTTCAAACTCAAGAACGTGATCAAGAACCAGTTCCCGTTGTTGCAGATGATGCTTCAATGGGAGATTTTCAAGTGACAGAGCCATCTGTTCTGTTAGTTGATGAAGGAAGTGCCAGTGCATCAGAGATTTTAGCAGGTGCACTGCAAGAATCTGCTGATATCACTGTTATGGGATCGACGACATTTGGAAAAGGGACAGTACAATCTGTGATTCCTTTTGCAGATGAAAGCGAGTTGAAATTAACGATTGCCAAATGGCTGACGCCAAACGGAAATTGGATCCATGATAAAGGTATTGAACCTGATATTGCAGCGGAATTACCTGAATATGCTTATCTTTTAATGATCAATTCTTCGGCCACCTACCAAGAAGGTGACACATCTGAAGAAGTGGCGAATTTAGAAAAAGTGATCGATGCTTTGAGTTATGATGTAGGTGAAGTGGATGGACATTTTGATGAAGCCACTGCTGAAGCAGTTGAAACGTTCCAAGCTGATCAAGAGTTGACGGTTGATGGTGTCGTGACAGAAGAAACGGCTATTATGCTGATTACAGAATTGCGCAATTTGATTGATTCAAATGACACGCAGTATGAGGAAGCTTTGGACCATTTGCAACAATCAGGTGAATAGAGAAAGAAAGAAGATGGAGGTAGTTCTGTCTTCTTTTTTTCGGAGCGGCAACAAAAACATAGTTATTTCAGCACTTTTTTAGTATGATAAAGATAAATAAAGTTTGGAGCGAAATGATATGAAGAAATATTGGAAGGAAAATGGCAAAGGATGGTTGAAAGCAGTGCTCTTTGCAGCAATTGCCGTATCGATTATCAAGTATTTTATTTTTCTTCCAGTTTCCATTGACGGCTCTTCGATGTTTCCTACATTTCAACAAAACGATCAAATTATCGTTGAAACTATTCACCAAATCAACCGATTTGATGTGATCGTTTTTCGTGATTCTTCAAATCGGACATTTGTAAAACGAGTGATTGGTCTTCCTGGAGAAAGTATCCGGTATGAAAATGATCAGTTGTTTATCGATGATGAACCGATCAATGAGCAGTTTTTGGAGAACGATTATGTCAAAACAGCGGGTGGCGTTTGGACTTCAAATTTTACCCTTGAGAATCTGACGGGAGAAGCATTGGTTCCAGAGGGACATTATTTTGTATTGGGAGATAATCGGCGCTTGAGCCATGATAGTCGTTATTATGGACCTATACCAGCGGAAATGATTATAGGGGAAGCGGTTATGGTATACTATCCATTTGAACGTATATCTATCGTAAATTAAAGGATGAAGGTAGGAGATAGCAATGAACAATAACCGTGATGCAGAACAAGGACAAATGAACCAGTCCTATGAACCTCGAAGAGACAAATACCCTTCAAAAAAAAGAAAGACTGCCCCACCGGAAAATACGCCTTGTAATAAATGGAAAGAATTTTTTAGTACCTTACTGTATATTGTGGTCGCTTTAGTGATTTTTATGCTGGTACGCCACTTTTTGTTTGCTGCAGTAAGTGTTGAGGGCGATTCAATGGTTCCGACGTTACACGATAATGATCGTCTGATCTTAAACAAGGTAGCGGATATCAATCGATTTGATATTGTTGTATTCGATGCACCTGATGATCCAGGGAAACAATACATTAAACGGGTGATCGGAGTGCCTGGGGACACGATAGAAGTACGAGATGATGTTTTATTCGTTAATGGGGAAGAAGTACCAGAAGAGTATTTGGCAGCTGAGTATTTTACCTTAGATGAATCAGACAACTTTACGGATGACTTTAATTTGTCTATCTTGACTGGAATAGAAAAAGTCCCTGAAGGACAATACTTTTTATTAGGCGATAACCGAATCAACTCAAAAGACAGCCGTTACTTTGGGTTTGTGGAAGAAAGTGCGATTGTTGGTACAACTGATTTAAGAATTTGGCCGTTAAGCGATATTGGAGATATGAATCCAGCAAATGAGTAGCACACAACACTGTACAATAGGATAAAACTAATCAAGAGATTCTAACCAGAAACTTTTTGGTGGAATGGAAAGGTTAGTTTTTCTTTTTGGAACAATGATTGAAATAAAGGACGTGAATGGTATGAAAGTAATACAATGGTATCCAGGTCATATGGCCAAAGCCAAAAGAGAAGTATCTGAAAAAATAAAATTAGTGGATGTCGTTTTTGAGCTGGTGGATGCAAGACTGCCGATTTCCAGTCGAAATCCGGTGTTGGATGAAATCATTCAACACAAACCACGCATCATGATCTTAAACAAAAGTGATTTGGCCGATAAAAAAGCTACGCAGCAATGGGTCAACTACTTCGAAAACCAAGGCATTCCTGCTATTCCGATCGTAGCTCAAGAAGGCAAAGGGGTTAAAGAGATTACTGCCAGAGCTAAACAATTGATGCAGCCTAAATTTGATCGTATGGCTGAAAAAGGCATGAAGCCCCGTCCGATTCGAGCCATGAGTATCGGAATCCCCAATGTTGGGAAATCGACCCTGATCAATCGTTTAGTGAAAAAAAATGTTGCAAAAACTGGAAACAGACCAGGGATCACAAAAGCCCAACAATGGCTTAAATTGGGAAAAGAAATCGAATTATTGGATACTCCCGGAATTTTATGGCCGAAGTTTGAAGATCCCGAAATAGGGAAAAAACTGGCATTGACAGGAGCTATCAAAGATACGCTGTTGAATATAGATGACATTGTATTATATGGATTAGGGTTTTTGAAAGAAAATCATCCTGCCGCTTTAGCCAAACGCTACAATTTGACAACAGAAGAATTAACTCTTGATAATCCAGAGTTATTGATGTTGATCAGTGAAAAACGTGGCTTTAGAGATGATTACAATCGAGCTGCAGAAATGGTCTTATACGAGATTCGTGATGGAAAAATAAGTCCATTTACTTTAGATGTTGTACCTGTACAAGAATCTGAAGGAGAAGAAACGAATGATTGATGCCAATAAACCACTTAGTATCGCAGAAATAAAAAAGGTTTTACAGACGATCACGGATCCGTCAGATGAGCGTTTAGATGCTTTTCGATTAGATTCTCGCAAAGGTGCCCTGACCGCCTTAAACAGTTGGGAACGAAAAATAGAAAAACAACAGTTGAAAGAAATGAAGCTTCAGGAAATGCTGGTTTACGAAAAACGAGCGTGGTCTCATGGAAAAAAACTAGTTGCCGGGATCGATGAAGTGGGCCGCGGGCCTTTGGCAGGGCCTGTTGTATCTGCTGCTGTCATTTTACCAAAGGATTTTAATGTCATCGGTATAAATGATTCTAAGCAATTGTCTTTAGCTAAAAGAGAAGAACTCTTTGAGGTGATTCAATCTGAAGCATTAGCCATCGGTATTGGCATCAAAGACACAACGGTCATTGATCAAGTGAATATTTATGAAGCATCAAAACTGGCCATGATCGAAGCTGTGGAACAATTAGAGGTTCAACCAGATCATTTATTGATAGATGCTATGAAATTGCCTCTTTCATTTCCTCAAGAAAGCATTATTAAAGGGGATGCCAAGAGCGTTTCAATCGCAGCGGCTAGTATTATTGCCAAAGTAACCAGAGACCGTATGATGGAAGAGTATGATTCCATTTATCCAGGTTATGGATTTTCAAAAAATGCTGGGTATGGGACTAAGGAACATTTGAATGGTTTAGATCAATTAGGTGTTACTCCTATTCATCGCCACAGTTTTGCGCCTGTACGAGAAGCTTATCGGCAACAACACTCTTCATTATAATAAGTAGAAACAGAAACTAGGACCAGTGTCCTAGTTTTCTTTGCGTGGTCAAAAACATTTCAAGGATTAAAAAAATTTCTCTATTTCTACGTATGTTTAATTAAAGGGAGGGACAGAGAGATGTTGAATATTGAACAGTTAAATTTAATTATGCTCCATTTATCCTTATGCAGAGGTGTGGATTCCAGCCAACGTATCATGATGATCGTGGCCGTTATGGAAAATCCGGATTGTACATTAGCAGAATTGGCCGACAGTGCAGGACTCGTAGAACAGAAAAGAACTCTTTTTTACGAGAGTTACCAGTCTATTCCGTTAGCAGAAGTAGTCCAAGAACACCAAAAAAAGAACATTCATTGGGTATCCATTTTCGATCCTCGTTTTCCAGAATACCTTAGACACATTTATGATCCGCCTGCCTTATTATTTTATAAAGGCGATATCAGCCTGGTAAAAGAAAATTTGCTGTCTGTGGTCGGTTCAAGAAACCATAGTCCATACACTACAGAGGTGCTGAAGCAATTTGTACCAACTTTGATCGAGAAAAAGTTGGTACTTGTCAGCGGGTTAGCTAAAGGGGTAGACACCCAAACACATCAATTAGCTCTTCATCATTCAGGTAAAACGATCGCTGTTATTGGTTGCGGTTTGGATTGTTACTACCCTAAAGAAAACCAAGAACTGCAAGATGAGATAGCTGATAATCATCTGCTGTTGTCTGAATACCCTATAGGAACCAAGCCATTGAAACATCATTTTCCTATGCGGAATCGAATCATTGCTGGTCTCAGTTCAGGAACGTTAGTCATTGAAGCCAAATACCGCAGCGGCAGCTTAATAACGGCTAATTTAGCCTTGCGTGAAGGGCGGGAAGTATTTGCTGTGCCGGGAGCTATTACAAATCCTTTTTGTGCGGGGACCAATGACTTGATTGTACAAGGTGCTACTTGTGTATTGAATGGAGAAATGCTGACACAAAACTATCGTTTATAAAAAAAACTTTTCTTTTTTTATTTTTCTCGAAAGATAAATCTAAAAAAACAAAACAAAAGACTGCTGCTTCAGCTTTTAGCTGTCTTTTTTGAGCCCCTCTTTTTTAGACGTCATTTCTAGAAAAATTAAAAAGCTTTCATTTGAATAGTTGACAAATACCACTTGAATAGCATAAGATGATTTACGATTTCAGTTAGTTATTCAAACCAGTGATAAATACAACGAATACGTTCAATTGAAAGGAGTATTTTATTGGCCTATAAATATTTGGTGATCGTGGAATCACCTGCTAAAGCAAAAACAATTGAAAAATATTTAGGAAGAAATTATAAAGTAGTGGCCAGTTTAGGTCACATACGTGATTTACCTAAGAGCCGCATGGCGATCGATACGGAAAATCATTACCAACCAGAATACATTTCCATTCGAGGCAAAGGACCTTTGATCAAAGAATTGAAAAAATACGCAAAAAAAGCTGAAAAAGTTTTTCTCGCAGCTGACCCGGATAGAGAAGGGGAAGCTATCGCTTGGCACTTGTGTTATCTGTTGGGCTTAGATATAGAAGATAAAAATCGTGTAGTCTTTAATGAGATTACGAAAGACGCTGTAAAAGGGGCTTTTAAAGAACCTCGTTCCATTAATTTAGACCTCGTCGATTCTCAACAAGCCAGACGTGTATTAGACCGTTTAGTAGGGTATACGATTAGTCCTATCCTATGGAAAAAAGTCAAAAAAGGGTTGAGTGCAGGTCGTGTCCAATCGGTCGCATTAAAATTGATCTGTGATCGTGAAGAAGAAATTGCCGCCTTCGAACCTGAAGAATACTGGTCAATTGATGGAAATTTCAAAAAAGGAACTAAAAAATTCAAAGCAGCTTTTTATGGAGTAAACGGTAAAAAGACAAAGTTGACGAATGCGGAAGAAACCCAAAAAGTGATTCAGCTAATTGATGGCGATGAATTTGAAATAACAAAAGTGGTTAAAAAAGAACGTAAACGGAATCCATCGCTGCCATTTACCACCAGCAGTATGCAACAAGACGCGGCCCGTAAAATCAATTTTAAAACCCGTAAAACCATGATGACCGCGCAACAGTTGTATGAAGGAATCGCTCTTGGACGTGGTGGAACAGTAGGCTTGATCACTTATATGCGTACCGACTCTACACGGATCTCGGATACTGCTAAAGGCGAAGTTCATGACTTTATTAATGAAAATTATGGTCCGGAATATGCCAATGCGAAACCTCGTGTGGGAAAAAAATCAGAAGGCTCCCAAGACGCCCATGAAGCAATCCGTCCTTCCAGTGTGAAACGGACGCCGGAAGAAATCCAAAAATATTTGTCCAAAGACCAGTATAAATTGTATAACTTGATTTGGTCTCGTTTTGTAGCCAGCCAAATGAAACCAGCTGTTTTCGATACGATGACAGTAGATTTGGAGCGAAATGATGTATTATTCAGAGCAAATGGACAAAAAATGAAGTTTCCGGGGTACCAAAAAGTGTACATTGAGTCCAGTGAAAGCGGCAAAACAGAAAAAGACAACATTTTACCACCTATGGAAGAAGGCGAGACGGCTAAGACAGTTGATATTGAACCTAAGCAACATTTCACTCAACCGCCAGCTCGTTTCTCTGAAGCAACGTTGATCAAAACGTTGGAAGAAAATGGTGTTGGACGTCCGTCTACCTATGCCCCTACATTGGAAACGATCCAACGAAGATATTATGTTAAATTAGCTGCCAAACGATTTGAACCTACAGAATTGGGAACAATCGTCAACGGACTGATTGCAGAGTACTTCCCTCAAATCGTAGATGTTCACTTTACCGCTCAAATGGAAAAAGATTTAGACCAAGTTGAAGACGGAAAAGAAGAATGGGTCAATGTCATCGATCGCTTCTATCAACCATTTGAAAAAACGGTTGAGATTGCTGAAGAGCAAATGGAAAAGGTCCAAATCAAAGATGAACCAGCCGGATTTGATTGTGAGGTTTGTGGTCATCCGATGGTCATTAAAATGGGAAGATATGGAAAATTCTATGCTTGCAGCAATTTTCCGGAATGTCGTAACACGAAAGCCATTGTTAAAGACATCGGCGTTACTTGTCCAACTTGTGGAGAAGGCCATGTTATTGAACGCAAATCGAAAAAGAACCGTATTTTTTACGGATGTGATCGTTATCCTGAGTGTGAGTTTGTTTCTTGGAACAAGCCGATCGGTCGAAATTGTCCTAAGTGCGAGCATTATCTAGTAGAGAAAAAAGTTGCTAAAGGCAAACAAGTTATCTGCAGCCACTGTGACTACGAAGAAGAATTGCAAAAATAATCTATTGATAAAACAAGGATCAAGCAGGACCTTTTCAATTTTATGGAATGAAAAAATTGCTTCACGAGTTTTATCAAACGCCACAGCTTGAAGTGGTTTAGATTCATTTAATCGGTCAAAGAACTATGATTTTTATCGGATTAAGTTTCGTTTAAAGAGTTCCCAATCGATTGTAATCCCTTTGCTGGTATGATAAAGTTACTTTGTCGTACGAGTGGAGGGATTTTTGTGAACAATCAAAAATTGATCGAGCTTTTTTTAAATTATTTGATTTCAGAGCGGGATTATTCCGTTCTCACAAAAAAAGCTTATCAAGAAGACATTGAACAATTTAATGCATTTTTAAATCAAACGGGAGAATCGGCGTTTAATACAGTCTCCATCCAAGATGTCAGGATTTTCTTGGGAGAATTAAATGAAAAAAAATTAAGTCGAAATAGTGTTTCTCGAAAAATATCGAGTCTGCGAGCATTTTATCAATTTTTATTGCGCAATGAACTCGTGACAGACAATCCTTTCTCTTATGTTCACTTAAAAAAGAAAAATTTGAGATTGCCAAGATTTTTTTATGAGAAAGAAATGGATGTCCTTTTTCAAACCGTTCAAGGAGATGGGCCATTAGACATGCGCAATGAAGCTATCTTGGAAGTTCTCTACGGTACAGGTATTCGTGTCAGCGAGTGTGCCGGTATTCAGTTACAAGATATTGATTTCGAGTTAAATGTATTATTGGTCCATGGAAAAGGCAATAAAGAACGCTATGTTCCATTTGGACATTATGCGGCAGTTGCGATGCAGCATTACTTGGAAAAAGGACGTAAACCGTTGATGCAGAAGCACCATAAAGAACACAAGACCTTATTTGTGAATCACCATGGAGATGGGATCACACCTACAGGAATTGAATACGTGTTGAATCAAGTCATCAAAAAAAGCAGTCTTACATCAGACATTCATCCGCATATGCTCCGACATACCTTTGCGACACATTTGTTGAACAACGGTGCAGACATGCGTACTGTTCAAGAACTCCTTGGACATTCAAGCTTATCATCGACCCAAATTTATGCTCATGTAACAAAAGAAAGCTTACAAAAAAATTATCGTCAATTTCATCCTAGAGCTTAAGAGAGCCTGGGTGTAGTTAAATGGAGGAATTAATATGACAGAGTTTCATTCTACAACTATTTTTGCTGTTCAACATAATGGTAAAAGCGCGATGGCTGGTGACGGTCAAGTAACAATGGGCGAACAAGTCATCATGAAAGGCACTGCCCGTAAAGTAAGACGCTTATACAACGATGAGGTAATTACAGGATTTGCCGGCAGTGTGGCAGACGCTTTTACACTGGAAGAAAAGTTTGAAAACAAACTAAATGAATATAAAGGCAATCTGACCCGTGCAGCTGTTGAATTGGCTCAAGAGTGGCGTACAGATCGCGCGTTGCAAAAATTAGAAGCTTTATTGATCGTCATGAATAAAGATGAAATGCTATTAGTTTCAGGTAACGGTGAAGTGATTCAACCCGATGACGGTATTTTAGCGATCGGGTCCGGCGGGAATTTTGCATTAGCTGCAGGAAGAGCGCTAAAAAAACATGGATCAGACCTTTCTGCTGCTGAAATCGCACGTGAAGCACTGGAAACAGCTGCAGATATTTGTGTCTTTACCAATCACAATATCATCGTGGAAGAATTCAACTAAACCTTAAAACTTTCAAATAAGATAGAAAAAAAGATACAAGGACGTGAAGGATAATGAACGAACTAGATAATATTACTCCAAGACAAGTAGTCACAGAATTAGATAAATATATCATCGGACAAGACAAAGCAAAAAAATCAGTGGCTGTTGCCTTGCGCAATCGCTACCGTCGTTTACACTTAAGCGAAGAAATGCAACAAGAGATCACTCCTAAAAATATCTTGATGATCGGAGCAACGGGTGTAGGTAAAACAGAAATTGCCAGACGATTAGCTTATATTGTCAAAGCGCCATTTGTCAAAGTTGAAGCTACTAAGTTTACTGAAGTGGGCTACATTGGACGCGACGTAGAATCAATGGTTCGGGATTTAGTGGAATCAGCGGTCCAAATCGTGAAGAAACAACAATATTCCAGAGTATACGTTCAAGCTGAAAAAAGAGCGATTGAACGTGTGGCTAAAATTTTAGTGCCCGGCATCAAAAAAGAACAGCGACAAGCAAATAATGCGAACAATCCTTTCGGAGCAATGTTTCAAAATATGGGCATCAATCCAAATCAGTTTGATCCGATGGAAGAAGAATCAGAAGAAGTCACTCCTGAGATTTCTACCAATCGCGCGAATATCCAACAACAAATTCGTGATGGGATTTTAGACAACCGCGAGATCACAATTAAAGTAGACGAACAAAAGAAAACGATGAATTCGCCAATGAATGCCGGTTTGGAGCAAATGGGTATCGATCTTTCTGATACATTAGGCGCATTGTCTCCTAAGAAAAAAGTGGAACGAAAAGTAACGGTTAAAGAAGCGCTAGAAATCTTTGTTCAAGAAGAATCTGAAAAACTGGTTAATGCGGAAGATATCCATGCGGAAGCCGTTAAATTGGCTGAAAATTCCGGTATCATTTTTATTGATGAAATCGATAAAATCACTTCTAAAGGAAAAAATGATGGCCAAGTTTCTCGTGAAGGAGTTCAAAGAGATATATTGCCTATCGTAGAAGGGTCTACCGTCAGCACAAAATATGGAACTGTCCAAACAGATCACGTACTGTTTATCGCTTCAGGTGCTTTCCACGTGTCTAAACCAAGTGACTTGATTCCCGAGTTGCAAGGACGTTTCCCGATTCGCGTAGAATTAGATGATTTGACGAAAGATGACTTTGTTAAGATTTTAACGGAGCCTAACAATGCCTTGGTCAAACAATACCGAGAATTGCTCAAAACAGAAAATATCACCGTCACCTTCACGTATGAATCCATTGAACGAATGGCGGATATTGCGTACCAAGTGAATACGGAAACGGATAACATTGGTGCCCGCAGATTGCATACCATTTTAGAAAAAGTATTGGAAGACTTATTGTTTGAAGCTCCTGATATGCAAATGGGTGAAATCACAATTACGGAAAATTACATTGATGATAAACTGCAACATATTGTTGCCGATAAAGATTTGAGTCGTTATATTCTGTAACTTGGTGGTGGATGAAAAATGGAAGAACTACTAGAAAAAATGCGCAACATGAATCGCCTCCTTCAAACAGTTGGAGGAATCGTTGATTCAGGAAATAAAGATACCGATCAACTGCCTTTTACGAATTTAACTAAAAATTTAGGCGATATTTTGAAAGTCAATACGTATTTGATTGATGAAAAAGGAAATTTGTTAGGATTCTTTGAAAAACACGCGATCAACAATGATCGCGTCAAACAAATGTTGATCGAAAAGAAATTTCCGAAAGAATATGCAGACAGCATGTTGGAAATAACTCTCACTACGGCAAACATCGGTATTGAGAGTGATTATACGGTTTTCCCTATAGAATCGCGGGAAAAAGTTACGTCAGGGCTGACCACGATCATTCCTATTTTTGCCAGCGGAGAACGCCTGGGAACGCTGATTTTAGCGCGTGAAACACCTGAGTTTGACAACAGCGACCTGATTCTTGGAGAACATGCCGCCATTATTGTAGGGATTGAAGTCTTGAACATCAAGAAACAAGAAGTGGAAAAAGATGCTCGAGACGATGCTACGGTTCAACTGGCTTTAAATACGTTGTCTTACAGCGAATCAAAAGCTGTAAAAGCTATTTTCAAACAATTAGATGGATTGGAAGGACGTTTAACGGCAGCCAATGTGGCTGATGAAGTGGGCGTTACCAGGTCTGTGATTGTCAATGCCTTAAGAAAATTAGAATCTGGCGGAATCATTGAGTCTAGATCGCTTGGTATGAAAGGGACTTACATTCGTATCAAGAACGAAAAGTTAGTGCACATGCTTGAAAAATGATGACCGGGCTGCAGTGAGCAGCTCGATCAACTAGAAAAAAGCCTCCATGTTCGGATGTGAGGTTATTTTTCTTATTCTAAAGCAAGCGCTTAGTCAACAATTAGAGAATTATAGGAGATGATGTAGATGACCGTCAGCATAAAAAACAACTACTTAACTGTAGAGATTGCTTCAAAAGGGGCAGAACTGCAAAGTATCCGGAGCAACGGAACGGAAATAGAGTACTTATGGCAAGGAGATAAAGAGTATTGGAATAGAAAGTCTCCGGTGTTGTTTCCGATAGTAGGCCGATTAAAAGAAGATTCCTACACCTATAGAGGCCAGACTTATTCTATGACACAACATGGATTTGCTCGAGACGAAGACTTTGAATTGGTGGAACAAGAAGAGCAAAAAGTCGTTTTCCAATTGACTTCCAGCGAAAAAAGCAAACAACTGTATCCGTTCGATTTTGCTCTCCTTATAGCTTATGAAGTTATCGAAAATACAGTACAAGTATCCTATTCAGTTAAAAATACAGCTGACAGTGAACAGATGTACTTCTCTATAGGCGGACATCCTGGATTTAATGTACCTTTGACTGAGTCTACTAAGTTCGAAGATTATTACTTGAGCTTTTTGCCAAGACGATCTCGAAAACAAATTCCGCTGCAGGGTCCTTATGCAGATACCGCTCATACAACTTTAGCTCAAACAAACACTACATTGCGTTTGGATAGAGAATTGTTTGATAACGATGCGTTAGTATTTGAAGTGAAAAACAGCAATACTTTTAGCATACAATCTGATAAAACGCCTCATTCTGTAGAGGTTACATTTGAAAATCACCCTTATGTTGGGGTATGGTCTGTTCCTGGGAAAAAAGCTCCTTTTGTATGTATTGAACCGTGGCATGGAATAGCCGATACCGTTGATGCTTCAGGTAAGCTGGAAGATAAACTAGGCATTCAAACGCTGCCCGCTCAAGAGACATTCCAAACGAAATATTCCATCCAAGTTAATTAACGACTGTTTTCCGGTCGTTTTAAAAAGCAGGAAAAGGGGCTCTTCATATGCTGGCGATGGCAAAGAAATTGTTGGGGATGAGTTTCTAAAAGGTTCAACTGAAAAGGAAACTATTTTTTATTTGCCAACGTCAAAGAGTATAGAACAAGAAAAAGGCTGTCTCAATTTTGAGACAGCCTTTTTTGCGTCTTTGACTTTGAAAACAAAAGAGAAGCTGCCTGCTTCGCTGGTTTTTATAAGAACAAGACAGATCAGTTTTCATTTTTATAACGAAACCCAAATGGAACTTTGCTTTCAGTCCCATTCTTGATACGGGTGATATTATCTCGGTGACGATACGTAATAAATATTGTCAGGATAAAGGCAATGATTGTTAACACCCAGTCGTGTATGAACAAAGTGGAAAAAGTAATGAGAACTAAGGCCGTCATACTGCTTAAGCTCACCATGCGTGTAAAGTACAATAATATACCAAACAATGCAATACAATAGATAAAGAATGGTGGATTATAGGCCAGCAATACCCCTGCACTGGTCGCAACTGCTTTACCGCCTTTAAACTGGGCAAATAAAGGATAAGTGTGTCCCAAAATAGCTGCAAGCCCCACTACCATAGGGTTTAAATCAGAATGAAAAAAATAAGGCAGACTAGCGCCTAATGTCCCTTTAAGAACATCTGCTGCTAAAACAGTTATTCCTGCCTTTACTCCAAGCACTCGAAAGGTATTGGTAGTCCCTGTGTTGCCGCTTCCATATTCACGGATATCTGTATTGTAAAACTTTTTCCCAATCCATACGCCTGAGGGAATCGATCCTAAAAGGTACGATAGAACAAACATGAGTATTGTTGTCATCGATCAATTTCTCTCCTTACCAACTTGATTTGCTGCGTACGACTCATTTTACCATTTATTCTTTTAAAATACTACACAGGATAAAAGAGAAAAAGGATTGTTTTCGGGAAAGAAAGTGGTTTCGAAAAAGCTGATTTGAAGGAAAACTGCCATTTTAGAGAAATTTTTGGTATAATAAACCGAACACCTATTCGGTTTAGTTTGGTTGACGGAAATAGAAAAGAGTCTGTTCCTCGACTAGTTGACTAAGATTCATAAAATAGGTATGATTTGAATGTTCTTTTTAAATGCTCTGTAAACGGTATAAGTATGTTAAAATGACTTGATACATGATGTAAAGTTCATTCAAAAAAATAATCAAAGCAATACATGTAAGAAAAGAATTTGTATGGTGTAGGGAGTTTTGAAAGATATGGCAAAAGACAAATATGAATATAATGACTCTTCCATCCAGGTATTAGAAGGATTGGAAGCCGTCCGCAAAAGACCAGGTATGTACATCGGGTCTACGGACACCAGAGGATTGCATCACTTAGTTTATGAGATCGTAGATAATTCAGTGGATGAGGTCCTTTCGGGTTTTGGGAATGAAATCAAAGTGACTTTGCACAAAGACGATAGTGTGACAGTAAGAGACAATGGTCGTGGGATGCCTATAGGAATGCACTCTTCGGGGATTCCAACGATCCAAGTTATTTTTACCGTTTTACATGCAGGTGGAAAATTTGGTCAAGGCGGCTATAAAACATCTGGTGGTTTACACGGTGTAGGGGCCAGTGTGGTCAATGCACTTTCAGAAAGACTTTCCGTAACGGTGTATCGTGATGGTTCACAATACACGCAAGAATTTATCAATGGCGGTAAAGCTAAAGGAAATATGATTAAAAAAGCTACTCGAGAGAAAAATGGGACGACTGTCCACTTCAAACCGGATCCGTCTATTTTTTCTACGACGACTTTTTCTTACGATGTTTTGTCTGAGCGCTTAAGAGAATCGGCCTTTCTACTGAAAAATGTCCGCATTGAATTGATCGACGAACGCAATGATCAATCAGATGTTTTCCATTATGAAGAAGGCATCAAAGAGTTTGTGGATTATTTAAATGAAGACAAAGATACATTAACACCTGTAGCGTATTTTGCTGGGGACAGCAATGGTATCGAAGTCGAGTTTTCTTTCCAGTACAACGATGGCTACTCAGAAAACATCTTATCATTCGTTAACAACGTACGGACAAAAGACGGCGGTACTCATGAAGCTGGAATGAAAACTTCTTTGACCAAAACCTTTAATGAATACGCCCGTAAAGTGAATCTGTTGAAAGAAAAAGACAAAAATCTTGAAGGCAGTGATGTTCGTGAAGGATTAGCTGCTGTTATCTCGGTTCGGATCCCTGAAGACCTGTTGCAGTTCGAAGGGCAGACTAAAAGCAAATTAGGAACCCCTCAAGCCCGTTCAGCAATCGATTCAGTCATCAGTGACCAAATGAACTATTACCTCACAGAGAACGGCGAATTAAGCCAACAGCTCGTTCGTAAAGCGATCAGAGCTAGAGAAGCGCGTGATGCTGCTCGTAAAGCGCGTGACGATTCCAGAACAGGGAAAAAACGCAAAAAGAATGACGGCTTGCTTTCTGGTAAATTGACACCGGCACAAGGTAAAAATGCGAAGAAAAACGAATTGTATTTGGTGGAGGGAGATTCGGCTGGCGGTTCAGCGAAACAAGGTCGAGATCGTAAATTCCAAGCTATTCTGCCCTTGCGCGGAAAAGTCGTCAACACTGAAAGAGCCAGCATTCAAGATATTCTGAAAAATGAAGAGATCAACACGATGATCTATACGATTGGTGCTGGAGTAGGTCCAGAATTTGATATTGAGGACTGCAATTACGATAAAGTCATTATCATGACCGATGCGGATACGGATGGAGCGCACATCCAAGTATTGCTGTTGACGTTCTTCTACCGTTACATGAAACCATTAATCGAAGCTGGAAAAGTTTACTTGGCATTGCCTCCATTGTATAAGTTATCCAAAGGGTTCGGCAAAAAAGAAAAAGTCGCTTATGCTTGGACAGATGATGAATTGGTCGACGTAACGAAAGACTTTGGGAAAAATTATGTCTTGCAACGGTACAAAGGGTTAGGGGAAATGAATGCGGACCAACTATGGGACACCACAATGAACCCAGAAACCAGAACCTTGATTCGGGTGCGCATTGATGACGTGGCTCAAGCTGAAAAACGGGTTTCCGTATTAATGGGCAATAAAGTGGAACCAAGAAGAAAATGGATCGAATCCCATGTAGAATTTTCTCTTGAAGAAGGCGGAAGTATTTTGGAAAATTCACAAATCATGAACGACAATGAATCAGAGAACGAAGGAAGTGCGCTAGATGGAGAATAAAAATGAGGTTCAAGAGCTTACATTAGAAGAAGTCATGGGAGATCGCTTTGGACGGTATTCCAAATACATTATTCAAGAACGTGCCTTGCCGGATATCCGTGACGGCTTAAAACCCGTCCAAAGACGGATTCTTTTTTCCATGAATGTGGAAGGAAATACTTCTGAAAAAGGTTTTCGGAAATCTGCTAAAACAGTGGGTAACGTTATCGGGAATTACCACCCTCATGGGGACTCCAGTGTATACGAAGCGATGGTACGTTTGAGTCAAGATTGGAAGCAACGTCAAGTGCTGATCGAGATGCACGGGAATAACGGTAGTATGGACGGAGACCCTCCAGCGGCTATGCGGTATACGGAAGCACGCTTGTCTTCTATTTCGGATGAATTATTACGGGACATTGATAAAGACACCGTAGAGTTTATGCTGAACTTTGACGATACTACAGAGGAACCGACGGTACTGCCTGCTCGTTACCCTAATTTATTGGTCAATGGGGCGACAGGTATTTCTGCAGGTTATGCAACGGATATCCCGCCGCATAACCTTAGCGAAGTCATTGATGCCACTATCTATTATGTGGATCATCCAAATGCCACCACCGAAAAATTGATGGATTACATCAAAGCTCCAGATTTTCCAACAGGAGGCATTATCCAAGGAATCGACGGCATTCGTAAAGCCTATGAAACCGGTAAAGGTAAAATAATCGTCCGTTCAAAAACGGAGATTGAGGAACTGCGCGGTGGTAAACAGCAAATTACCATTTCGGAAATCCCTTATGAAGTGAACAAGGCTAACTTGGTCCGTAAAATGGACGAGATTCGTCTGAACAAACGGATTGAAGGCATAGCCGAAGTACGGGATGAAACAGATAGAGAAGGACTTCGTATCGTTGTTGAGTTGAGAAAAGAAGCCAATGCGGAAGGTATTTTAACGTATTTATTGAAAAATACCGACTTGCAAGTCAATTACAACTTCAATATGGTGGCTATCGACAATAAACGTCCTATGCAGGTGGGCATTGCTCGCATGTTGGGAGCTTATTTGGAACATAAAGAAGAAGTCATCACTAAACGGACGCATTACACATTGCGTAAAGCAGAACATCGACAACACATTGTGACTGGATTGATCAAAGCTGTTTCTATCATGGATCAATTGATCGCGACGATTCGTAAGAGTACCGATAAAAAGAATGCTAAAGAAAACATCATGGCTCAATTCGGGTTTACGGAGATCCAAGCGGAAGCTATTGTCTCCTTACAGTTGTACCGCTTGTCCAATACAGACGTTACGGCGCTAGAAAAAGAAGCCAAAGAACTGCATCAAGCTATTGAAAGCTACCAAAAAATCTTAAACAGCCCTGCCGAAATGAAACGTGTGATCAAGGCAGAATTGAGAGAGATCAAAAAGAAATATGCTACACCGCGCTTGACTCAACTGGAAGATAAAATTGAAGAATTGAAAATCAATAAAGAAGTGTTGATTCCAGAAGAAGACGTTGTAGTGGTCGTCACTAATGAAGGATATATCAAACGAACCAGCCTGCGTTCTTATACAGCTTCACCTGCGGAAGATGTGGGAATGAAAGAAGGAGACTACCCGATCTTTGTAGACAAATTGACTACATTGGAACACCTCTTGATTTTCACGACCAAAGGTAATGTCATTTACCGATCCGTACATGAACTAAGCGATTTAAAATGGAAAGAAATGGGAGACCATCTATCTCAATACATTAGTTTAGAGCCGGATGAAAAGGTCTTGAAAGTTTTTGGCTTCAATGATTTTGTTGCTGGACCAACTTTTACGTTGATGTCAAAAGAAGGGTATATCAAACAAGTAGAAGCGAATGTGTTTAAACCATGGAGAAGTTATAAGACGAAATCGACTAAAGCAATGAAGTTGAAAACAGAGACCGATCGTGTGGTCAATGTTGAAATAACCGAAAATGCATTGATGCAGGACGTCTTTTTGGTAACCCATCTTGGTTTTGGATTGCGTTATTCACTGAGTGAAGTTCCTGTCATAGGAGCAAAAGCTACTGGTGTACGTTCAATCAATTTGAAAGAGACAGATTATGTTGTTAACGGCGTATTGATGAACGTAGAGGCGCCGAAGACGGACGTTATGGTCATTTCTCAAAGAGGAGCCGTTAAGAAAATGGATCTGGCAGACTTTTCTGTTCTAGGAAGAGCGAAACGTGGATTAATGGTCTTTAGAGAACTGAAAAAAAAACCACATCGGATTGCGTTGTTGACAAAAGTAACAGGAGAAGACAATGAACTGTATTCGATTGTCACGACGAAAGACAAATTGATCGAGATGAAACCTGAAAATTATGTAGTCAGTGATCGATACAGCAATGGTTCCTTTATCTTGGATCAAGTTGCTGATGGCGAGCCAAAAGCGATTAAAGAAAATAATATTGTGTACCTTAAAGAAGACGAACCAACAAACTAGAGAGTCATTTAAACCAAGCTGTATTACGGGCTTGGTTTTTTTGTACTTGAAATGGAAGTGAATAAGCATTAGATAAATTGTAATCAGGCTTTCAATTTAGTAAAATGAATGAACACAAATGTGAGCTTTTTTATTCTTTAATTCAAATCATTGTCAAAATTTTAGGAGGGATTTACATGCCAAAAGAAGCTTTATTAATCGTTGACATGAGTAATGATTTTGTTGCTGATAATGGAACCTTAACAGTGGGGAGACCTGCACAGGAAATCAGCCCTTATATCCAGGAACTAGCCACTGAATTTTTAGCAGGTGGTCATACAGTTGTCGTTGCAATGGATGCCCATCAACCAGATGACCCACATTTTGAATTATGGCCGCCTCATAATGTTGTAGGAACGAATGGGCAGCTCTTATACGGAGAATTAAACGATTGGTTTCAGAAACATCAAGGCCATGAAAATCTTCTCTATCAACCAAAAACCAACTATAATGCTTTTTTCAAAACTGGTCTAGCGGATACATTGAGAACTTCAGGAGTAGGTAAAATTCATGTAGTAGGTGTAACAACAGATATTTGCGATTTTCTAACTGTGGCAGGAGCTGATGCGGAAGGGTTCAAAACTGCCCTTCATAGACGAGGGGTAGCGACATTTACGGATCTTGGAGAGACTATGATCGAGCATATGGTACGTTGTTTCCATACAGAAGTAATTAATTGATTAAATGCTTTTCGAGAAGGATATTGCTAATATTATTTCGCGAAACAACAGTGTTTAGAAGAGAAATGGGTTGAAAAAATGAATGCACACCGACAGCAGCATCCGACGAACTGGTTAAGGAATATTACTCTCTTTCTAAGCAGCCAAACGATTACATTGTTTGGTTCGTCTCTTGTTCAGTATGCCATGTTGTGGCATGTCACCTTAACAACAGACTCCGGAACAATGATGACACTGTATATTATTTGTGGTTTTATTCCAACATTTCTATTGTCCCTAGTTGCAGGAGTATGGGCAGACCGCTATAACCGAAAAGTACTCATCATGTTATCAGACGGGTTGATTGCATTTGCGACGTTGATTCTTGCCATTCTTTTCTTTCTAGGGTCTGGTTCCATCTGGTTGCTTTACTTGATGGCCGCTATTCGCGCTTTTGGTGCTGGAATTCAAACGCCAGCAATCGGTGCGATTTTACCACAGATTGTTCCCGAAGAAATGCTAACGAAAATTAATGGAATCAATGGTACTATCCAAGCGATGGTCATGTTTATTTCGCCAGTAGTTAGTGCCGCTTTGTTAGATATTGCGACGATGGAAATGATTTTCATGATTGATGTAGTTACCGCAGCATTAGCTATTGCTGTCTTATTGATTTTAAAAGTACCAACTCACTACAAAGCGGCAACAGAGGAAATGAATAGCTATTTTACTGATTTTATGCAAGGAATCAGCTATATCCAGCATCATGACTATTTAAAAGTTTTCTTCTTTTTCATGTCTGTCTTATTCTTGTTGATTGCACCAGCTTCATTTTTGACTCCGTTGCAAGTAACACGTACCTATGGAGAAGAACTTTGGCGGTTATCGGTGATTGAAATTGCGTTTTCCATTGGTATGATAGCAGGAGGAGCCCTCATTGCTGTTTGGGGCGGGTTTAAGAATAAAATTATTACAATTGCTTCCGCCAGTATGGTAATGGGACTTTGTACGATTGCTCTCGGTGTACTGCCGAATTTTTGGTACTATCTTTTCTCGTTTGGTGTATTTGGAGTTGCACTTCCTGTTTTCAATACACCTGCGACTGTCATGTTACAGGAAAAAGTGACAGAAAATTATTTAGGGCGAGTATTTGGTATTATGAGTATGATATCTACTTCTATGATGCCATTAGGGATGCTTGTGTTCGGCCCACTTGCCGATATGCTGAAAATAGAATGGATCTTGGTAGGGACTGGTATTTTGATTAGTATACTGGCTATTTTTCTGATTCAAAACAAAACGCTTATAAAAGCAGGGAAATAACTATCTGCAATGATAAGCAATGGTTCTCCAGTATCATCCTGAGCGATGATACTGGTTTTTTTGTAGATAAAGAGTTTTATGTGATTTTAAAAACTTGACTATTTTTGATTTTTTATACCTTTTTCACAAATTTTAAAAGCTTATTTTAAAGTATAAAATGAGTAAGGCTCAGCGGGAGGAGACAAGCTATTGTTAAAAAAGTTCTATATAAGAATTGGATATTTTTTATTTATGTGATATAATGAGCGTGTAAAAAAGTTTGTTAGACTAAAACGACTCACATTAGATATACGGAGGTAAGGAAATGGAACAATGGAAAGGGTTTAAAGGTAAGGTTTGGAAAGAAGAAGTAAATGTAAGGGATTTTATCCAACAAAATTATCATCCGTACGATGGCACAGATGAATTTTTAGAGGGCGCAACAGAAGCGACTACTGCCCTTTGGGATCAAGTCATGGATTTAAACCGTCAAGAACAACAAGCAGGCGGAGTATTGGATATGGATACAAAAGTTGTTTCTACCATTACATCTCATGCTGCTGGTTACTTAAATAAAGAATTGGAACAAATTGCGGGATTCCAAACAGAAAAACCTTTCAAACGCAGTTTACAACCATTTGGCGGTATACGTATGAGTGAACAGTCTGCAGAATCTTATGGCTACGAAATAGACCCAGAAGTTTCTCACATTTTTCGTGATTACCGTAAAACTCATAACCAAGGTGTTTTTGATGCCTATACACCTGAGATTCGTGCTGCTCGTCGCAGCGGAGTCATCACTGGTTTGCCAGATGCATATGGACGTGGACGGATCATTGGGGATTATCGTCGTGTAGCGCTATATGGCGTAGATTATTTGATTAAAGAAAAGAAAGCAGATCTAGACACTAAGGGTTACGATACAATGAGTGATGACATCATACGTGACCGTGAAGAGATCAATGAACAGATTCGGGCTTTGGGCGAATTGAAAGAATTAGGACATATCTATGGTTTTGATCTCTCTCAACCTGCTGCTACAGCGAAAGAAGCTTTTCAATGGTTGTACTTGGGTTATTTAGCAGCCGTCAAAGAACAAAATGGTGCTGCAATGTCATTAGGACGTACATCAACTTTCTTAGATATTTACATGGAGCGTGATCTAAAAGCTGGTACTTTAACTGAAGCAGAAGCGCAAGAAATCGTAGATCACTTTGTGATGAAATTGCGTTTAGTAAAATTCTCTCGTACACCGGATTATAACGACTTATTTTCAGGTGATCCTACTTGGGTAACGGAAGCTATCGCGGGTGTGGGGATTGATGGCCGTCATATGGTGACTAAAAACAGCTATCGGTTCTTACATACTTTGTCTAATCTGGGACCAGCTCCAGAACCAAACTTGACTATCCTATGGTCTAAACAGTTGCCGGAGAATTTCAAAAAATTCTGTGCCAAAGTGTCTATTGCTTCCAGTGCTGTTCAATATGAGAATGACGACATCATGCGTGTGGAATGGGGCGATGATTACGGGATCGCTTGCTGTGTATCTGCTATGCGTATCGGAAAACAAATGCAATTCTTCGGAGCTCGCGCCAACTTGGCTAAAACGTTATTGTATGCGATTAATGGCGGGGTAGATGAAAAATCTAAACAACAAATTGGACCTAAGTATCAACCGATTGCTTCTGAATATTTGGATTATGATGAAGTTATGGAAAAATACGATACAATGATGGAATGGATCGCAGGGCTGTATTTGAATACATTGAACATCATTCATTACATGCACGACAAATATTCTTATGAACGCATCGAAATGGCGTTGCATGATAGCGATATCCTTAGAACAATGGCAACGGGTATTGCTGGATTTTCTGTAGCCATAGACTCATTATCTGCTATCAAATACGCTAAAGTTAAAACCATTCGTGATGAAGATGGTTTAGTAGTGGATTACGAAATCGAAGGCGATTACCCTAAATACGGAAACAATGACGACCGCGCTGATGAAATCGGGATCTGGTTATTAAAAACGTTCATGGGCAAAGTAAAAAAACATCCTGCTTATCGTGGAGCTACACATACGACTTCTATTTTGACCATTACCTCAAATGTCGTGTACGGTAAGAAGACGGGCAATACACCTGATGGACGTCGTTCAGGAGAACCTTTTGCACCAGGAGCTAACCCAATGCACGGCAGAGATACTCATGGAGCATTGGCTAGTTTGACATCAGTAGCTAAAATCCCGTACAAATATTCGTTAGACGGTATCTCAAATACATTCTCTATCATTCCAAAAGCATTAGGTAAAGAAGATGACGTACAACAAGAAAACTTAGCTAGTATGTTAGACGGATACGTATCTAAAGGCGGACATCATTTGAACGTAAACGTCTTTAATCGTGAAACGTTGGTTGATGCTATGGATCATCCTGAGAACTACCCTCAATTAACGATCCGGGTATCAGGATACGCTGTAAACTTCATCAAATTAACACGCGAACAACAAATGGATGTTATCAATCGCACCATGCATGCCAGCATGTAAGACAGAAAATCATTAAGCGACCGTTGCTGTCATAGCATAGCTAGTTTAAGTAAAAAGGAAGGGCTAGGAAGAATATCTTCTTAGCCCTTTTACAAAAAGGAGTCAAATACAATGAGTAATGAACCTGTCATCGGATATGTGCATTCGACAGAAAGTTTTGGTTCAGTTGATGGTCCTGGTATACGTTTTGTTACGTTTATGCAAGGGTGCCGTATGAGATGCGAGTTTTGTCATAATCCGGATACTTGGAATATGGGAGGAGGTACGCCTTATACGGCTGATGAATTACTGGATGAAGCGTTACAGTATCGTGATTATTGGGGTAAAAAAGGCGGAATTACGGTTAGTGGAGGTGAACCCTTGCTGCATATTGATTTTTTGATTGAGTATTTCAAAAAAGCCAAAGCAGAAGGGGTCCATACGACATTGGATACTTGTGGCCAGCCCTTTACACGGGATGAACCTTTTTTTAGTCGTTTTGAGGAATTGATGTCCTATACAGACTTGTTATTGTTTGATATTAAGCACATTGATGCAGAAAAGCACAAGCAGTTAACGATGCATTCTAACGAAAATATCCTAAATATGGCACGTTATTTATCTGATATAGGGAAACCTGTGTGGATCAGACATGTATTGGTTCCGGAACGTTCGGACTTTGACGAAGATCTTATTCGACTAGACCAATTTATAAAAAAACTGAAAAATGTCGTGAAAGTGGAGATTCTCCCTTACCATAAACTAGGACTTTATAAATATGCAGCGTTGAACATTCCTTATAAATTGCAAGGGATTGAGCCGCCTACACAAGACAGAATCGATAACGCCAATCGATTATTGCATATCGAAGATTATAAATTGTACCAATTTGTTCAATAAGTGAATAAATATTCTATTAAAAGAGCAATTTAAGATTGCTCTTTTTTAGTTGTTTGCTTATGATGAAGGTAGGGGAAAGGTTAAAGAGGAAGGGAATCAGAATGAATTTAAAAGACCAGAGTGTGTTTTCAGGAAAAACATTGGATTATTTTATTCAATTAACTGAAACCATGAACTATACATATGCTGCACAAAAGTTGGGTATCTCACAACCCGCTTTAACGCAAAGAATCAAAAAATTTGAAAGAGCATTAGGTGTTCCTTTATTTTATTTCAAAGGCAGAGAGATGCGGTTAACGGATGCTGGGCGAGTTATGGTCAGAGCCACACAATCGGTTCAAACGACCTTTAAAAACGCCATTGAAGACATAGAATACTTAGAAAATGAAAAAAACGGCCACTTAAAAATAGGTTTACTGTCATCGATAGAAGATGGAGTCTTTATGGACTTTATAGCGTCTTATTATGGAACCTTTCCTACTTGCAAAGTATCGTTGTATTTGTTGTCCAGAGAAGAAATCTGGCACCAATTAGAAAAGAATCAAATCGATTTCGCTATTTTGTGTTTGCCGGAAGACACGATAAAAAATTGGACTCATTATTCATCCAAAATCATAGTAGCTGAAGAATTATTTCTACTGCATCAGAGTGCTGAGTTAAAAGATCGTGTCTCCGTTCGTTTAAACGAAACGACTAATCATAAATGGGTTTTTTATCCACGGAATTTTTATGTCAATGATATTTTAAGGTTTAAATTTGTCCAACATAATCTTGATTTGCCTTTAGTTTCGGGCTATTTTTCAACGCCAAGACAACTACAGTTATTTAGTCAAAAAACCAATTCTCTCTCTGCATTACCTAAATCGTATATTGATGCTCATCCTTTAGAAAACGATCAACAGATGCTGCCATTTGATCCACCTATTACATATACACTGGCATTTGTGTATCAAAAAGAGAAAAGAACACTCGATCGTGTGAATCAATTTTTCACCTATTTTGACAAATTTTTAGAAGAAAAAGACTATGCCTCTAGACTAAAAAGCTAATTTGTTCTACTATAAAAGATGTGAATCAAAATAAAGGAGTGTCATGACAAATGAGCAAAATTTTAGTTTTTGGACATCAAAACCCAGATACAGATGCTATTGCATCAGCTATCTCATTTTCTTACTTGCAAAATGAATTAGGAAAAGATACAGAAGCGGTAGCTTTAGGAGAAATAGGGGAAGAGACTGCATACGCATTAAAATACTTTGGTATGAAAGCACCACGCGTCATTGAAACAGCAGCAAATGAAACCGACACGGTTTACTTAGTGGATCATAATGAAGCACAACAAAGTGTTTCAGATATTCAAGACGTTGAAATCGCATCTGTTGTAGACCATCACCGTATCGCAAATATTGATACAGCAAATCCTTTGTACTACCGTGCAGAACCAGTTGGTTGTACAGCAACGATTGTATTGAAAATCTTTAAAGAAAACAGCGTAACCATTCCTAAAAACATCGCTGGTTTAATGTTGTCAGCCATTGTTTCAGATACATTATTGTTTAAATCACCAACGTCTACAGCTGAAGATGAGGCAGCAGCAAAAGAACTTGCAGCTATTGCTGAAGTCGATTTAGATGTATATGGTTTAGACATGTTGAAAGCTGGAACAAACATGAGCGACAAAAAGGCTGAAGAATTGATTGATATGGATGCAAAAAGTTTCCCAATGGGCGACAAAAACGTCCGTATTGCACAAATCAATGTGGTTGATGTAGAAGATGTCTTTTCTAAACAAGCTCAATTAGAAGAAGCTATCCAACAAGCCAATTTAGATAACGGTTATGATTTATTTATTTTAGTTGTCACAAATATCTTAGATAGTGATTCAGTGGTTTTGGCTATCGGTAATCCGATTGCAGCTGTTGAAGAAGCCTTTAACGTAAAACTAGAAAACAACAAAGCAGTCTTAAAAGGTGTCGTATCACGTAAGAAACAAGTGGTTCCACAATTAACAGAAGCTTTAACTAAATAAGCTGTAAAGCAATCAAACATCCTGAAGGCTGATAAAAAATCAGTCATCAGGATGTTTGTCGTTAAAAAACATTTACGGACAGACGGCAGCAAACTAAACTGAAATGAGCTTAGAAACGTGCTGAGAAACTAATATATGGATTAAAAGAGTTTTTAGTACAGCAAAATGAAATCATAACTATTTGAAGTAAATAGTTACAACATGTAATGAGTTGAAAGATAAATTTCTAAGAACTCAAACAAAAACAATCAGTGAGATAAAGTTCAGTCAACAAGTGAATCGAACTATAATAAAGAAAGAAAAAAAATTTTCTTAAGTTGGAATCAAAAAACAGCTCAAGAGAAAGAAAACAGGATAAAAGAGGATAATTTTTAAGTTTTAACCAGTTATTATCTCTGTCAACTACTTTGTATAATATATATTATGTAAACTAAAAAAATAAGAAACAAATCAATCCCATTCAATATAAAAGCTCTCTTCATCCGCTCTTCTAATTAATTTATTCTTAATTAAAAATCATGGCGTCTCACACTCGCGCTCCGTTATCAATTTTTTTTTGATAATGTCATTGCATGAGCATAGCTGATCTTATCAAGTTGCAACTTGACGATATACTTATCACAGCGTAGCAGCTAATTTCTATTAGCAATAGTCCGTAGGCTGATCTATGCATTTTGCAATGGGAAGCCGACCGACTAAGTTTTTTTAACAAGAACTATAAACTTGTAAACTATTTAATTCTCAAAGGACAAACAAAATATAATTTAATATAACTATAGTTTCGATTCCAAGTCAACGTACATTTAGGTTTCGCGTTATGGAAACTTATGAATTTGCTTAGAAAACCGCGTTTGATCTGATACATTTTTCTCATTAGAAATTTTAATGAGATTTTGAATTGATTTAAACTCCAATTTATTTATTTGGTTGTTCATTTCTCCTTTTATGGAATTGATATATTTTGTAGAATAATTAAAGTGTTTTTTTATCTTTGATGTCGAAAAATGTAAACAATGCCCATTAAAAGATACTTGCTATAACAACACTAAAACAAAAACATACTCTGTCACTATAAAAAATAGAGAACATACACAACAATTAGCCTTTGAAGAAAGCGACTATTTTAAAGAACGTTCAAAAAACAGATATAAAATAGAGGCAAAAAATAATGAATTAAAAAATAGACACGGTTATAAAAAAGCGCATTTAACCGGTTTATTTGGCATGAAATTACAAGGGGCCACCACGCTCTTTGTAGTGAATATGAAGCGAATTATAAAGCTGAAAGAAGAAAAAACAAGAAAAAATGAAGAAAATAGACAAAAATAATCAGTGATAACTGTTTACGTTTACGTAAAAATTCAGAAATCACTGATTATTTTTTTGTGTTTGTACATGATAATTTTAGACTGCTAGTTTTTCAGCAGCCTCTGTGCCAGCATTTGACTTTTTTTTAATATTAAACGAAAACGTCTTGTGATTTAATTAACAATACTGAAATTCGGTAAGGATATAGTTTTATGCAACACTAGTGAAATAGAATAATAAATAAATTGAAAAAAGCAATACCTAAGATGATTAACATTGGCTGTAAGAAGCTATCGTTTATAAGATTGAAAAATAAACTAGATTGTTTATCTAGTTCAGCATTTATTGCAATTTCATTCCCTTGCGCCACAAATTCACTAAATAGTGGACCAATACTTTCTTGATCCACTCCATATACTTCGTATTCACCAGCTGACAGATTTAATGGAGTAAACGTGTGAATGAGATTGACTTCTGAATCAACTTGCTGCGAAGAATCTTCTATAGTCGTTTCAAAAAGGCCAACAACATTAAATACTTCATTATTAATAGTTAGTGTACTGTTTTCATTATTAATACGGTAAACCCAATCAGAGTTTTTCTCTACCAATACGCTTGGTACGCCCTCTTCAAATCCTCGATTAAATTGTTGCAGAGCCTCATCTGATATTTTTTCATCAACAAGATAATCAGCTTCTAATTTACCATACACTCCTATACGGTCATCAAAATATGGAAAGAAAAGCATGGAGAATTCCTCTTCGTTATACCAATTATCCAACTCGGAAATAATTCTATTTCCACTTGTTGCTGCGTTCCACGACTGAAAGACAATTTCTTCATGTTCTGCTTTTTCTGCTTCGAATAGCACTTGATATCTAAGAATAAAAATTGAAGTGAAATGTTGAAGTAATAGAAAGAATAATAAAATAAAAGCAATATGTGGCTTTCTCATAAACCAACCAACTCTCTTTTTATTGATGAAACTTATTAGTTATTATTTTGAAATTACCCGAGCCATAGGCCATGGGTTACTTGTTGCAACGTAAGTATGTCCATAATTAAATACTACTTGTGGTGCAACAGGATTAAGTGTATCAAAGTATGAGTGTTGACGTTTTCGATAGGATTTGAGGCAGCCTTTACTTCTCCTTCAGATAGACCCAATAACCCAAAAGATAAAGCGGTTACATAAGAAAACCTCGAGCGTGAGCTCGAGGTTTTCTTATGCCATGGAAACAATAAAATTTTAATGCAACACTAGTGAAATTAAGTACAAAATTCCGTTCCCTTGGTAGCCAGAGTTGTTAAGTAGAGCACTGAATGAAACGCTTGTTCGAATCACTAATCACTTCTTAATGGTATAGGCTAAAAAGAAGTTATATACTTATTATTCTTCAAAGAGATTAGGGATAAAGACGCAAAAGTATTTACCAAAATTTCTTTCTAGATAATACGATAGATTTTTATGACAATTCATCAATTTACAAGTGATGAACATATAGCTTACTATGTTTGTTTCATTAAAGTGATTGCGATTATTTAATACATAAAAAAGTCTCTCCTTAAGAGATGATGAACCTTCTATAGAATGAAATTCATATATTACTTTGTAATTTTCTAAATTGATTATGACAACTAACGAATATGAGGCTTTATTGGATTAATTACCAAATCCCTCGCATGAATGCTCTAGCATGTCCATCTCCTCTTAATTGAAGATACAAGCACATATCATGTTGGCCAAACCCCGCAATATTATATTTTTCACGGTATCTTGCTTCAGCGTACCGACTATTTCCGGTTACATGTGGAGTAAGTACTTCATAATACTTTTCTCCAGTTGGACTAATTACCGATGCATTAAATTCTCCATTTGATACCCCAAGAATATTAGCATTATAGGGACTAAGGTTTACTCTAAATGTTGCAGTCATTGTTCCAAACCAGCTTGCTCCTTGCGTACCCGTAAAGTTAGCACTGACTTTTTTGCTATACGATCCATTTGGCCACGTAGCAAAAGGGGCTATTAATTGATCTTCTGTATCTTCAACTGTAATGGTTAATGTTCCTTTTTCTGTTTCGATAACTTCTGAATAAAAGTCGTCTCTAATATCGAATTCTTCTGTCCCCACTAATTCTTGAGACAGTTCTGGAGAATCAATCTCTGCGCCCATGACTGGTATTGGCGTGAGACTCATCGTGACTATAGAAAAAAATGAAATAATAATTAACTTTAACTTTGTTTTCATTACTGATATCTCCTTTTTCATTAGTTTTTTTTAACGACCACTAGCATTTTTGTATGACTCTCATAATAATGAGGTTCATCTCTTTAGGAGAAAGCTTTTATGAAGTAATCACACTATTAAAATCTAATAAATTCTTATAAAAGTCTGGGAGGCATAATTAGCGAGTAGGAATAATTAATATTGAACTAAGGGCTCTTCCTTTTTTGAACACGCTTTCATTTCCGAGTGCAATGATTTTGAAAAGCATAATTTATTTATAAAGAAGAGCATGATTCTTTACTAAAGTTTATTAGTTATGAATTCTTAATAGATGTCATTGGTATAATTTGAGTTAATCGTGGAAACTTGTTTACTATTGGTACATTTATCTTGGTTTATTAAGTAGAAAGAAAGTACGTAGTAATTCTCTCTTCTCAACATAAAAAAAGCACCCCAAAATAAAAGTTATCACTTTTTTAAAGATGATTTTCATTTCCTTCATTTTTCTCATACATTTTAATTAATATATCTCGAATCTCAGATAATCTTTTTAAAACAAAATAAGCAAAGAAAGGAAAAACAATCCAAGAAAGCAATTTAAAAATTGGCAAAATCATTTTCATTCTCCTTTTATTATAGATAATTACTGTTCGTTCTAATTTTACTTCTCTATAATTATTCTTATGACAAATTGTTCGTGATTACGCAAAGAGTTAGTAACTTATTAACCATTAAGGAACATTCAAAATACTCAGGCCTCCTTCCTAATGGGATAAAAACAAAAGCTTATTTTCCTTATGTCCATATGTGTTAATCAACTAAATTATAGAATAAAGAAGGTTCTTTGTCAAATAGTGTTGGTAAGAAGTATGTGTCATCGTTGGTAAGAAGTATGTGTCAAGTTTTTCTCGGGCGTCCCATTACTGTGCTAGTTTAGGCACTCTACTTTTGTACACTTGTCAGCTACCGCACGGCTCCGCCGCTTGCTGGCCCATCTTTTGAAAGAACGTTCCTAAAACCAGGAACCTTCTCCCAAAAGACAGGAATTAACGAAAACTTTTGATTAATTGTCCTATTGCCGATGAATGAGAGGCATATAATGGAATCGTCCCATTCTTTGCACCAACTGATTGCCGTATTTTCTCATGCAATAACGACGATAAACGAACCGTTTGTTTCAACTTGCGTTGTTGCCGGGTACTTCTATTTTGCTGATGAAGATAGGCTTCGCGTAAGGTGTGATTGAACATGCCTTGTTTTACTTTTACCATAGCTTCACAGCCTTCTGCGCTCCAATGCATCCCACGTTTTTTCATTCGAAAAGAAATATGCCGTTGATTCGACTCCATTGCGCCTAAACCTCTTGCGTCCTTCGGCACTTGTTCTGCTTTTTCACGCCAGTCGAAAATCCGATCCCAATTCCGTAATACGTATGTTCTAAACGTATTCAATTTTTCCACTGCCGGTGTCTCGTCTAATGTACTTTCATACGTATCCAACCAAATAGTTAATTCATCTAAATCATGCGTTTTTAATGCTTGACGGATAGGCTGTTTAAAAACGTTATTTTGCGATCCAAACGCGCGGTTTAAGCCTTGAAAGACATGATAAGAGTCTAGTTGATTTAAAACAGGGTAGTTCGATTGAGAAAAAGCTTCTTGGAATTTGTCTGCGGTATACCCTTGTCCACCGTCACTATTGGTAATGATTTGAGCTTGCTGTAAGGCATAATGATTCGCTGTAAAAGCTTGGACTTCTGCCCAAAAACCAGCGGTTTTTTTAGTCGTCATGATGGCTTTGGGTTCTTTTAAAGAGACGCGCTTTCCGTTTTTCTCCCAGCCTTCGTAAAGGATGGCATGACGAACTTCTAAGCTTTTTTTCTTTTCTGTCCCACGTACAAAAACCCCATCCGCTTCGGCGTAAAAATAGTCCACCTTTTTTCCTTCGGGCAACTCCGTGGCTTCTTCTAGTTCCAATACATTTTCTTCATCCTCGCGTGATTGTGCTGCTCCAACGCGTTTAAGAAGGCTGCCGACTGTTTGATGATTCAGCGTAACGGCCGTCCATTCGTTTAGAATAGCTGCGGTATCTCGATAAGTAGCTTTACTTGCTAACTCTGCCACTTTTACTTCTACTAGTGGGCTATGGCGTTGATATTTTCGAATGCCAAACCATTCATCTAGTGGATAATGGTTCTGATCATTAGTGTCTACCATTAGGGTACGACGGTACCGAACGGGACCGAAAATAAATTGAACCGTTTTCCAATCTGCTCGTTTTACTTTCCAACCTTCACGTTGTTTTTCCTCTTTGATCACTTCGTTGAAGTTCGACAAAATCTGACCCATTAACTGAGCGAACACATCATACATATAGCCTTGAATCGCTTCTTCTGTTTCTATTAAGTTGCTTGAATCCTTTATTATTTGATAAACCTTTGATATAATCTTATCCATAAGAAGGCCTCTTTCATTTATGTATTTGCCCTGCAAAGCATACATTTATGATAAAGTGCCTTCTTTCTTTTTTCCAGTAAAATTATTGGCTCTCGAGAACTATTTTACACATACATTTTATTCTTTTTAATATTGCTGCATTTTTAAGCGAGATTTATTGTACATGCACGCTTTTAAATAGAAAAAGCGTACTGAATAGTTGATTCAGCACTCTGCTTCACGGACCTTTTAAAACCCTCTTCTATTCTACTCTTCCGCCCCACTCGTTCATTCCGCCAGTCATATTTTTAACCGTGTACCCTTCAGCTGCTAATTGATTACAAGCTGCGGCACTACGTTTTCCAGACCGGCAAACAAGAATGTGTTCTTTTGTTTTATCGAGTTCTTCTTTGCGTTCGTCTAATTCTCCTAAAGGAATGTGTTTGATTCCTGGGATAGCTCCTGAAGCTACTTCATCAGCTTCACGTACATCTATGATAGATACTTCTTTTTCGTCTTCCATTAACGAGGCTACTTCTTTTGGTGTGATAACGTTCATTCTATGTCCTCCTTTCACCCATACATCTTAGCTTTTCTCATTATGAGTGATTGTGTATGTTTTCAGCAGTTTAATACAGCTCATACATTTTATCAAATAAGTCATTTTCAGTTTCAATTTGCGCTTTATTACCGATTACGACCATCGTGCTATCGTCCAGTACGCTCGCTACATCTTTGTGAAGACTTGCGAGTGCTTTTGAGTCAACCTCTAAGATCGCTTCTTTCAAATGCATCAATTCTTCGCGAGTAACCCCCGATTTTAAGCGATTAAAGGCAGTTAATCCTTTAGTGAAAGCAGATTTCGGTTGTTCCATTGGGCTGATCGTTCCGATAATGTATTTCAACAACTCGCTGTCAGACAAGTCTATTCGCGCTACATAATCTGGCAGGCCTTTATAAGCCTCTATCGTTTTACGAATATTCGGATCACGGTAAGAACTCAAGGCAAATTGACCATTTCTTTGGTGGTTGTACAGCGATCCATATGCCCCGCCTTTCACCCGTATCTCATTCCACAAATAACTGTAACGAATCGTCGTAGCCAAAACTTTTGCAGCACCGCTGTAATTCAATACATCACCAGCATTTGATGCTATAGCCACATAGTTCACATCTTGAGCTGTGACATAGGCTTCATTTTGTTTGGCCCCTGGTGTAATGACTGCCGGTTCACCTAATTCAGCACTTGGCAGCCCAGAGAAAGCTGTTTGCATTTTTTCTTTAACTAGGTTTTCGCGGTCTTGTTCCCCGACATATAGAATATTCAACCGATTTTTATTCAGCAGGCGACTAAAGGTTTGAGTGATGCGTTCTTTTACATCTTTCGCTTTATCCGATTGCAAATCAGCACGAATCTCTTTTAAGAACTGAAATTGGTCTATTCCACTGGTCAATTCATTTAATTTAGCTGATGGTTTTAGTTGACTCAACGCACGGTTTGCTGCCAATACGTGAGAACTGGAATTGATCCGGCGTTCAAATTGAGAAATCAATTGCTGTGTAGTTTTTAATATTTCGCCGTTATCTTCAGTCTGCGTATGGCACATGATCTCTTGCATCAATAAGACCAGCTCTTCCAGGGATGACTCTAACGCTTTTCCACGCAAAATAAAGTAAGGCTTTAATTCTCCTGTTTGATCTTCAAATACCGCGATAGTTCCGTAAATACCACCTGTATGCAAGTCTATTTGACGTTGCAATGTTGCTGCATTGTATGTTTTAGTCGCTAGTTTACCTACCAAATGGCTCACTAAACTCAACCATCGATATTCATCAGCAGAAACATCCTTCAAATCGATATACAAACTCACATAATCGATCCCTGAGGTAAATTGTTCCGCATGATAAAAACGGGTTTCTTTGTCAAAGGACGTTTCCGTCAGTGGATATTTTTCTACATGTGTACTGAGATCTTCCTTCATCAACGTTGGAATTTTAGCCAACTCTTCCGGTTTATCTGGTGTTTCTTGACGTTCAATCAACGCTTGAGTCTGTTCAATGAGAGCAGCAACTTCTTCATCCGACAACTCTTCTTTATACGCTTGCAACTGTGCATGAGCTTCTACTTCTAATCGATCACTCTTCCCAGGCTCAGCTTCTAACATTACCGCTGTCTTTAACGGATTGTTCAACAATTTATCTTTGATCAATTGTTCAAAATACCCTTTGCCGGCTAATTCTCCCAATTCTTTCAAATAGTCTGAAAATTGTAAGTTCACATAAGGGCTCTTATCATATAACCACGAACGATAGGCGTTGATAGCGTAAATAACACCGCGCGGGCTGTCTTCTGAAATAGCCGCTTCTTTAGTCTGAAAGGCAATTTTGTTTAATGCCGCATCAATCAGCTCTACATCAATTCCTTCAGTTGTCAGTGACTCTAATGTTTCTTGTACTACTTGTTTGAACTGATTCATTTTAGCAGTATCTGAATACTTAGCCGTGATCATAAATGCTGTCGGATAACCAAAATCGGCTAATCCGCCTACAATGTCTCCACCAATATCCGCATCTAATAACGCTTTTTTTAATGGCGATTGATTACTGCCCAATAAAATCTCTTCTACTACCTCTAATCCATACATATCCAATACATCACTCGGTTCAGCCACATGCCACCCTAAAGCCAGATAATCTTTTCCTTCAGGATCATCTCCTGCCGTTATAGAATAAGTAGCTTTAAATACAGCTTCATCAGGAACAGTCACTTCAAAAGACAAATCAACGGCTTTTGTTTGTTTCTCTAACCCACTGAAATACTCTTCCAGTGCACCAAAGACCTCTATTTCATCAATGTCTCCGTATAACACGGTAAGAGAATTGCTGGGATGATAATACTGTTGATGGAAAGCGGTAAATTCCTCTTGTGTCAAACTAGGTATCGCTTTGGGGTCTCCACCAGATTCATGACGGTATACACTGTTTGGATACAATTGTCGCGTTAAATGATGCTGTACTTGTCTTTCCGGAGAAGCAGTCGCTCCTTTCATTTCATTGTACACCACACCTTTATAGATCAACTCATCATCAGCAGCTTCTAAATGGTAATGCCAACCTTCTTGCGCTAATATTTGTGCATTTTCGTAAAAGTTTGGTTTAAAGACCGCATCTAAGTAAACGCTTATTAAATGCATGTAATCTTTTTGGTTGGTCGATGCCACTGGATAGATTGTCTTATCTGAAAAAGTCATGGCATTGACAAATGTATTTAGTGACCCCTTTATCAACTCAACAAACGGTTCTTTTGAAGGGTATTTTTTAGATCCATTCAATACGGAATGTTCGATAATGTGCGCAATTCCGTTATCGTTGTATGGAGGTGTTTTGAATCCGATTGTAAAAGCCTTGTTGGGATCGTCATTGGCTAAATAAAGAACTTTTGCTCCTGTTTCTGCATGTTCATAAATTGTTCCTACAGACTGAATATCCGGTAACTCTTGTGTATCGATTTTTTTGAATGCCATAAAATTCTCCTTTTCCCACAATAGGTGTTTTTGTTCTGTATGAATAGTATACCATTTAAATTTTTCTTGCTCAGTATTTTATCCTATCTAACTAAAAAAGATTCGCTAAAAAGCGAATCTTAGATAATGATTCATTAATATGCACATCTTTAGAAAATGAAAAAATAGCTGATGATGATCAATAAGGTACTCAATAACGTTCCCAATAAATAATACTCGGCAAATTGAGGATTCTCTGAAATTTTATTGTATCGTGCAATCGACTTCGCGGTCAAAACAAATCCTATAGCAGTAAACTGGTTGGCATACAACATCAATAGGATAAAGACCCGTTCAAAAACCCCTATCAGTGCACCAGCATTAGGGATACCTTCATCCACATGCTCTTCACTCGTCGGCCGGTAGTAATTCAATACTTTCTTAATGGTGGTAATGCATGGCTGCATCAAGACTAATAGAATCAACACCCAAGACAACAGACTTTCCAAGGTCCACCCTAGCTCTGCTATTACAGACTCTACTACTGAAAAAGGAAGGATCGTTATGGAAGAAAGGCTAAGATAGACACCGACCGTCAACAAGACCAGAATATGTAAGCCTTGGTCTATCAGATAAACGAATGTATCTTTACCTTTTTCAATTGGATATTTGCGATGAGCCAAAAATTTCGATCCATCAATCAAAAAATGCAGCGTGGAGACCCATAAGGCGATTTTAACTAAAGACCATCCAAAAAACGGAAGCGTTACGCCTACCATAGTGATCAAATATCCTAAACAATGTAGCCATAATTTTTTACCTGAATATTCTTTGTCTCTGGCCAACGTAGATGATTGAAAGTAAAAGTCGCCCAGAACATGTCCAATAAATAAAGTTAACAAAACTTCCTGATTCAACTAATCATCCTCCCGAGTATTTTGGCTTAGAAACAGACTGGTATCCGTCAATGCTGTTTTATAAGTATAATATTTTGCTGTATTCAGCGCTTTGTTGACGCTGGATTGACCAATACCTAATGCTTCAGCTGTTTTATATTGATTCTCACTATGTGTGAAATAAGTATACATCACTTCTTTTTGACGATCTGACCACTTTGATTTTAAAGCTGTGGCCAGAGATAGAATAGTATTCAACAATTGATCTGTTTGTAAAGAATCAGTACCAGAACAAATCATCATGTTGGTTTCACTTCGGGTATATTTATTTTCATTGGCTTCGATCGTTTCAATCATTTGCCGTGCCCGATGATAAGCTGGACCGTCCATCTCCATTGAATTTTCTCGTTGGATCGTGGTGCTGATGTCTCCAAGACCGATGCCGAAGCGCAATTCAATAGGAGACATGGCCAATTCAATTTCAAAAACAATACTCATAATCGTCTGTTTGTTTTTTAGCAGGCCTTGAAAGCTGTCTCCTAAAGTAATCATAAACTGAGAAGCAATGTCATCCGCATATTTCTGATTGATATGTTGCAAAGTAGACCGAAACTTTTCTTGAACTTCTTTTCGGTCGGCAATATTGCGGGAGTCTTTGATGTCGCCTATGATGGCTGCATACGGATTTTTTTCCAATTGTTTTGTCATCTGTTCACCTCTTTAATTGATTATATCATAAGATTCAACTTAAAAGGCATCATTTGCTAAGATGCCCTTTAAGTTGAATCTTATGACAGAGAGCAAAAAAACTCAAGAACAGTTTTTGTTCTTGAGCAAAGTTTTTTAGTTTTAAGGGAGTTGGGAGAAAACTTCTGTGACTGTTTTTTCGGGATCGATTAAGACATACAAGTGACCGTCTGCACCCATTTGCGTTGACTGATGTTTGTTGTCTAAGCCATCTGGATCTTGTGCTTCGTAAGGGAAATAAATGCGTTCTGACTGAATGACCTCTGAAGACGTATCGGTTGGATCTATATACAAAATATCCATTGTTTCAATGTCTGAGTATTTTTTAATGCGTTCAAACATTCCTGATTCCAAGCCGCCATAGTTGATATTTTCAGCATCTACACGGTCAGCTTCCGGCAACAATTCAATTTTAAACGACTGACAAGGATGAATTTCTTGAAAATCACTGCCGTTGATTCTGCCATAAGAAGTCGTTACCTGTTTGATCCATAAATCCCCAATCACTTCACGATTGACAACTAAAATATCTCCGTTACGGAAAAACAATTGTAAAGCAGTCATTTCTTTTTGCATGTTCAACACTCCTCTAAATTTTCATTTTTATATAGTTCATCGTTTCACAATTTTATTTTACCATTTTTAGAATATTTTAGCAACATTTTATCACATACACCCGAAAGTTAGTGAATAAATTAATTAATCGATTTATCAATTGATGATACTACAATGATGGTAACAGTAAAGGCAGAAAAAAAGAAGTTAAAGGTCTTAGTCCTCTAACTTCTTTTACAGTCCTTCTCTTTTTACTCGTTAAACACTTTCTGAAGAAAACGTTCCAATGGGCAATTGATCATTGATCAGTTCTCCATCTGGATCAACAGTAACTTTTTGTTTTTTACCTGAGGTCCAGAATAACACTAAAATTCCTATAGAGACCACTAAAGCAACAATGAAAGTCATAGTAGTCAGCCCCATTCGGAATCCAATCGGTTCGCTTAAGATATAAACGACTACTGCATATAACATAAAAGTTCCTGGCACCAAGGTGACAAAATAATTTTTTCCTTTTAAATATAAATAACGTGTAGAAACCAATAAGGAAATAACAGCTGTCACTTGGTTTGCCCAGTTAAAGTATCTCCACAACATATTAAAATCGACATTTGTCAAGATAAAAGAAATGAGATACAACGGGATAGTGACCATCAATATTTTTTTAATGGTATCTTGTTTAATATTGAGGTAATCAGCTAATATCGTACGCAAACTTCTAAATGCTGACAGACCGGATGATATCGGTAATACGATAACACCAATGATCGCAATGGTCCCAAAGAGATTTCCAAGCAGCATAATAGACACTTCATTAACGACTAGTGAAGCTGTACCGGCATCAATCATTTGGCTCAAAGTCTGACCGTCAAATAAACTCATAGAGGCTGCTGCCCAGATCATAGCAATGACTCCTTCAGCAATCATCATTCCGTAAAACGTAAAGCGCCCTTCTCTTTCATTTGTGCTGGTTCTAGAAACCATAGGAGCTTGTGTAGCATGGAAACCAGATAATGCTCCGCATGAGATCGTAAAGAAAATAGCTGGAAAAATAGCTAAACCGCCTGGATGGAAGTTTTGTAAGGTACTTGGAGTCAGATTTGGAATGGAATAACCGCTAAACAATAAGCTGATTCCAATCGCGATTGTACTGATGATCAAAATAGCTCCAAACCAAGGATAAACTTTCCCTAAGGCTTTATCGATCGGTAAGACAGTTGAAATAATGTAATAGACGAAGATCAGTATAACAATCACACTTAGACCTAGCCAGCTTGGTGTGATGCTATCAATCAAGTTGGCTGGCGAAGTGACAAAAACGGTCCCTACCAGCATCAATAACAACATAGTAAAAATATTGACCACATGTTTAACGGGTTTACCTAAGTATTTGCTGGCCAATTCCGGCAAATGAGCCCCGTTATTTCTTAGAGAGATCATCCCTAACATATAATCATGTACAGCTCCTGCAAAAATACACCCCACAATGATCCAGATATAAGCTACGGGTCCGTATAATGCTCCCATGATCGGTCCAAATATCGGTCCGGTTCCTGCGATGTTCAATAATTCAATAATAGCGTTTTTCCCTTTTGACATCGGTACAAAGTCATACCCGTCTTTTAGCACCTCTGCGGGTGTTTTACGATCCGGATCGATCGAGAAATTTTTCTCAATGTATTTCCCATACGTAAAATACCCTAAAACTAATAAGATGATCCCGCCAATTAACGTAACCATTTGTTCTCCTCCTTTTATGAATACCCTTTCAATTTACAAGATTATTTTACTTGTATTTTACGGAAATTGGTCTGTTTTTTACTGAAATGACAGAACTGCAGGCTGAGATGCACGCCTGCAGTTCTGAATTTCATATTTATAATCCGATTTTTTCCTTAAAGGGTTTCATATACGAACGACTTACGGGAACATTTAACTGATTCTCCATTGTCAATTGATACGTATGGTTAAACCAAGGTTGGATCTCTTTTATTTTCGATTGATTTACAATAAACGAACGATGTACTCGGATAAAAGATGAATCAGAAGATAACTTTTCTTCCCAGGCATTCAATGTTCCATGTAGAGTATAGGTTCCTTCTTCTGTATGAAGATTTAATTCCCTGTTGTTGATACTGATCGCGATGATCAATTGAACTTTCACTAAGATGATCCGTTCTTCTATCTGGACAGGTATCGTATCTTCTCTTGCTGCTTCTGGAGTATTAGATGAAATTTGAGCAGTAGTTGCTAAAAAACTTTGATGCGCTTTTTGGACGGCTTTTTGGATCCGGTCCAATGAAAAAGGTTTAAGAACATAATCCCTCGCATTCAACTCAAAGGCTTGCAAGGCATATTCATCATAAGCCGTCGCAAAAATAATGATCGGCGGATGTTGAAGCAGGTTTAATTTATTAGCTAACGTCAATCCGCTCTCTTCTGTTAAATGGATGTCCAAAAATATCAAGTCAATCCGCTGATCGATCAAAACACTGATCGCTTCTTCTATAGAATCCGCTTCTTTGATAGACGAGATTTCAGGAAGCGGTTTTAATAAATAAGCCAGCTCATTTCTGGCTAAAGGCTCATCATCAACGATTAAGGTATGCATTCTTTTCCTCCTCTAAGTCATTTCGACGTATAATACAAGATACAGTCGTCCCAGTCTCAGTAGAATCAAAACGTAAGTGAGCATTTTCTCCAAATAAACTGATCAATCGCTTATTCAGATTCTCGATGGCTGAACCCGAACCTTTATTTGAAGATACGATTTCGTTGCCTAATTTGTCCAAAACCTCTGGATCGATGCCCACTCCATTGTCTTGCACACTGATTTGAATAGCCTCTTCTTGGTTGCGAATGTCCACTGTCACTTGATTTCCTTTTTTTCGCCCTTTAAAAGCATGTCGATAGGCGTTTTCTACTAATACTTGAATCAAAAAAGGCGGCAGCAAGACTTGTTCCAATCCATTATCGTAATGGACCTCTAGTTGATAGCGCTCAGGAAAGCGGGCTTCTTCTAAGCGTTGGAAGGCTTCTACTTGTTGCAGTTCTTTCGTCAAAGGAATCAAATTGGTTCGAGCTCCCGTTAAATTAGAACGGAAAAATTGACTCAACTGAAGCAGCAGCGAGCGGGCTTTTTCGCTGTCTATACGGATCAACGCGGATATAGTATTGATCGTGTTAAAGAAAAAATGCGGATTGACTTGTGATTGAAGCGATTTGATCTCAGCATCTTGCAATAATTTGCTTTGCCATTCAACTTCTCCCAATTCGATTTGTTGGGAGAAAATATTGCCTAATCCCTCTGCCAATTGACGCTCGACAAAGGTAAGTTGTGTTTTATCTGTAAAGTACATTTTTAAGGTCCCGATGGTTTTCTGTTTGGATTTTAACGGGATCACGATTGCTGCTTCTAATGGACAGCCCATATGATTGCACCCGATCTCTTCTTGAGAATGGGCTTCACTGACCTTTCCGGTATGCAAAACTTTTTTCGACAAGTCGGTCAATATCTCAAGAGAAGGAATGTGATGGTCGCTAGCTGCTCCTACATGGGCCAAAATCCTTTCTTGATTGGTAATGCTCACAGCGTCCACTTTCATAAATTGTTGGATCGTTCGAGCAGCTTTTTCACACGATTCTTCATTCAATCCGGAACGAAAGTAAGGCATCGTTTGATTTGCCAGCTGCAGCACATCATGAGTCTGGACGGCTTTTGTCTGTTCTTCTTGGTGAAGAGTCGTTTCAATAATGGAGAGAAAAATACCTGTACCGATACTGTTCGTCAGCATCATGGGCAAAGCAATGAACCGAATCAAGCTCCACGATTCGGCGTAATCGCTTCCCAATAAGAAAATACACCCCATTTGGATCAGTTCCATCATAAATCCTAACACCAAGCCTTCATAAGCAGTTGGGTAAGTGTTCTTTTGGATGGATCGGCTACCGAAATAACCGGAAAACAATCCAATCAGTACTGAAGACAAGATATAAATGTGAACATCGCCTCCACCTTGGAAGAAGCGGACGACAGCTGAAACAAGACCGACAATAATACCGACGGATGAGCCGCCGATCAATCCAGATACACCAATCGTTAATACACGTGTATTAGCTAGAGCAGAATTTGCAGATAATTGTGTGACAAATTGATTGACGATCATTTCGTCTTGATTGATCTCCACACCCGTGTAATTAGAAATAAAAGCAAATACACTAAACATCACAATTAATTTGAGCTTCGAACTCATCCGAGAGCGATTTGTCAAAATATTTTTAAAATAAGGAATATTGATCAGCAAATAAGCCAGAATAATAATTAGACCGCCTCTTTCAAGCATGAGAATAAATAATGAAAACACCTTTCACGCCTCCTATTCATTTATTCTTAGTCTACACTAATCTTTTCAAAATAGTGAGATTTTATTCAAATAATTTTTTGCATTGAATTAAAAAATGCCCTTTTTCTTAGAATTTCCCCTAAAATATTGCAATTATAAAGTGAATCCTGTATAGTTTGTAGCGGTTAAGAAACTGAATATTATTCAATGTGATGTAGAGGCTGCGGTAATTAAGAGTAGGGTTTTCTGAAAGGAATTATCGCCGAAGTGCAGATGTACTGGGGTTACGCTAAATAAGCGTAACACTGCCTGAACAAATTGCCCAAATTTGTTTTTAGGAGAGCTCTTCATATTGCGGGCAGAAGGTATAGTATAACGGAAAAGACTATGGGCCCTTTTGCTCATAGTCTTTTTGCGTTTTTTAAGAGCTTACTCTGCTTCTGTACTCAAGGGAATACATTTTATTTAGTAGTATTTCGTTTCAAGAAATGATTAGGAGGATTTACCATGGAGAAACAAAAAAGGTCTAGAATCCCTCACACATTTGTAACGCTGATAGCTTTTACAATTGTGATGGCGATTCTAACGAATGTGTTGCCTGCAGGGCAATTTGAACGAACTGAGGTGAATGGACGGACAGTTGTTATTCCGAATTCCTATACAGTAGTGGATTCTAACCCACAAGGTTTATTTGATGTATTAAAGTCTATTCCAACGGGAATGACAGAGACAGCTGACATTATCTTTTTCTTATTTATTGTAGGTGGTGCTTTTCAACTGATTACCGATTCAGGAATGATCAGTTCGGGGATCAGCTTGCTGGTTAAAAAATTACAAGGAAAAGAAAAATGGGTCATCCCTATTTTGATTTTAGTGTTTGGTATTTTAGGATCTACAATGGGGCTTTCTGAAGAAACGATTGTATTTATTCCCATTGGAGTCGCACTTGCTTTAGCATTAGGGTACGATGCCTTAGTTGGTTTGGGGATGATTTCACTGGGAGCAGCCATTGGTTTCTTCGCTGGTTTTATGAACCCGTTTTCTGTCGGAGTCGCTCAGGAAATTGCCGAATTGCCTTTATTCTCGGGAGTCGGTTTCCGGTTAATTATTTTAGCGATCTTGTGGATCGTTACTTCTGCTTACTTGATGCGTTATGCAGAAAAAGTGAAAAAAAATCCAGAAAATAGTTTGTTGTACAACCGTAAAAAAGGCACTCATGTGACGGAAGGGACCATCAATTTCGACGACCTTCCTCCATTCACTAAGCGCCATTTAGCAACGTTGCTTGTATTTGTCGGCGGATTTGCCATCATCGGTTACGGTGTATTCCAATATGGCTGGTTTATTGTAGAGATTGGTTCAGTCTTCTTAGGAATGGGAATTTTAACGGGTTTCATCTCCAGAATGAGACCCAGTGAAATTGCGGAGTCTTTTGTTGTGGGAGCAAAAGAAATGGTCTTTGCCGGCCTAGTTGTTGGTGTTGCTCGCTCTATTTTAGTGGTCATGGAAAATGGGTTGATCATTGATACGTTAATCAATGGTTTGTCTAATGTAATCAGTTCGTTACCAGACTCATTAGCTGTTGTGGGGATGTACCTTACACAAATCGTCGTTAACTTCTTCATTCCTTCAGGCAGCGGACAAGCAGCTGCTACAATGCCAGTTATGATTCCGTTAGCTGATACTCTTGGTATCACTAGACAAACGGCTGTACTGGCCTTCCAATTCGGAGATGGCTTTATGGATTCAATCATTCCGACATCTGGTGTATTAATGGCACAATTATCGATTGCTAAAGTTTCTTATGATACTTGGTTGAAATTTATCGGTAAATTGATGGGAATCTGGCTGACTATCGGACTGATTTTCTTATTGATCGCAAACGCTATTCAATATGGTCCTTTTTAATCAACTGAAGACACAAAAAAAGTGAGGCTGCATCGTGCGCCTCACTTTTTTGTGTCTTTAGTTGTCTAGTAAATGGTGTTCTTTCACTAAACTGATCAATCGTTGTGTCAATGAAGCGGTGAACCCCCATAAGTAATGATCATCCAAATTGTAAAAAGCAATCTGATTTCGCGCATGACGGAATTTGTAGTTTTTCCCATTTGGAATACGATCATAAGGGAAATCTTTAGGGTAATTCATCATCATGTCCACCGAATAGTAATCAGGCTCATTTTTCATGAAGTACCGTAGTGGAACTGTATACACTTCAGCCACTTCTTCGTTCCAAACGATGTCTTTGATATCGATCCCTTTAATTTCTCCTATAAAAGAATGGATAATAGAATTGTTTTGGACGATATAATCCATTTCTCCGATAACTTGGATGGATTCACCTGGGATCTGCAATTCTTCTATCGTTTCTCGTACGGCAGCCTCTTGATAGCTTTCTCCTAGTTCTACTTTACCTCCTGGAAAAGACGTATCTCCTGGTTGAGAAATATGCTGACTGCGGACCTCATATAAGATATGCGGAAATCCTTTCACCATGATGATCGGGATCAGGACAGCATATTCTCTTTTGACGTGTAATGCTTTTGGTTGATATTCTGAAAAAAAATGTTGGATGTTTTCTAACAAATGATTCTCCCCTCTTTTCTGTCTTTTCGCACCCGCACCTAGAGACCTATTTGATATCTTGCAATTGGACGATAGACCAACTGGTCATGGATACGAGTACTTTCAAATAAAGTGATGTTGTCGATCGTTACAGGAACAGCTTTCCAATTCAATTCTTGTCTCATTTGCTCAAAAGAATCAAGGAGTACGATATTCCTGCCAAATGTAACGTGAGGAGCATATGACCTCTTTTCCATCTCTAAATGGTGGTGTAAAAAATGTTGATGGAGTTTTTCGTACAATTCATTTAACTGTTGATCAGAATCAGGACCAGCCCATAAGATGGATTTATTCTTTTTGAGAAATTGGCCTAGATGATCCAAGGAAAGGTCAAAAGGTTTTGAATCTCCTGCTACAGACGAAACAATTGACCTTAAGATATCGCTATGGGGTGTTTCTCCAATGAACTGCAGCGTCAAATGGAAGTTCATTAGAGAAGTGAAATGGCCTTTGACAACATATGGACGAATCTGCTGCTGCAATTCGAACAACTTTTCTTTGACAGGACAACTTAATTCAATACCGATAAATATCCGCATAATGTGGGTCACCCTTCTATTATTTCTTTCGTTGCCACCATTTTTTCTTTGATTTCGGTTGAGGATCTTCGGTTTGAATGTCGGAAAGAGAATCAATGGATTTTTCTTTACCGCCTTTTTTCAGTCGTTCTTCAAATTTTTCTCGCATCAACGTTTCAATGTTCTTCAAGTCTGGATATTTGCCATCTTTTTCCCCTTTAGCGATGACCGCCAATACTTCAATATAGCTCATAGCTAGAGCAGTAGTCATCATTGAAGCTGTGGTCCCGCTGATGATTCCACCAGCAATCGTTCCTGCACCAGGAATGAATTTGACGATATTGGATACGATGTATCGACCAGCAAATGTAGCGCCGCCTGTTCCGCCAATTGCAGCAACTAAACTAGTGATCGTGGCTTTATCCATGGAAATACCAAATATAGCTGTGATATGAGCCAGCAATCCTATTTGCATCGGAACGAGTAAAGAGGCATCTGAAAAAGGAATAGGTACAAAGCCGATACCGAATGACGAAACAATATACTTCACTGCCCAATTGCGAGCTGACTTGGCTTTCAACGCAATGTCAACTTGCTGGGCATTATTAAAAGCTTCCTTAGTTTCTTCCGGTATGATTTCAAAAGTCGTTTGAATCAATTCATTTAGCCCGAAAGCAGGAATGGACAATTCATCTGTGATGCGAAAGTCTTCAGCCATCACATTGATCACACTGACTACGTTCAAATTCAGGTTTTCAATATATGATTTGAACTCTTTTGCAGGTTCTCCCATAGATTGTGTCAGAACAATAATAACAGGCACATGAGCACTTAGTTCTCGAATCATGTCGATCTCCATTTGTTCAATCCTTGAAGAATTGGCATTGATGCAGTAATAAGCTACATGGATCGCTTCTTTAACGCCCAACTCTTTCCTTTTTTTGATCGTATCAAAGATCTCTTTTTTGACTGTCTGCTGAGTCTCTTCTTTGAGTTCGAGTCCTTTGGTATCATACAATACGATAGGAATATGTTCTTTGGAAATTCTTCTCAAATGTTGAGTTACCGGTTTTCCAACTCCTGTAGCAGCTAGGCGTTCTCTAAAGACGTTGTTGATCAACGTACTTTTTCCAACTCCGGTCTTTCCTGCTAAAAGGATGTTGATCGGATGCATATTGGCGACTTCTTCTTTTGTTTTGTGGAGTATTTCTTCCACTACACTAAAATCAGTTTGCTTTTTCATTTTTCCAGCCTCCAAGCAACTCTATTTTTTACGTTTGTAATTGGATTGTTTAGAACAAGTTTATCACACTGTGGTTTTAATCGGAAGAAATCAAGCATTTATCAGCACAGGAAGAACCTCTCAGATTTTGCTGTCAGTCTTGTGGGAAGGATAAAAATAAACCCTCAGATGAAGTTTATACTCCAAACTGAGGGGTTATTTGCTATGACTAATTTAGTTGTATGGATTATCCGCTAAGGGTTCTACTTGAACCGGTTGCCATCCTTGATTGTCTACCCAACGTAAAAGAACTTGGTACGTTTCCGTTTGAGCATTATTGGAAATAACTGTTTCGACCTGTTGATCTCCAGCATTTCCTACCCACCATTCAATCATGTCGCCCTCACTGATACCTGTGGCAACAGAGGAAGCACGTTTGATTTCAATACGGTCTTGCGAACCTTCAGAGTAATTGGTTGTGTGTTCTCCAGATTGTTCTGTCCCAACCGGATCCCAATCTCCAGAAGCTGCTTCGTCATCCGGTTCTTCAGATTCTGAATCTGATGATTCTTCTTCACTGCTTTCTGATGCTGAAGAACTTGATTCAGAAGATTGTGAGCTCTCACTTTCTGAACTGTTCTCACTATTTGTTTCTTCTTCGCTGCTTTCAGAAAGCATTGAGCTGGATTCACTAGAAGTATCTAAGAATGAATTTTCATCCTCTTCTCCACCACCGCCAAATATAGTATATGCAAGGAACAGCAAACTCAAAATAAGAATGATCACTAAACCAATGGTAATCTTTCGAGTTAAGCTCTGCTCTTTATTGTTTGTAGAACGATTATTCGTTCGTGTTGGTTTCTTAGGATCTTTCATGTAAATACCTCTCCATTTCTATCACACTGTTTAGGAAAAAAATGTCCTCTCCCACAAAAACTAGTATAACATTGAAGTCGATGACAAATCATTTCGAAATGATTACTATTAGATGACTAAAAGGATTTATTTTTCTTAGTTGGCGAGATTTTCAACAACGGTTTGGCAATAATCGGCCCTAAAATACCTGCAGCTAATGCTTCTGCGATTCCGTTTGTCAAAACAACTCCACCTAAGACATACATCAGATTTGAACTGTCCACATTAATAGCTGTCGCGTAATCATCCTTGTAAAAAAGATAAATAAAACCTAGTACCAAGATTGTATTCGTAAGAGAAGCTAAAACAGCTGCTAAGGCCATTCCAAAAGTTTGATTCTTTGTTTTTTTTCTAAACGTATAGAAAACCAGACCAGCAACAAGCCCGACTAGAATACGTGGCAACACTGAGATCAACGGGTTGGTAAAAATCAGCGGGTCTAATGGTGTCTGAGGTGCCGCAAATGCACGGACTAGGCGAATAATGCCCCAAACCCCTCCAACGATCATTCCTTCTTTAGTACCTAAAACCAATGAAGCGACAATAACCGTAATATGGATAATGGTAGGATTCAGTGGAGGAATCGGAATATATCCAAGAAAAGGAACAAAGCTTTGCAATAATATAATGGCTGTAAAAATACCTAAAATAGCCGTACGATACGCTTTGTTGTTTGAGTTTTTCATTTCTTTATTACCCTTCTTTCCAAATGGTGTTTTTCTTCCTTATTTTACCTGATGTGAGAAACAATTACATTAAAATAGTCCAAACTGATCTGAGACAAATTAAATGTGGTCATCCATGTATTGATCCAATAATTCTATGACCGACTCTCTCCCATAATCTTGAATAAAGTCATTGAACAAACCTAAAAATATACTGCCTTTTTTTGCGGTTCCTTCACTTTCATCTTCAAAAAAACGAATAAAATAGGATTGATAATTCTGGAACCCATCTACAAAACCCAGACTTTTAATAAATCGATTTTCTTCTACTTCCGCATCTAGTTGATTTTCCAGTCTTTTAGTTTCTTCAGACTGATCTATTACCAGCTGCACTAATTCTTCTTTTGATAAACTATTCAATGTTTTAAAATCCATTCTTTATCCCCTCAGTGCTTCTTTTTTATTTTGTGCTTCAAAATGAGCTATGCTTCGATTTGCTCTACCCAATAACACAAGTAAAAGCTGCTTTTCGTCAATAGGCCATCCTCTTAAAATGAACCCTAATTGTTGTTCAATTTCAAAGAGTAAAGTATTCGTTAACGTCAAAGCTTCTTCCGTAAGGTATAAATAAGCGTACCGTTTGTCTGTACCGGCTTCTTTTACTATCCAACCTTTTTTACTCAATGTATTGACTTGGCGGCTTAATGTTGATTTATCCAAGGCTGTAATAATGGTTAACTCTTTTAATGTTTTGTGCTCATCTTTAATCGTCTTCATGATCGTAAATGCTGATTGAGTAACATTATGATCAGCTAATATCGTGCTCAACAATTTACGGTAATGATTTTGGAACTCTTCCATTTTGACCAATAAGTCGTGACTTGAAACTTCGTAATCCACTGTTCTCGCTCCCCCTATAATATATGTCAACTTCTAATGTTTGTATGTAGCAACTATATAGTAAAAAGCTTGCAAATGCAATGGATATCAAAAGAGAAATCCATTTAAAAAAGTTTTTTTAAAGTCTCTATTTTTTACAAGATAAAAAGAACTTAGTCGATTGACCAAGTTCCTTTTACAATAAATGAATTAGTTGTATAACCAAATGAAATAAGTTTACAGTTGATTTATCTTAGCTAAATAGCGTTTCATTGGATAGTTGAGCTCCCGCCGTAGCTTTTTGGAAAAGTGCCATTACATCTGGAACCGTTAGTCGTGATTTTTCTTCTCCACTCACATCCACGACAACTTTTCCTCTGTTCATCATAATCATTCGATTCCCATAAGTTAAGGCATCTTGCATATTGTGTGTGATCATCAGTGTAGATAACTGCTTTTTTTCAACCAATTGCTGAGTCAAATCCAGTACAGTTTCAGCTGTTTTTGGATCTAAAGCTGCTGTATGCTCATCCAGCAACAGTAATTCAGGACGTTTCATCGTTGCCATCAATAAGGTGATCGATTGTCTTTGACCACCGGACAATAACCCCATTTCAGCATTTAACCGGTTTTCAAGTCCTAAGTTTAAGGGTTCCAATAATGATTTGAAGTAAGCCTGTTCTTTTGCGTTGGTACCGAATTTGAAGGTTCTTTTTTGACCTCTGCGTAAAGCGATGGCCAAATTTTCTCCAACTGTCATTCGAGGAGCTGTTCCCATCAGTGGATCTTGGAAGACTCGTCCGACTCTTCCAGCTCTACGTTCCTCTTTTAACTTAGTGACATCCTCTTCATTGATTTTAATGTGTCCACTATCGACTAGTACATTGCCAGCTATACTATTGAGTAAAGTTGATTTTCCAGATCCATTTCCGCCAATGATCGTAATAAAGTCTCCATTTTCAACTTCTAATGAAAGATCTTTTAAGACTGGATTTTCATTGGCTGTTCCTCGTTGAAACGTTTTTGAGATATGTTGTAAGGACAATACAGATGCAGGTTTCATTAGTCCATCCGCTCCTTTCTAGTGAAGAAATTCAAGTGCAAAGCATTTCTCAGACTTGGTAAAGCTAGGCAAATTGCCAATAAAATGGCTGATATCAATTTCAGATCATTTGGATTCAAGCCAAGCAGAATGACTAAAAGAATAATCAATCGGTAAATGATCGCTCCTAGAATCACACAAATCAATCGGTTGACGAAAGATAAGTTCCCGAAGACCACTTCCCCTATAATAACGGCAGCCAGACCGATAACAATTACTCCGATACCCATGCTGATATCTGCATAACCATTATCTTGGGCTACTAGTCCCCCTGACATCGCTATAATACCATTTGACAACATCAATCCTAAAATCTTCGTCCGGTTTGTAATGATTCCCATGGCGCGTGCCATTTTCTCATTGTCCCCTGTGGCGATAACAGCTTGCCCCAGTTCAGTTTTAAAGAAAAGAGCCAACACTAAAATGACTACAGCGACGATAATCAAACCTAGAAAGATCGAATCGAATTGATTCGGCAATTCGACTGACTGGAAGATATCAGTTACACGAGATTCCCCCAACAAACTGAGGTTGGCACGATTCATGATGCGTAAATTAATTGAATACAATCCTGTCATCGTCAAAATACCGGCCAATAAACCTGGAACTTTTCCTTTGGTGATTAAAATTCCGGTAATGGCTCCTGCTAACATTCCTGATACAAAACTAATAGCTGTTGCTAAAAAAGGATTCATACCATTAATGATCAATTGTGTAGTAACTGCTGCTCCTAACGGAAAAGAGCCCTCTGCTGTCATATCCGGTAAATTTAATATCCGATACGTGATAAAGATTCCTAAAGCCATGGTTCCCCATAAAAGACCTTGTGATGTCGCAGTAACGATTAAATCCATCTCTATTCTCCCTCATTTCTCCTGTTAATCAATGATTGTTGCTTGTTCCATCATTTGTTGCGGTAAGATAATGCCCAACTCTTCTGCTTTTTCAGGATTGACAAAAATATCTCCTTGTTCCAAATATTGAATCGGTGTCGTTGCTGGATCTATTTTTCCATCTAAAATAGCAGCAGTCATTTCTCCAGTCAGTTTTCCTAATTCATATTGATTCAAGCCAACTGTCGCTAATCCGCCTTGTTCCACCATTGTATCCACTGCTGGAATAATAGGGATTCCTTCAGCATCTGCTGCTTCGACTAAGGTGTTCATCGCGCTGGCAACAGTATTGTCTGTTGGCACCCAGATAGCATCTACTTGAGAAGCCAGTGCTGAACCAATCTGGGACACATCATTCGTGGATGAAACCGTCATAGTAATTGTTTCAAATCCCATTTCTTTCGCAATTTCAGCGGCTTTTTCCCCCTGAACGATCGAATTGTCTTCACTGGAAGAATAAAGGATTCCAATACTCTTTGCCTCAGGTAAAATTTCTTGAATCAGTTCGAATTGTTCTTGAATCGGTGTTTCATCACTCACTCCGGTGATGTTGCCGCCAGGTTCTTCATTACTGGCCACTAAATTAGAGGCTTCAGGGTCTGTAACAGCTCCTAAAACGATCGGAATCTGAGAAGAAGCATTTGCTAAAGATTGTGCAGATGGAGTAGCGATGCCTACCATCACGTCCGCATCTCTACTGACAAAACGTGTACTCATTGAATTGAGGTTACTTTGGTCACCTTGAGCATTTTGGAAATCCAGTATCATTGTTTCTCCATCTACATAACCTGCTTCGTTCAAGGCGTCAACAATACCTTCATAAATTAAGTCTAATGCAGGGTGACTCGTTAATTGTAAAACACCTACAACCGGTAATTCATTTTCGGATGGTTGAGCTGTTGTATCGGTATCCGAGAAAAAAGCAACCGTGAGTATAATGGTTAAAATAGCGATAAAACCAATCATTTTTTTCATATTCCTATTCCTCCTTGAAATATTGCTGAGTTATTTTTTCTACTAGGTATGCCATCGTTTAGTTTCTTTTTTCTTCATAACTAGTTCCTCTCCCATTTCATAAAAAAAAGAACAGTTACCTCGCGTAAACGCGGTAACTGTTCTTTACAAACAAAAACCGCATAGAATAAGTAGTATTCTATGCGGTCTGATTTTGATTGTAGACTCAAATAAACCAACATAGATACAAGTTCAGTTTCCTGAAGGTTGCATCTATGAAATTCTTCATAAACCAACCTATCTATTGCGGCTTTGCCAATCCATATGTAATTGTAGCTGTTGAATAGAATGCAGTTGGTCCATAAGGAGTCTCCTTTTCGTATAAAAGATATTAGAATCATAGTACGCTTTCCATTAAAGTCTGTCAAGCCTAATCTGCTCCATAAAACATAAGCTAGTTAAAAAGCTGGTTCAAATTTAACTATCCTAGGAGCTTTTAAGCATTTTGCGGATGTCCTTAGGATTCATACAGTGTAATTTCGCGATCATGAACAGCTTGTAATGGTCGATTGGTTTTTCCAATGGTTGTTTTGAAAGCCTGTATGAGCTCCAGGGGTAAAGAAACAGCATTTTTCATCACGATCCACTGCACTGGTCCTACAGTCGGAGGTGTGGTCAACGAGCCCGAGTAATAAAAAAAGGATCTGTTTTTTGGCTTTAATTGCTCCAAATCCAATTCTAAAATATGGTGCTGTTTTAATTCTTCCTCGGTCAACAATTCCTCAAAACCATTTAATAAATACTCTTGAATGTCTTCATTACGAGATTTACCCATCACTCCGACCGCTAACACTTCATCGTCAGCCGAACGATGGACAAAATGTACTTCTAAATCAAACGACTTTTCGTCAATCACATGTTCACTGGGTAAATGAGCATGGATATCTTCCAGCACATAACGTGTTTGTCTAAACTCGACACTGGCTGTCTCTTGATCCGCTGCTGGAGATAAATGGATCGTATGATTAAAAAAGTCTGTTTTAAATTTCTTTGGATCTCCAATAAAGATCAATTCTTCATCGCTCGCAACCATTTTTTTTGCAGCAGTTTGCGATAGTGGTATTGGAGATTGCCAGGTTGTTTCTGCTTCCGCTGTTTGAAAATCAGGGCATAAACCGCTCCAAAATTCTGGCCCTGCTTCTCCACTGTAACTCCATTCCATGTTTAACACCTCTTCTATATTTGCAACAGTATCTATTTTACACAATAAATAAAACAGATTTCAAGTATTCTCTCTTGTTTTTTGAAAGACTAAAACTACTCTGCTACTTTTGGCAAGTAAAAAATGCTATAATGACCAATAGGCAACTAATGTACTGTGTTGAGTACAAGTATATGAATAGCAATGAAAGAAGGGATACACATATGTCATTTGATGGTGTCTTTACCCATGCAATGGTCGATGAATTGGCAGATCTTCTTGCCAATGGCAGAGTTTCAAAAATACATCAGCCTTATCAAAACGAAATCATTCTTGTGATGAGAGCAAATGGAAAGAATCAAAAAGTATTGCTTTCTGCTCATTCGAGTTACGCTCGTATCCAAGTAACAGATATACCTTACGAGAACCCTGATTCTCCTCCACAATTTTGTATGATGATGCGCAAACATTTAGAAGGAGCAATTCTTGAAAATATAGAACAAGTTGAAAATGACCGAATCATTAGATTCTTGTTTAAAAGTCGCGACGAAATCGGAGATATCCAAAATGTCATGCTGGTAGTAGAATTAATGGGTCGCCACAGCAATATTTTCTTGATCGAACAAGACACGATGCGTATTTTAGACAGCATTAAACATATACCCAGCAGTCAAAACTCTTATCGTCTAATTATGCCGGGGGCAACCTATAAAACGCCACCTCATCAAGATAAAATAAATCCTTTTACCGTATCCAAAGATCAAGTATTGGAAATTATTCAAACTGAGAGCGATCTTCCTTCAGGGAAAAAACTGCAAGCCAGTTTCCAAGGGTTAGGATCGGATACTGTAAACGAATTACTGCAACGTAGTGAAGAAGATGAAATTCAGTTGCCGCATGTTTTTCAAACTTTTTTCAGTCGTATCCAAGAAAAAAATATCGAACCTACAAAAACTCAAGTCAATAATAAAGAAACATTCACACCTGTTCCATATGTCTCACTAGATGGCGTACAAACCACTTATACTTCATTAAGCCAATTGTTGGATGACATTTACCGGAATAAAGCTGAAAAAGATCGTGTCAAGCAGCAAGCAGCTAACTTATTCCACGTCCTGCAAACGGAACTATCACGGAACAAGAAAAAATTGACTAAACTACAGCGGACATTAGATGAAACAGAACACGCCGATGACTATCGTGTGAAAGGGGAAATTTTAACAGCCTATTTGCATGAACTGACAAAAGGCCAAGAATCTATTGAATTACAAAATTTTTATGATGATAATAACCCTATAACCATTCTATTAGACCCAAGAAAAACACCGTCTCAAAATGCACAAAAATACTTTTCGAAATACCAAAAATTAAAAAATGCCATTATCTATGTCAATGAGCAAATGAAACAGACTCGTGAAGAAATCGATTATTTAGATTCCATCATGACTCAATTGGAATTGGCTACCCCTAAAGATGTTACTGAAATCAAAGAAGAATTGATCCAAGAAGGCTATTTGAAGAAAAAAACGAAAAAGAAACAGAAAAAACTCAAAACCAGTAAACCAGATCAATACCAATCTTCTGACGGCACAACGATTTTAGTAGGGAAAAATAATTTGCAAAATGATCAGCTAACGCTAAAAACCGCTCGTAAATCAGAAATATGGCTGCACACTAAAGATATCCCTGGCTCGCACGTGATTATCCAAGACAGCGCTCCTTCTGAAACAACTTTATTGGAAGCGGCCAATATTGCGGCCTATTTTTCCAAATCCAGATTATCGGCTTCCGTGCCTGTCGATTATGTAGAAGTGAAAAAAATACGCAAACCAAATGGTGCCAAACCTGGTTTTGTGATTTATGAAGGTCAACAAACGATATTCGTCACACCCGATGAAGAGTTGGTCAATCAGCTAAAAGTATGATACAAATGTTCCATTAGCGGTCTTAGATGCATTCTTTGACTACTTTTCCATAAACAAACGACCCCCAAACCTTAGATGTTCCTCTAAGATTTGGGGGTCGTTGCTTTTTAAGGAAGTGCAGCATTTTTGCACGGTGAACTATTCTTATGCGTTGAGTTTTTGGATCAACACCTGATCTTTACCGTCTACTTCTTCTACAGCAACTTTAATTTGCTCATCTAGAGAGGTAGGAATGTTTTTTCCAACAAAATCTGCACGAATCGGTAATTCTCTGTGGCCTCTATCGATCAGTACAGCTAATAAGATCTTTTTTGGACGTCCTAGATCCATTAAAGCATCCAAAGCAGCTCTGACTGTTCGGCCTGTATACAGAACATCATCCACTAAAATCACTTGTTTGCCTTCAATCGAAACCGGCATAGAAGAACCTTTCACTTCAGGATCGGTGTCTCTGCTTGTATGAACGTCATCACGGTACAATGAAATATCCAACTCTCCAACAGGTACATCGACGCCTTCCAGTTGTTTCAACTTATCAGCGACCCGTTGAGCCACAAAGATCCCTCTTGTTTTGATGCCGACTAAAACCAGATTATCGATACCTTTGTTGCGTTCAATAATTTCATAAGAAATACGGGTCAAAGCACGTCTCATAGCTGCTTCGTCTACCACTTCAACTTCTGAATGAATGCTCATTCTTTTCCTCCATTCTGTCATCAAATAACTCTTCAACGATTCGTTTCGGAGATTATTCTGATACGTTGCGTAATTTGTCTAGTGTCTCTTTGAACAATTCTGGCAATTCAGATTCGAATACCATCATTTCATCTGTTTTAGGGTGTTTGAAACCTAATTTTTTAGCGTGTAGAAACTGACCTTTTCCTTCTAACGTTTTTCTGGGTCCATAGATTGGATCTCCAGCAAGCGGATAACCAATGTATTTCATGTGTACACGAATTTGGTGCGTACGACCTGTTTCGAGTTGCAATGAAACTAATGTAAAGTCTTTAAACCGTTCCAATACTCTAAAATGAGTCACAGCTGGTCTTCCGCCATCTACGATATCTTGTTTTTTCCGATCGATTTTTGAACGTCCCAGAGGAGCATCAATCGTTCCTTTTTCATGCGGGATAACACCATGAACTAAGGCTACGTATTCACGAATACTGGTTTTATCTTTCAATTGAGCGGCTAATTTTTCGTGCGCTACGTCATTTTTAGCGACCATCAGCAATCCTGAAGTGTCTTTATCAATGCGATGGACGATTCCTGGACGAATCTTGCCATTGATACCAGATAAATCTTTGATATGATACAGCAAGGCATTTACTAGTGTTCCATCAGGATGTCCAGCTGATGGGTGAACGACCATTCCTTGCTCTTTATTGATGACAACCACATCTTCATCTTGGTACACGATCTCTAAAGGGAGATTTTGTGCGACTACGTCCAACTCTTGCAGTTCAGGTTCTGTGATTTTAACTTCATCCCCTGATTGGACTTTATAGTTGGTCTTGACCGGTTCGTCATTCACTAATACATAGCCCTCTTTAATCCATAATTGGATAGCAGAACGTGTTTTGTTGGGAATCATCTCTGCCAATACTTTATCGATTCTTCCCTTTTGTTCTTTAATGATTACTTCGTATTCATTTGTCATGCATTCAAACTCCTTCTTATTTCACCTGTTTGTTTTTCTTTTTCTCTTTTCTTTCGTCTGCAAATACGTAAATGACTAGTAAGACGACACCGACTGACAGCAAGCTGTCTGCTAGGTTGAAGATGGGGAAATCAATGAATTCTAATTTGACCATATCCACAACGTATTGCAGTCTTAAACGGTCAATAAAATTTCCAATCGTACCGGCCAGAATAAAGGTTAACGACCAAGAAAACAAACGGTCTCCTTTTCCATATTTCTGCATATTGTACACTAATACTACAAGTACAACTGCAGTAATGATATAAAAGAACCACATTTGGCCTTCTAAGATACTCCAAGCCGCTCCATCATTTTGAATATAGGTCCAAGATAATAAACCAGGTATAAATTCGATTGTTTCGTATAAATCAATATTTGCTACAGTTAAATATTTTGTCCATTGGTCTACTCCGACCATTACGGCTGCAATGATATAATAAATAAACATTTCTAAACCTCACTTTATCCTCTAATCATAACACATTCCTATTTTACATGATTCTTCAGTTAAGCAACAGGTTTATTTTTAAAAGACTGTGGAGGTGAATCCATTTATTTAGTAGTAAATAGTACAAATAGTTAAAAAACAGGCTTTTTCATTGGGTAATGGGAACGGTTTTGTTATAATTACATTATGTTCATTTTTTGTGAACATACAGGACAAGTAAAAAGGGAGTTAAAACATGAAAAAGATAATAGGTGCCGTAAGTTTCCTTGGATTAAGTACCGTTCTTACTGGTTGTGATACAGGGGTTGCACAAGCTGTAGATGTGACCACAGAAATTGAAACGGTAGAAAATACCCTTATTGAAAAATTGAATGCCATTGCTTCACAAGAAGCGGACTTGCAAGCTGAATTTGAAACAACTTTAGCGGAGGATGCAGAGTTAAGTACTTTAAAAGACGGATCCGCGGCAGTCTTTGAAAACATTGAAACACGCCAAACAGATCTAGACAGCTTAAAAGAGGCTGCTGAAAATCTTAAGGGACAATCTGATGAGTTGGCGGATTTAGATAGCGAAGATTTGCCTTCAGAAGAAATTACCAACGTTACAGACGCATTAACTACTTTAAACGGTTCACTAGACCAGTTTACAGAACTATATGGCGCCACATTGACGGAACAAGAAAGTTATTTCCAATCTCTCGTTGAAGAAGATGCTACATATGAAACGCTTCAGACAGGGATCGAGCAGCTTAATGAACAACATACCGCAACAAATGATCTTTTCATTCAATTAGACAGCAACTTAGCTCAATTACAAACTTCACGTACTGAAGCTGCTGCTGCATTAGAGTCCCTTGAAAATAATAAATAGGAGGATGATTTTATGAAAAAAAGAATCACGGCACTTGCTTTATTTAGTACGGTACTTCTAGCAGGATGTGCCACCGGAACTACGGAAGAAACGACTGAAGAGTCTTCCTCTTCTATTGTTGAATCCGAATCCACAACTGAGGAAAGTCAAACTGAGTCTAGTACTGAATCAGAGGAATCTAACGATGAAGCCGCTGAAGAAACAGCTGTAGCGTATCAATATCAAGTGAACCCCTCAAATTATGCTATTGAACCAATCGAGGATGAAACCTCTGAAGAAAAGATCGCTTTATTGACTATTGATGATGCCCCTGATAAATACAGTGTAGAAATGGCCCACAAATTAAAAGAAATTGATGCTCCTGCTATATTCTTTGTAAATGGGATGTACATAGAATCAGATGAAGGAAAAGAAGCATTAAAAGAAATTCATGATTTAGGTTTTGAGATTGGGAACCATACTCAGACTCACCCTAATTTACAAACTATCTCAACTGAAGAACAAAAAGCTGAAATTTTAGAAACCAATGCATTGATCGAAGAAGTCATTGGTGAAAAACCACGCTTTTTCCGAGCACCTCATGGGGCTAATACCGATGTTTCTAGACAATTAGTGGCTGACGAAGATATGACCTTAATGAACTGGACGTTCGGCTATGACTTTCAACCGGACTATCAAGATGCCGATGCCTTATTGGATATCACGATGAATACAGAACTGCTTTATAACGGCGCAAACATTTTGATGCATGACCGTGAATGGACCAATCAAGCCATTGTGCCCATTGCTGAGGGATTGAGAGAACAAGAGTTTACACTGATCGATCCAAAATTAATTGTTTCACCTGAAAGCGAGGAAGAATAGTATGAAAAAAAATACATTTAAATGGTCCATTCCCCTATCCGCAACTCTCTTATTTGCTGCCTATTCACAAAATGTACATGCAGAAGAGAATGCTGAGACTCAAGTATTGACCATTCACAGTGCCGACCTTTTATCCATTCCAGAAAATTATCCTACTCAATTTACTTTTGATAGCGGCGTGGAAATTGCTTATCCTGAAGATGGTGTAAAAGGAGTTTACGTTACAGGACACTCAGCTGGTGGTTCTCGTTTAGCAGAATTGACTCAGTTGTTAAATGATACTGAATTAAATGCCATGGTCGTCGATATCAAGGATGATTTCGGAGATATGACGCTGGACCTGCAATCTGATAACCCAATCGTTCAAGAAAATACTCAAAATTATGTTGACGATCCATCCGCATTAATGACTCACTTTGAAGAAAATGAGATTTACCCTATCGCTCGTATCGTTGTCTTTAAAGACACACGTTTAGCGGAAGCTCGTCCAGAATTGAGCTTTACACATTCAGATGGATCCGTATGGAAAAACAACCGTGGAGAAAGTTTTGTCAATCCATTTTCTCAAGAAGTTTGGGAGTATAATGTGGAGATCGCCAAGCAAGCTGCTAAAATGGGTTTTAAAGAAATTCAGTTTGATTATGTTAGATTCCCTGAAGGATTCGAAACTCGTTCAGACGAACTTCAATACACCCGTGGCGGATACGATGAAATGGATCTGGATGATGTTCAACAACGTGTTGAATCGGTAACAGATTTCGTGAAATACGCTAAGAAAGAATTGGAACCTTATGGAGTCGACGTTTCCGTAGATATCTTCGGGTATTCTGCTACTGTTCCGGAAGCTCCTGGAATCGGTCAAAACTTCTCTAAAATTTCTGAAAATGTCGATGTGATTTCTTCTATGATCTATCCAAGCCACTGGGGACCTTACTTTGGGATCGCCAAGCCTGACTTAGAACCTTACAACATTATTTCAGAATACATGAAAGTAGAAAATGACGTACTAGGCAGCCTGGAAACACCGCCGCGATCTCGTCCATGGTTACAAGACTTCACTGCTTCTTACCTAGGTTCGGGAAATTATCTGCAATACGGACCAGCCGAAGTCGAAGCCCAAATCAGAGCCCTAAAAGAAGCCGGAGTCAATGAATTCCTGCTATGGGACGCTGGGAATACTTATACGGAAGGCGTTAATTATGACTTAGAATAGAGCGAAAAAAAGACGCTTAAGCCAAGAACGTGGAGAAAAGCGTGTGAGCTGACTTTCGCAGCGCGTTTACAAGGCGCCATCCCCTATTCACTTAATAAAATGACAAACAAAAAACGAGCTGGAAGTAAATCACCAGCTCGTTTTTTGCATTTCCATACAATTATTCTATTAATTCACTGCCAAAACTTCCCCACTATCCAACAAGCATAGATAGGTCTCTGTAACAGGTTTATTCAAAATAGACTGCAAAGCTGCTTTATACAATAGCAATTGTCCCTTGTATTTCTGGATCATCTCTTCATGAGCACGTTCTTTAAACCGGATCAATCGATCAGTTTTGTAATCAAATAGCACCACTTTATCTGGATATTCTATATATCCGTCCATGATTCCGTGAATCAAGATTTTATCCTCAGCACTGCCGTCCATGTCTGTAAAAATAGCTGCAGCATTCATCAACAAGGAAAATGGTCTTTCTCTTTCCACCAATGCAACATCATTAATCAGCTGCTCCCCTAACGAAGTTTCAAAGAAAGCGGCGATTTTTTCTATTTCAATTTGTTTGGCTGTTTCTGTTTGCAACAAGCCTTTTTCAACCAGTTCTTCTACCAATCGACTCAACGACTCAATGGTCGGTTGTTCATGCAAATCAATCGATTGCATCACCAGGTGGGTTCCTGTACCAATCTCAACACTGGTCGGTGCAATCGTCTCGGTTAAGAATGCAGGTCGTTTCAACTTGTCTTCTGTGTATCGGTTTTGATTTCGCGGTTCATTGACATCGATTTTGACCAACTGGCCTTCATGCGGTTCTTCAAACATCCGTTTGATTTCAGAAACTGATTGATAGCTGGTCGTATGTGTCGCGGCTTGGTGAGAATAACGATGCTCCAACAAGCGTTTCACTTCTTTAAAATCTTGCTGCAAGTGCCCTTCCAGCTCAACACTTGGAGCTTGCTCGATTTTGTCTAACCATTTTATGGCATCAAAATCAATTTCCAATTCTTCATTTTGTTCCAACAGTTCTTTTTCCGTTACAAAGTGAACACTAAATGACGCAGTATGTTGCTGTACTTCGCCATTCTTGGCAGTAATGTGCAGATGGTCATTTTGACTGTCTGGATGACGGACAATGGCTAAGCCAATCCATTTCATCAAGCTGCTCGCTGTTAAACGCAAGTCACTCGGCAGAACTGTTTGCTGATGAGAACTCACCACGCCCCAATCTTTCCAAGCGGCTTCTTCATTTTTATACGAGCCGACTAAGAATAGTTTTTCTTCTGCTCGCGTCAAAGCCACGTACAACTTCCGCATCTCTTCCGCCAATAGTTTTCGTTTCTTTTCTACTTTCAACGCAGTTTCAGGCAACGTAGTGTATCGGATTCTCTTGTCTAAATCTTTGAATTCTGTCCCGACACCCAAGTGTTCATTGAAGACATAACTGTTCATCGTGTCTTGCAAGTTAAATCGCTTGGTCAAGTCCAATACAAAGACGACGGGGAATTCCAATCCTTTACTGGCATGAATCGTCATGATCCGGACCGCATTCTCGTCTTCCGATAAAGCAGTCGGCTCTGCTAAGTCTTTGTCTTTTTGCTGCATTTTTTCAATGAAGCGGACAAATTGAAACAGCCCTTTGAAACTAGTTTGCTCATAATTCGCTGCTCGTTCATACAACGCATGCAAATTAGCTTTTCGTTGACGGCCAGAAGCCATTCCCCCTACATAATCCAAGAAGTTTGTCTCTTGATAGATACTCCAAATCAAAGTGACGATCGATTCTCTGCGCGCAATTTCTCTCCAACTCGTTAACCGTTCTAAAAATAGACGGATTTTTTCATATAAGTTGCCTGTAAAACGAGTCTCTTTATTGTTCCCTGGATACTCCCGATAAAAACTTGACACAGCATCGTAGTAATCACCCGTTTTTTTCGTGATGCGAATGTATGCCAACTCTCGTTCATTCAAGCCAACTAACGGAGAACGCAAGACACTCGCCAATGGAATATCTTGATAGGGATTATCAATGATTTTCAATAAAGACATCATGATCGTAACTTCTGTTGTCTGGAAATAATTCTGCGTATCATTGACTAATAAAGGAATATTCAATTGCTTAAACAAGGTCTGAATGGTCGCATTATTTTTCTTCGTCGGTGTTAACAGCACGATATCTGAATAGCGAATCGGACGATATGCTTTCTTCTTCTTATCGTAGATAGGAAACTCTTCATCGACCAAATCTTTGATTTTTTGCCCGACCATCGTCAATTCGCCTTCTGTTTTAGTTTCAATGGAGAATTCATCCAGTTCCGTCTCTTCTGCATCATCATCGGTTTCTTTTTCATAAATCAGAATCTCCGGCTGATGAACAGTAGAAACAGGGAAGTCTTTGAACCCTTGAACCAGTTTAGCGGCTTCATCGTATTCCATTTGTCCCACTGATTTATCCATCAATTGTATGAACAAGAGATTGATAAATTGCAGTACTTCTCCTCGGGAACGGAAATTATCGGCTAAGATAATCCGTTCGCCATCTTGCAACTTCCCATACGTTTCGTATTTTTTTAAAAATAAGCCTGGATCTGCTAAACGGAAAGAATAAATAGACTGCTTCACATCTCCCACCATAAAGAAATTGCCGTTTTCTGCATCATCTTTCGTCAGCCAATGCAGAATATTCTCTTGCAACTGGTTGACATCTTGGTACTCATCGACCATGACTTCACTGAATTTATCCCGGTAATGAGTGCTGGCTTCACTTGGCGTCCATTTACCCTCTTCAAAGTGAGCCAGAATATTCAGTGTTAAATGTTCCAAGTCATTGAAATCCAATAAGTTGCGTTCTCTTTTTTTCGCTGTATAAGCTTCAGAAAATAGTTGTGTCACCCGAGCCATCTCTTGAATCAACGGTACGGTTTGCTGCATCAAGCTAAGCTGTTTTTCTAGAGGCGCAGCAAAATAATCTTCTTTCATGGTCGTGTACCGTTTCTTATTCTGGTCACGAATGGCTTTCATATCTTGCCCAACTTCTTTTACCTCATCGTCCGCATTCTTTTTCGGACCTTTCCATCTGGCAAATTCAAAAGCTTGGATGGTGTTGTAAATAGCTTCGACGTTTCCTTCATCCAATAAGCGCAGCAATTCAGTGATATGGCTGCATTCATTTTCCACCAGTTCTTTACCAGCCATTAATTCATCACTATTTTCTCCCATGCTGTTCGCATAGCGGTATTGCTCTTCCAATCCGACTAAGATTTCTTTCACTTGCGGTTTCAGCAGATCCTGATACAATGTGCTTTCTGTAAAAGAGTTCTGTTCTACTTTGTACAGATCGCCTAAATGTTCCAACCACAATTCAGGATTCGGATTAGCCCGTGAGAATTCAAACAAAGAGAAGACCAAGTCTTGCAGACCGCTATCTGTACGGTCATTAGAATAAGTTGCCGTCAGTGTTTTAAACAAGCTGTCTTCTTCCCCATACAATTCTTCTCTCACATCATCCCAGACGTCTTCTTGCAGCAAAACGATTTCAGTCGCATCTGTCAGCAAACGGAACACTGGGTCTAAATCGATCAAATAGTAATAACGGCGAATGACTTGCAAACAAAATGAGTGGATCGTACTGATCGACGCTTGAGAAAGCAACGGAATCTGCTTTACCAGATGCCTTTTTTGATCCGTCAGACTTTCGCCAGTGACAGTTTCTTGTAAAGCGGACTGGATCCGTTCTTTCATTTCTCTGGCAGCAGCATCCGTATAGGTAACGATCAGCAATTCATCCACATTGGTCCCGGCTTTGATTTTTTCGATCACTCGTTCTACAAGTACGGTGGTTTTTCCTGACCCTGCAGAAGCGGACACCAGCAAATTGGTTCCTGAATCGTATACGGCCTGCCACTGATCATCTGTAAAACGGCTGTTTTCAGGTTTTAATGGTAATGGTTTCACTCTTCTGCATCTCCTTCACGTTTCATTCTGTCCAGAATATCTGGAATACCCAATTTTTCCATTCGACGGTATTTGTTTTCGGTGTACAATGCAGCATCGAAAAACGATACAGCTTTTAGCGGTCCGTTTACCGAAGAAATAAACGCACTTTTCTCTTTGATCGGACTCAAACGGGTATCGCCTTTAATGATATTGTTTCCGGCAGTAATGATTTTCTTTTTATTGAAACGCAATAAGGTTTCGATATCATCCAACGTGACGAACTTATCGGATTTCATCGTCCCTTTAGCCAATTGTTCAAATGGGTACACCAATGATTTCTTCTTCGGTTCAACCGTTAAATCTAGAGCATCCAACATATCCTCGTCATCCAACAAGAAACCATCCATTTTGTACATTTTTAACAACGTTTCCCGATATTGGTCCTCATCGACAAATGTTCCTTCTTTAAGAAACGGATTTTGCACTTGCAAGTAAAATGCCCCAGCCGGTAAAGCTTTTTTCCCAATCAATTCATCCGAATGAGCTAAAGCGATATCTAAATACGTCAACATCTGCATCGCTAATCCATAATAAGCATCAATAAAACTAAAGGAATGTTTACTGGATTTGTAATCGACTACAGATAAGTAATGCTTGTCATTGATCTCCATAGCATCGACCCGGTCTATTTTCCCTCTTAAATGCAATTCTCCGCCATTAGCTAGCGCAAAAGTATGTCCTTCGATTCCTTTTTGAGCCGCGATCCGTCCAAATAAAACTTCTGTTTGAGCATTGGCCATATTTGTCCGTCTGCTTTGGTTGCCGATAGCCCACGCCACACGCTGAATCGTATTGGCCAGCTGCTCACGAATGTACATCATTCGGTTTGAAGCAGATAAGATTTGGTATTTGCCTTTGCTGATCAAAGATTCCAGGACTTCATTGGTGATTTTTTCTAGAGCCTCTTTATCTAATTGGTCAAAAGAAAGATCACGATTGATTAATGTCTTGAATAATAAATCTAATGCTTCATGGAAATATTCACCCGTGCCGGCTGCTGATAATTCAAACACGTCTCGTTCTCTAAGCTTCAAGCCATAGGTCAAGAAATGCGTGAATGGATCTGCATAATACGACTCCAGTTGTGAAACCGACATGTATAAATCTTTTCCATATAACTGTTCAGCTAATTCTTCGGTTAACGGTAGCGGAATGTTTTTCCGGCGCAAACTTGCCAGCAGACGATTGAACATCAAAGAAGTCTTTTCGTTCAATTTGAAATACTGATACAGCATTTGCCAGAAAGGATGCAAGTCCGCTTGCTGATCTTGGGCTTTGCGTAAAATCATCAGCAATTGCCCCATAGTTGCTTCCCTCGAGCCGATAAAAGCTAATACATCTTCTTTCTTCAATTCAATCAGGGAGGTCACATCTGCCGGTTTGGCTTGTACAGAAATGTCGAAATAATCGGCTATTCGCTGGACATAGGGCGATAATTTAGGACTTTCTTTTGAATCATTGCTGGCTGGATACATCAAATACAATTTTTCTGAAGAATCTAAAAAGGCTTGGTACGCAATAAACGGTTCAGCAGCCATTTGCGATTCGACTGAAGGTTTTAAGAATTTTTCTTCTGTCGCTAAAAAGTCGCCGATCAACGTTCGGTCTTCTTCAGTCAAAATCGTTTTGTTCTCTGTTTTAACCGGCAGATTGGTATTGGTCAATCCTAAAATAAAGGTCACTTTGGCTGTGCCGATCCGTGCTCCTGCTAAACCAGAAAAAATCACTTGATCGATACTTGGCGGTACAATGCTGTAAGAAGCATTCTCAAATCCAGTAATCAGGATCATCCGGAAGCTTTCTTCATCAAATACCTCTTCGCCTAACACTTCAACGTACTCATCCAATAACTGAATAAATACCTGCCAGATCTGTTCATGTCTTCTAGCCATTTCCAAATCATTTTGCTGAATCAATTCATCACGCCAAAACAGCAATTGATCCGGAACGCCATTGGCTTCTAAAAACTGATAAACGATTTTTGCAGCATCCATACTAGTTTCGGCTTTATCCAAGCGTTTAAAGAAGGGCGACAATGTATGGTTGAGAAAATCTTTTACCTGATTCGCTGTCTGTTCAAAAACCACATCGGCATCAGACTGAAAATCGGCATCGTCGTATTGGAATCGCGTGTACTTCCACGGATCTTTTTTCGTCCAATGGTAGCCTTCATACCCATACGCTAAGACCACATTTTCTGTGATATCGACGGCATCTCTAAATTTGGCTGCATGATTCATATATTGTTTGACGCGCATCATGCGATCGGCAGATAGTTCCATCGTAACAGGCGGCATAAATAATTCTGTTCTCAATAAACGCATCACATCTGCATAACGCCAGTTGTTCTTTTTGATCGCAAATAGTGCATCCAGCAACTCACTCAACGGATGATGAGACATCACTTCCGCACTATCAAAGAACGTTTCAATGTGATGTTTATCAAATGTCGGCTGCAGCGATGTTCGGTAATCTTCCGGGTTCCGAGCCAATACTAAAATGTCTTTGTAGCGGTATTTTTCAGTAGCGATCAGTTTCAAAATTTCTGTGGCTACATGATTGACTTCTGCTTGTTTGTTTTCAGCTCCCCAAATCTCGATGCAATCGTCCATCGGGATCCGCTCTTGTTTCAAATGCAAGTTTGTCGGAGACAGCTCGTTGCTCTCCACCCAGTACTGTTCCAACTGATTCAATTCTTCACAGTAATGACTGTCTTTCTCAGTGATCACTTGATCGAGTTGGACTTTTACTTGATTGAGACGTGCCAATTGATACAGCTTGTAGTAGGTAGTCCCAGTTACTCGGAATAAATTCATTAAATCAGGCTTTTCAGTAGGATAGGCTTTATCCAACGTCAACGCCAAAGTTACTTTTTTCGTATGCTGCATCAACGTCAAAATCAGGTCCTGCTCTTGAGCAGTAAACTGATAAAATCCCTCGACATAAATATAAGCATCTGATAGATCCATACCTTGGATCTTTTCGATTAAAGCAGTGATCACATCTTCGGTTTCGATGTACTTCCCTTTCACTGCTTCCCCAAATGCTCTATAGATGAGCGAGATATCTTGCAGTTTTAATTTAAAATCGGCTTCCTTAGGTGTGTCGCCTAAATTCTGAATCATTTGCACTAAGTCTTGTTCCGCAATACGACCACTGCGCAATTCAAAAAAGAGATCACTCAATTTTTGCACAAATCCATTTTTACGAACTTCACCACGATAAATAGTGAGTTCATCCTCATATTGCAATAACAACTTCCGAATCAACATAGATAGACCGGTTTGAGTCAACTGTGGCTTGACATACAAATCAGTATCTTGTAAAAAATACCATGCCAAACGGCTGAAACTGAAAACTTGAACGTGCATCATACCAAGAAGTTCTTGCTGGTTGAACGGTTCTCTTTCACCCAGTTCTTTCAATACCGTCATTTCGGCATCGAACTTGATGTGTTCCGGCACCAAATAAAACACTGGTGTCTTTCTGTTTTCTTGTAAAATGTCTGAGATCTCGTTCAACATGACATCTCTTTTATCTGTATTGGCTCTTCCTAAAATAAACTGTAAACTCACTTACGTCACCGCCTTTTGCTAGACTATTCTGTTACCTATTTTAACATACACCTCCTAACTTCTCTCATTTAAAGACAAAAAAAGCAGAACTCGTCTGCTTTTTCCGGTTACATTAAGTTCGCTGCTGCTAATCCTGCTATCAACACACACGTTCCCAAAGCATACACCACTTTGAATTTGAATTCTCTGGTTTTATGACGGTATATTTTCATACCCAAGAGACCACCGATCCCTCCACCAACCAACCCAAGAAACAGCAAATTCTTCTCTGGAATGCGCCATTTGTGCTGAACAGCCTTTTTCTTATCTACACCCATCATAATGAACAACAGAATATTGACCAAGAGAAAATAAAGCATCAACCACATGCTCTATTCTCCTTTAGAAGCGTTCAATTTAGCGATAGCAACAATGACATCTGTCGCTTTTTGCATACTTTCAACGGCAACAAATTCATAACGGCCATGGAAGTTTTCTCCACCAGCAAAAATGTTCGGTGTTGGAAGACCCATGAAAGAAATTTTCGACCCATCTGTACCACCACGGATTGGTTCAATGATTGGTTTGATACCTAACGATTCCATGGCTTCTTGAGCAATGTCAATCGGTCGCATATCCTTTTCAATGATTTCACCCATATTGTAATATTGATCTTTCAAGACAACTTGTACACGATCACTGTCTAAAGAAGCATTCATATCGTCCGCCACTTTTTGAACAGCAGCTTTGCGTGCTTCAAATTTTTCTTTGTCGTGATCACGGATGATGTAAGACAATTGAGCATTTTCTTCTGTTCCGGCAATGCCAGATAAGTGATAAAAGCCTTCTCTGCCTTCCGTTTTTTCAGGTACTTCATCTTGAGGCAATTGAGCATCAAAAGTCATGGCTAATTTAATGGCATTGACCATTTTCCCTTTAGCCGTTCCTGGGTGCACGTTTTTTCCTTGGATAGTAACAATAGCGGAAGCCGCATTGAAACTTTCATATTCCAATTCACCAACAGGTCCCCCATCCAATGTATAAGCATAATCAGCAGCAAATTCTTCTACATCAAATCGATCTGCACCGATCCCGATTTCTTCATCTGGACCAAAACCAACACGGATTTTCCCATGTTTGATCGAATCATCATTGACTAAAATTTCCATCGCTGTCACGATCTCAGCAATCCCTGATTTGTCATCAGAGCCTAGCAAAGTCGTTCCATCAGTTGTAATCAATGTTTGACCAACGTAATTTTTTAAATTTGGAAAGTCTTCTGGAGAAAGAATGATGTTTTCCGCTTCGTTCAAGACAATAGCTTCTCCATTATAGTTTTCATGGAATTGAGGAGCAACGTTTTCAGCATTAAAATCAGCAGTATCCATGTGTGCAATAAATCCAATCGTTGGGACTTCTTTGTCGGTATTACTTGGTACTGTCGCCGTAACAAAGCCATTATTGGTATTGTAAGACACATCAGCCAATCCAATTTCTTTCAGTTCTTCCATCAAAGTTTTAGCAAACTCTACTTGTGTTTGTGTACTTGGAATCGTCGTGCTGTTTTCATCTGAACGTGTTTCTATTTTGACATAGCGAATAAAACGCGGGATTAAATTTTCATACATGTGACTTAAACTTCCTTCCGATTTTAAAATGGTGAGTTGTTGCTTGTTTTTTATTATCTCGCAACTTATAAGGATTGCGCAAGAGCGAATTTATAGAAATTGATAAGGATCCGTATTTAATGCAGACGAAAGAATCTCCACGTCCCAGTTTTCTTCCGCTTTCCACTCCGTAAATAACTCTTCTAGTTTCGTTTTACAAATTTCTTCGATGTGGTGGCCTGGATCGATTACTGAAAGACCATCTGCCAACATATCGTGTCCAACATGATAGTAAACATCTCCAGTAATGTACACATCGGCTTGCTTTTTAAGCGCATCTGAGTAAAACTTGCCCCCATCGCCACCGCAAATCGCCACTCGTTTCACGAGTTTAGTGTCATCCGGTGTAATGTAGCGCAACCCAGAAACGTTAAAAACCTCTTTGACTTTTTGAGCAAACTCTTTTACGGTCATCGGCTGAACTAAGTTTCCTACTCGGCCCAAACCATAGTTATCGTGCAGACTTTCAATGGTATACACATCAAAAGCCGGTTCTTCATAAGGATGAGCTTTAATCAAAGCTTGGATTACTTTATCTACAAGGCGGTTTGGTACGACCACTTCCACTTTGACTTCTGTCAGCTGCTCTTCTTCGCCTACTTCACCAATGGCCGGGTCTGCTCCTTTGACCGGTGTAAAACGACCTGTCCCTGCAAGAGTGTAACTACACTTCACATAATTGGTTCCAATTTGTCCTGCGCCAACTGAAGTTAAGGCTTCTCTGACTTCAGACGCATTTTCAGGCGGCACCATAACAGCTAGTTTTTTGTAATAAATGCGTTGGGTTTCAGTCAGGATTTCTGTGTCTTCGATTCCCACAGCTTCAGCCAACCAATCGTTCATGCCGTTTTCTGTAATGTCCAGATTCGTATGAGCAGCATAAACGGTAATGTCGTGTTTAATCAAATCATGGAACATTTGGTTTTGCGGACTGTCACTGGCCAAGTTTTTCAACGGACGAAAAATTGGCGGATGATGCGCAAAAATAAAATCGACGTGTTTTTCAATCGCTTCTTGGACGACTTCCGGACGCACATCCAGTGTGGTCATGATTTTAGAAATGGGTCTGTCTAATGTCCCTACAGCTAACCCAATTGGGTCGCCTTCCTCTGCTAAAAACGGCGGCGCGAAAGCTTCAAATTTTTGTACCAGTTCTCTTCCAGTTATACTCATTTCTCTAACAACTCCTCTATTTGTTGAATTGTCTCTTTCACAGTTTTGAGTTTTTCTGTTTGGTCTGATTTTGATTGTTCTAAGCTGGCTTGGATGTACTTGTATTTCTTCAGCTCCACTTGCCATTTTTTTCTAAACATTGGCGTAGGATCATTTTTCAACAAGAAACCATATTGCAAATCAGCTTCAGTGGCTTCAACAGGTTGATCGCTTTTTTCTGCAATCATGATTTCATACATTTTATGGTTTTCTTCCAATAGGTCTTCAGCAACGATTTGGTAATCGTGCTCGACCAGCCATTTGCGCAACGTGTATTCTCCAACATTCGGCTGCAGCAACAACCGTTCTTGACCGCTCAACTTATCGGCGTTAAAACCTTTATCTAAAATAGACGCAATCAAACTGCCGCCCATTCCGCAAATAGAAATCGCTGAGATGTTATCTTTCAAATCCACTACATCAAGGCCATCTCCAAAACGAACGTCGATTTGTTTTTCAAAACCTAATTCAGCTACATGTGATTTAGCAGATTGATAAGGACCATCCACTACTTCTCCAGCAATCGCGTATTCAATCATACCGTTTAATACTAAAGCACTTGGCAAATAAGCGTGATCCGATCCAATATCTGCTAAGCGGTCATTTTTTCTGATATAGTTTGCTACTCGTTCTAAGCGAAGCGACAAATTTTTTTCATCCATATTAACAACTTTCCTCCACGTACATTTCTATAATTAATCTTCTAAGAATCCTTCGTCCATCAAATAGCCTTCAGCAGCTTCTTTAGACTTGAATACTCCTTCAATTTGGCCATTTTCCACTAACACAGCCCACATTGGGTGATCATATTGTAAAATCAGTTTTTCACCGTACTGATCCATCCAAAGTTCTTGGTAGCCAACTGCATAACCATTTTCTTTTTTGTTCAAATATTCAAGGGCTTTGTCTATTAAGTCTCTAATTTCTTCTTCAGAAGCTTCTAAAACAGAAATATAGCCTTCTTTGGCGATTTCTTCTTTAGGCAAATAACCTGCATAAATCAAGGCATTTCCATTCGGATGCAAGAAACGAACCACCATTGTTTTAGCAACAGCACTTTCTTCGTAATGGTAATTCACACGATTCATTGATACTGGTGTTGCTGTCAATTCAGGGTAGCTATCAAAAATAGCCTTTTTTTCTTCAAATGTTAACATGTAATTGCTCCTCATTCAGACTTACGTTCTTTTTTAGTATAGCAGTTTTTTAGTGAAATTACTTAGATAAGTGCAGCTTTTTAAACAAAAAAGATCTTGCTAAATAAACTTTTTAATTTAAAATTTAAAAATAAAACAATTTCCTTGTGCGTTGGATAACCCAAAAAAGTTATGATTTTTAAATAGTGTTACAATAAGTGAAAACATACTTGTACAATCTACAAACCCTCACTCTTATCTTAAATAAGCGTGAGGGTTTGTAGTATTTTAAAGTCAGTTTTTAGTTAAAATTATTGTCTTTTTATCCTTCTCTTCTCAGCAATAACAAAAACTTTTTCTTCATCTCTTTTTCCAATCGTGACAATCTCAATAATTTCTATTTGTCCATTTACTGAAGGTTTAAAAATAAGGCGAATGCCTAATTTTTGATTTTTTAATTCTTTAAACCCTGCTAATTTTGCATAGTTTATATTTCCAAGTACTTTGCCAATCTCTGAACCTCTATCTTCTAAACGTTCTACAGCTTCATTTACCCATTGTTTTAACATACCATCTAATTTCTTATAGTCTTTTTCTGCCTCTTCCCAAAAGTATACTTGAGCCATTAGTCAAATAACTCCTCATCAGATAGAGAAGCAAAAGCGTTTAATTCCTGCTCTGTCTCAAGAACCTTTTCAGCAGAGATAAGGTTACCCGGTCCTTTGTAAACTCGTTCTTGCAACTGACTATAGAACAATTTATTTTCCAATTCTCTATAATTTCTAACTAGTTTTTCATATACATCATTACTTAGAATTACTGCTTCAGGTTTGTTATGGTTGAAAATAAAAGTTGGTTCTCCTGATTCATTTGTTTCTTTCACAATTTTTGAGAATTCTTTTTTGGCTTCTGTAATGGACTTTGTTTTCACATCTAAAGTTTTTAACATTCAAATTGCCCCATTTCTTATATCGTTTAGTTTAAATATATTATACCAAAAAAAGCACTTTATTCAAATCTTAATATAGAACTTTTATCAAAACTTTTTAACGGAAACTGCTAAAAAGTTTTGCCATCTCACAAAACAAAAAAACGACAGGTTTAAATTTGGTAAAATACCAACCTCAAACCTGTCAATTCAAATCATTAGTCTATTTTACAATCGGCAACCAACCTGGTCTTGACGCTACATATTCCCACATAGCATCCGGTAAAGCTAGGTCTGCTCTATCTTCCGAATGAATCTCTGTACGGATGGTATCTTCTTTTCCAGTTTTTACTTTCTCGACCCAATCAGGTTCTACAATCAACTCTCGACCAATCGCTACGAATGGAAGATGATGCTCTTCCATAGCTTTGACTGCATCATCCGGTGTGACTACTTGTCCTACACCGATAAGCGGAATATCAGTGCCGAATTTTTCAGTGATGATGTCAATTATAGGTGTGCTGTTTTCTTTATCGCGCATAGACGTTTGAGCGACACTTCCTAAAGAGATATGAATGTAATCCAGACCAGTTGTTTTCAATTGATTCATCAAAGCTAACGTGTCATCCAAAGTGATCCCTGGTTCTTCCATTTCTTCCGGAGAAATGCGGTAACCAAAAATGAATGGTTTGTCTGCGTATTTGTCAATCGCATCTTTAGCAGCTTTGACAACAGCCAACGGAAAGTTCATTCGTTTCTCAAGCGTGCTGCCCCAATGATCGTCTCTTCTATTGGAATGAGGAGAGAAAAATTGTTGAATCAAGTACGTATTGGCGCCATGAATCTCTACTCCGTCAAATCCGGCTTGAATGGCTCTTCTTGTTGCTTCACCAAAAGCTTCAATAAGCTCACGCACTTCGTAATCAGGTAATTCTCTTGGTATTTCTGCGTTATCTCGAAGAGCTGGAACAGCACTGGCGCTTACCGGTTGAATTCCCCTAAGAGTATCTGCAGATCCCATTCTGCCGACGTGGAAAATTTGCAAGATTGCTTTTGTACCGGTACTTTGAATCGTTTTGGCTAATTTGGACAAACTTTCAATGCGATTATCTGACGCCGCGCTTAATGATCCAGCAAACTTACCGTCTTCTCTTACCTGTGCGCAAGATGTAATAACAGCTCCCAGACCAGCTGATCGGCGCTTGTAATAGAGGTGTTCATCAGTAGTGACCATCCCATTCTCAAATGCTGAATTTGTTGTCATCGGCGGCAAGATGATACGATTATCAATCGTTGCTCCTGAAGAAAATGTAAATGGTTCAAATAATTTTTCGTACTTTTTATTCATACTGTTTATAGCCTCCTATGCTTTATTTTCTGTTCGAGTATATCACTAAAAACCTACTTAAAGTAAGTATAGTGTTCTAAGTATTATTTTAGAAAACAAAAAAAGCCCAGTAGAAAGCAGTTCCCAATAGAACAACGGACATTACACTATTGAGCCAAACAGCTATTTTAGCTCCTTGAACCGAACTATTCCGGTATCGCAAAGCAATCAAAGCAAAGTTTCCTGCTAACAATACATAGACTGAAACTTGGCAAGTGGCAAAAGTTATCATGTTCATAAAATAAAGAGCAATTAAGAATAAAACTGCAACAACTATTGCAATTCGTAGACTAACATATCGTTTAGTAGATTTCATCTAGACTTAGACCTCCTTTTTTGGGTTGAGTTAGAAACAGAACGTCTTTTTTTGAAAAACTCCCACGCTCTTATAAGCAGCACCGCTATTGTAGAAGTTATAATAATGTGAGTAGTGTCTTCCAAAGATTTATCCAGCCAATATTCATACGCTAAAAAATAAAAAACTGCCATTAACAATACACGTAATACGAAACTGGTTACCTTGTTTTCCACTAAAATCCTCTTCTCTCTTCAGTAGTTTTTGCACAAAAAAGTTATGTAAAAGGAGTGTTCTTAAAGCAAATAAATATGATTTCATGTAGAAATGAACAAGTTCATTTACTCAATAAAAGCGTAACCGTATTTGCATTAGGATTAAAAAGAATATTGAGTGCAAAGAAATTTAGCACTGTTTGAATGGTTGTTTTATAGTCATTTTTGAAGTTTCCATTTATCAACTATCATCCGTTTTGTTCTAAAAAATATCTACCTTTATTTTACTCTTATTGAAGACCATTTTCTATACTTATCTATAAAATGAATTTAAGTTTTCAGCTAACGCTTAACGCCACATTATCTATTTTTTCGCACACAAAAAAAAACCCGAAACATTTAAATTTCGGACTTCTAATAATACTATTCTAATTTATAAATCGATTGGTTGTCCGCCTGTGACACCATAAATCTGCCCGGTGATATAACTTCCTTCATCTGATGCTAGCAAAACATAAACTGCAGCTAATTCAACAGGCTGTCCAGCACGTCCAAGTGGACTATTTTGCCCAAATTCAGTGATTTGACCATCTAGTTTTCCATTATCCAATTGAAGTGGTGTCCAAATTGGACCTGGTGCTATACCATTGACACGCACGCCTTTTGATGCAAAGTAAGATGATAAGGATACCGTAAAGTTGCTTATGGCTCCTTTTGTAGCTGCATAATCCATTAAGGGTTCGCTTGGATTAAAAGATTGAACAGATGTTGTGGTTATGATCGCACTGCCTGGTTTCAAATGTTCTTCTGCAGCTTTAACTGTTTCGAACATACTAATAATGTTTACTTTGAAAGTATCGTGTACTTGTTTCATCGGCAAATCACTTAAAGAAGGTCGAGCAATTTGCTGTGCAGCATTTAATACTAGAATGTCTAATGCACCAAAAGCTTCAATGGCTTTTTCAACGATTTCAGTCGCTGCACCATCTTCACGCAAATCATAAGGCAGCAACAATGCTTTTCTGCCTTCCTTTTCAATCAATTCTTTTACTTCGTTAGCATCCTCTTCTTCGCCTGGGAAAAAATGGATAGCTACATTAGCACCTTCTCGCGCATAGGCTATCGCAGCTGCTCGTCCCATACCTGAGTCGCCACCTGTAATTAAAGCGTTACGCCCTTCCAGACGGTTATAACCTTTATACGATTCTTCACCGCAATCGGGTCTAGGTTCCATTTTGCTTTGTAATGCCGGAGTATTTTGTTCTTGTTCCGGAAACTTCTCTGCATAATACTTCTTACGTGGATCTATTAAATGTGAGTTTTCCATCAAAAGTCATCTCCTATTAGGTTTATTGATTACAATATTAAGGATAACAAGATAATCATGAAAAAACTATTGATACGCATTCTATTATTAGATTTGTACATAAAAAGACTTGTCTCAGTATAGATTATTTTTCTAAAACTCTATTTTTCATTAATAACATAAGGTATAAAAAATCAAATGTAATAACATTTCACTAAGGAGGCAGCAGATGAAATTTTTAAGTGGTGAAAACGTTATTTGTAGTGCTTTTTGGATGCACATTTATCTTTATGGTTTGGAAGCAACTTTTTCTTTAGGATTTAAAGCTTCATTTTACTTGTATGCTATCATTTTATTCTTATTAGGAGTTTATGTTATAGTGATGCATTTTAAAGAAAACGAGCATTAAACAATAAAGAGTCGAGTTTTCCACTAACAACAGTAGAAAAACCGACTCTTTTTTTATTATTTTTTTGTTTCAACGGATAGTTTCTGCATTCTCATAGTGAATAAAAAGTAATACCTAACAATATTAGCTTTATACAAACTTAACAGAGGTGTCACCTGACATATCCCATTCCAAACCAAGTAGATATGGTAGTAAAATGACTCTCAACCACCATATCTACCGACAAAGAGAACAGATATAGTTCATAAACCATTCTCAACTACCATATAGGGCAGAGTAATTGAAAGTTTTGGTCAGTGAGAGGTGAATTGAGAGAGTTACTGTCCAATTAGAAAGCATTTTTTTAGTTCGCTAAACAATAAAGAACAAAGACAGTTCAAAGTAAAAAACAGGAAACGAAATTATTGGAGCCTGTAAGTATATTGGCAAGTTCAATCTGAATGCAGTTAAATTTTAACACTTAAATAGTGAGTTCCTTTCTGATTACATCTATAGCTTAATACTTCTAGTTTAGCCCGATTACTTTTAAAAATTATATTAACAAAAAAACATGTTTTCTAAAGAATCAATTCTTTTAGGAAACATGTTTTAGACTATTCTATTTAATAATGGATTCTATATTATTTTTTTCTAGCACTTAGAATAAATCTGGATGCTTCTTGTCCAGCGTTCTCTTTTTTTGCATCATAGAAAATGTTTGACTGGATATGCTGGTAGCCTATTTCTGATAAAGCAGCTGTTAATGCTGAGCTGTCCATTCCATGTCCATGGCCGCTTGAAACTTTTTTTGGTTTTTCCATTTCAATAATCAGCAATTGTCCATCTTTGTTTAAGGCCTCATAAAGTTTAGAGAGTAGTTTATGGCTGTCTGAAATATGATGCAATACTAGAGAAAGTATGATGGTATCCGCCTTATAGAGAAGTTGATCATCTTTTTCAATATCCAGACAAAGTACAGATGCTTTTTTAGTGTCTATATCTGCTAATTTCTTCTCGACCTGTTCGATCATTGCTGGAGATGCATCTACAAACAACATAGATTCAAAATCTTCTAACAAGTCTAGACCCACATTTCCTGTACCGCAACCAAAATCTATCGCTGTCTTTGTGTGGTTTTTGTCTAACAAATTGCGTATAGCTTCAGTAGAACGTTTTGCCATATCCTTATTTTTTGTTGTGTCGTATTTTGCTGCTAACTGATTGAATTGATTTATATGTCCGATTACTTTCACTCCGTTCTTTTTTTGAATCCTTTTATATTCCTTGAAATGTGGCCTCACTAGAGTCGGCTATGATCCCTGCACCTGCCATATGACCTTGACTGGCAGAAACAATCAATTGAGAAGGACCGGTTATTTCTCCTGCGGCATAGATGCCTTTTATGTTCGTATGACCCATGATATCCGTCATAATAAACCCTGCTTCATTGACCTCGATGCCTAATTGTTCAATGAATGGAAGTTTATTATCCAATACTGTAGTACAGAAGCCACCTGATCTATTGATTTCTTCTCCGCTTTCGAAAACAACGCCCTGAAGTTCCCCACTTGTACCTATTAGTTCAACAATTCTTTCTTCTATCAGACGAATATGATTTATTTCCAGAACTTTCTTCTGCTCACCATCAAAAACGGTCTTTCCGTTAGTCGCCACAATCAAATCATCTGTCCAATTTTTCAATAATTTAGTAACATGGAGAGCCTGAATGGATTCTGCTATGAGTACCAGAGGTTTGTCTTTCATTTCCCAACCATCACAGAAAGGGCAAGAGAAAATACTGCTTCCATAATAGTTTTCAATTCCTTTCACATTTGGAAGCGTCTCTTTCACGCCTGTAGCTAAAACGATATTTTTAGTGTGGAAGGTTTCTCCTGACTCGGTAGTCAATTCAAAAGAGTCTTTCAGCGTTTTTTTAATGGATAGAATTTTGCCTTTTTTGATCGAAATGGTTGGATATTGCAGTAAATCTCTTCTTCCTTTTGCTCTGAAATCTTCTGGCTTAATATTATCTCTCGTTAAAAAAGCATGGGTTTCATGCGTTACAGCATTTCTTGGTTTTTCTTCATCAATCAGAAGCACTTGTTTTTTCCCTCTTCCGGCTACTAAAGCAGCACTCATGCCTGCTGGTCCTCCACCGATTACAACAACATCCATCATCTTTTCTCCTCCTATAAATTCTATTACAGACCTTTAATATCTATAATTAAAATAAAAATTAGCTAATCACTAATTTTATTTTACCTTTGATTCAAAATATCCGCAATTGTCTTACGTGCAAGTTCATCTTTCATCTTATCTTCTGCATCTGCTACTGCACGCTCGATCAAACATTCTCTATTCCACTTACCATCATGAGACATCGTACAGTTCAGTAATGATTCATATCCTTCTATCGCTTGAATGATATCAAGAAACGTACATTCTTCTGGCGAACGCAATAAACGATAGCCGCCTTTTACTCCGGGAGTTGATGTAATCAAACCAGCTTTTGATAATTTTGTCAGTATTTTTGACAAATAAGTAGGCGATAATTTTTGGCGTTTAGCTAAGTCTTCTACCCTGACTGCTTCGTTGGTAGATTCCATTGCCAAATGAACCATAGAATGTAAAGCATAATTTGTCGCTTTTGAATATTTCATACTGCTCTTCCTTTTAATTACAGATTCGTTTTATCTTTAATTGAATATAAAGTAGATGTGGCCTAAAGTCAATACGTTTTTTTATAATTTTTGTTTCAACGGATAGTTTCTGCATTCTCATGGTGAATAAAAAGAATACCTGACGATATTAGCTTTAGACAAACTTAACAAAGGTGTCACCTGACATATCCCATTCCGCGCCAAGTAGATATGGTAGTAAAATGACTCTCAACTACCATATTTACCGACAAAGAGAACAGATATAGTTCATAAACCATTCTCACTTACCATATAGGACTGAGCAAATGAAAGATTTGGTCAGTGAGAAAGTTCCAACCCCATTAGAAAGCGGATTTTTAGTAGTCAAGCTGTCTCAAGTACAGAACGATTCTTTTCTCTTCATCTAATTTTACATTATACTGTCTGATGGCATCTTCTAGTTTTTTCTTTGTTTTTGGTTCATCGCTGAATGCATTCAACACTTTATAAACTAGTTCTGAAAATACATAAACCAGTCCTGAAGAACCTAGTTCAACTCCCAATAATTCCTCATCAGATAATTTGGTCTCCGTTAGTTTTTTCACTTCATGATTGTATTCACCTTGAATCAATATGTATTCCTCTTTACGTTGAAATCCTTCCAGTAAATTTTCCTCGTTCCATACTTCAAAATACGTTACTTCTTTTGTCAAATTAATCCCTCCATATAACTAGTAAACTGTTGAAAATAAATTAAGTATCTCTAGTCAGCCTTATTTTTTGTGAAATATAGAATATATGAGAATTCCACCATAAAACCCTGCATATTTAGGGAAATCTTGTAATAGATAAGTTATTCCAGGAACACGTTCTATAAGGACAGTTGAAAATAGCTGAGAGATAGATAATGCCAAATAGGCTGCGAAACAAACTAAAGCAATCAAACGAAAATTCATTTCTTTCATAAACTTTGTTGAATATAAAGCCATAGACACCAGTATTATGATTAGAAATGTCGGCAACAATATATAAAGCACCTGAGCCCATATTTCTGAAATAAGCTCACCTCGTAAAAAAGCTTGCTCTGCCACAGTTAAAAAGTATCGGTAACCGATCATAAAAATTGCTGGAACAAACATAAATAAACCATAAAAAGTCGTTTTTTTCATATACATCCTCATTCCTATATTTTAGTTTAAAACCTGGCGTAATTATATTTAAATCCTAATCGTCCGTTGTTGATTTCCTTTTGTTTACTTGTACAGGCATATGGCAAGCTTGACTTTTTGTGTTTGAGTGCTCTTTATTGCTAGTGTATTTGCAGAACAGTTTTAAAATCCATAAGTTTAAACTCTACCGCTTTCTGCAATAGATTGAGTATATTTTTCAAGAAATACGCTATTTAAATAGAAACCTATAGATAAAAGTAAAGTTAGGGTAGATTCATCTTTGGGTAAGGTGATTATCATTACTGTTACAATTCCGATATCTAGCATAAGACTTAGACAGATTATTATTGTCATTTTTTGCTGGTTTTCTTTTGAAACATCCCGTAAAACTTCAAGTTTATCTGTAGGAATCCAAAAATGCAGAATCTTTGAAGATCTTTTTTTCATTAAAAATTGAATAAGTGCCATTATTTTAGTTGCAATAACAACGCTAAGAACTATAGTTACTATGTAATTTGCCATAAACAGCCTCCGATGATTTTAAAAACAACCTTTTTTATTTACGATTGTACATAAATTGTTGGATTGAAAACTTTATGATACGGTACAAAAACCAAAAGATTCCAAAAAATAAAGCAAAGGAACTGATTTGCATCAAAAATGCGCCAATGGTTGTTTCTAGTACATTATGGAGGACAAAAACAACTGCGGAATATCCGATAGCTATCATCCAAAATACTCTTCTACTCATCCAATACCTCCTTACTCTTTAGGCTCCTTTTTATCGTAACATAAATGATTTAGAAAACGTTTTTATATTATTTTTCTCCTTTTGTATACAAAGCTTCTTTTACTTCCCATGATAAAAAGGACGTTTTTTCTAACACATTTTTGCTTTTATTCATCTCTTCTAATATTTTTAATATTAGAGGTGACGGATTATTGATGTTCAATTCTTTCACCGCGACCCAGTCAATACCATCAGAGTCATTTTTTCCATCTGCTACTGTTTCAGGAATAGCTTCTTCATCCTCAAACAATTCAACATCATAAAGAATAAAAATATGATGGACTGTATGGTCAGCTTCACTTTTTACAAAACTATCATAGACTCTGCAGTTTTTATATTCAGACACTCGATGGCCAGTTTCTTCTAGGACTTCTCTGATCAAGGTCTCCGTTAATCCTTCACCATCCTCTTGACTTCCTCCTGGCAAGTCGTATCGATTCTGATATGGTCCTGCATTTTTTTGAATACATAAGAGTTTATCTTCTTTTAAATTCACTCCGTAGACTCCAAAATGTTGATGATACTTCTCACCGTTGTTCATTCATATAACGACCTTTCTTGCTATATATTTAAGCTCAGCCTCTTGAATACATGTATTTGACGTTGAAAGTTGATGACTCCATTACTAATAATTAGGTCTGTTGCATCAAAAAAATTGAATCGTGCAGTTATCAGTTCCGACCAGAGCAACCTCATTTTTGACAAAAATTCTTTCCCCTATGTGAAACTCAAGAAGCTTCTCATCTCTAACTTCTTTATTAGCAATTCTAAATTCTTCACGATTTATTTTGTACGTCTCCCTAAAATTGTCTTTGTATACTATGGAAACCTCAATCAGTTCTTCTTCCATCATTGTCTCTCCTTTTTAATTGGATTGTATTCCACCAATTTGTCAAAGCCTAAACATTATTGAGCGTGCAATTTATTTAGGATGTTTTTAATTAACCTTCCAGGTACTAAATGGATTAAAGTAAGGACAATGGTATAACCTAATGCAGAAGTGGGCAAAGAGATCATCAACAGTGAAACAGCAATTGTACTTAGAACTATACCTGCGCTCAGCACAACTTTTATTTTTATCATTTTCTGATCAGGAATGTTAACTAAATTATAGTTTTCACTTAAGGGCGTCCACCCTTTCACAAACCAAGAAGAAAAGTTCCCCTGAAGTACGCGTATCAAACTCATGATTCTACACGAAAAATCTATTATGAAAATAACCAGCAAGATATAATAAAACATTTCACTACCTCCCTTAGTTATATGTTACTAATCGTCGATTTAAAACTGTTCTATATTTTCAAGTTTTTCTACTATCAATATACTTAGATCAATAGCTTCCCTGTAATCAACGGGTACAGCTGTATCTTGAAGAGTTGTTAATATAATTATATTTTTGTAAGTCATAATAAGTGGAACACAATAAACGTCATCTTGACTGAAATATAACCAATCTGATCCTTGAAAATCATTGGTGATATTTTCTTCATTACGCATAAAAGAAATAGTGAAATATTTAGTGCCATTTACATAAGTAATAGTTTTTTGAGTTGATTTATCTGAGAGTTCACCATCAGAAGTCAAGAATTCTCTTTTATTAAATGATAATTCTTTATCTATAACTGTAACCGAGTCTCCTAAATTACTCAAATCTGGATCTAATTGATAGTCTGGTATTTGAATTTTTGAAATTTGGCGAACCCAGGCATCAAAACCCGGTTCAGTAATTAAAGTAACTTTTTCTTGAGATGCAGTATTGGCAACAATGTCTGTGTCCGCGCTATTAGATTCACTTACTGAAACTTTATCTTCTACTGTTATCTCATGCTGTTCGGGACTTTCGGTTGTATCCAATGACATTAAAAAATATGTAATGATGCTTCCAAGTACAAAACTCACTAATATACAAAAAATAAAACCAAACACTTTTTTATACTTTTTCTTAGTGTAGTTTTTCTTCATAACTTCCCCCCTATTTGATTTATTAAGGATAATCAATAGAATACTTGTTGGCTATAGTTTGAACAATGAAATTCCATTATTAGACAAAATAGCCAATGATATAAAAAGGCAATAGATAGAGAATTCCATGAAAGTATCATTAAGAGATTACTGACTTCGTATAAAGTCGAAAAATTATTACCCATAGCAGCGAAAATTCTTGATAAAAATCATTGAATACGATGACTTGCACTTATTATTCTTTTAAGTAATTTGTTGGATAAGAGTCCACGAGAAACTCTACTGATCGTTCTATTAATCTAATGAAATTGTCGCTGATACCGACATCTTCTATTGTCGCAAAAGAAAAGATGGTCGAAGACTTACTAATATGGTCTTTTAATTGCTTATATTTGTTTCCTTTTATATTTCTATTTAGATTTTTTTGCACATATTCTCTAACCCTTCTGCTTCACAACGTAAATGATAAAAATATTGGACGATTTCTTTTTCTTGTTCAATAGACTTAGCCATCTTTTTTAAACTTCTCTTCCCAACTCTTCGATCAATCAAAGAAAGAATTTTAATGATTATATGATTGGACTTTAAGGACACTTCAATAGAAGAACTAAGATATTCTTCAACAGCGTCAAAAAAATCAGATTGAGAAAAAACACCTTCAGCCATAATCATTTCATGAGCTTGTGATTGAATATCAACATTTTGTGGTCCATTGTAGACATCATAATCAATATTTTGCTGAGTCATTATCTCTTGTTCAACTTCATACATTGCATTGTCAGCAGCTAAAGTACTCATACTGAAGACTTCTTTTTTATCCACTGTAATAAAAACTCTTCCTGTTTGATCATGAGCTTTACGGTAATTGGTTACCCTAAACTGGACTTTGTCTTTTAAAGAATCGCAGATAAAACTTTCTATCTTCTTTTTTACTTTGCTCCACTTTTTTTCAGGCAATATTTTATCCTCCGTAATTTAAATCTTTTCACTAGTGTTGCATGAAACATAATATGTTTCACAATGTTATGTATCCTATTCCAATATGCAAAAAAGTCCTTTATACTGAACTTGGATGACTTATCCAAGACCAATAAAAAGGACCCAACTTATGG
>NZ_JBGQQT010000003.1:97833-185394 GCF_045528345.1 Desemzia sp. FAM 23989 | reverse complement strand
TGTACGATCAAGGAAAAGATATTTCTTATTCTGTTTGCGGTATTCCTTATCACATTGGTGGAGAAGTAGAAGAGTTAAGTGCCTTAACTCCTAGAAATGCAGCATGGTTTAAAAAGAGATACAATGTCTCTGTTTTCACCGAGCATAAAGTGACACACGTTGATCAGGCCAATAAACAGTTAGAAGTGACGGATCTTGTTTCTGGAGAAAAGAAAGTAGAAAACTACGATGTACTGGTTTTTGCTACAGGGGCTTCTCCATTCACTCCACCTCCATTTAATCAAAAAGAGTATGATAATGTGTTCCAAGTTCGAAATATTCAAGACGCCCGAGATATTGGAGCCTATTCAGCTAAACAACCTAAAAAAGCATTGATTATTGGTGCTGGATTTATTGGTTTAGAAATGACAGAACAATTAATCCATAAAGGATTAGAAGTAACAATCGTTCAATTAGAAGATCAAGTCATGCCTCCTATGGACGCAGATATGACTTTCCGTGTAGAAGAGCATATGCGTGCAAAAGGCGTTAATTTAATCCTTAGCGACACGGTAAAAGCGATTGAAGGAGAAACGTCAGTAGAGAGAGTTATCACGACAAACGGCGTTACAATTGAACCAGATATCGTTATCTTATCAGCAGGTGTACGTCCAAATACAGAATTAGCTAAAGAAATGGGCGTAGAACTGGGAGCTTCAAGAGCAATTGCGGTCAACAACAAAATGCAAACCAATCTTCCAGATGTTTATGCCGTTGGGGATGTGGCAGAAAGTTTCTCCGTTATTACAGGAAAACCCATCTATCGTCCATTAGGATCAACAGCTAATAAAATGGGACGGATTGCCGGAGACGTGATTACTGGTGGAGATTTAGAGCACAGAGGTGTCTTAGGAACAGGAATTTTTAGAATCTTTGATCTACACGTTGGTCAAACAGGATTAACTGAAAAAGAAGCAAAAAAAGAAGGTTATGATGTTGAAATTTTATATAATATCAAGCCAGACCATGCCGAATATTTAGGTGGGAAAGAATTAACAATCAAAGCATTAGCGGATAAAGAAACTGGTCGCATTTTAGGCGCACAAGCTATTGGTCAAGGTGGCGTAGATAAGCGAATCGACGTAATCGCAACAGCCATCACCTTTAAAGCAAAAGCAGAAGATTTATTCCATTTAGATTTAGCCTATGCACCACCATTTGCGACAACAAAAGACCCTGTCCTTTACACCGGTATGGCGTTAGATAATGCATTGAAACGTAACCCCTTGTTGACACCAGCTGAATTAATACGTCGCCAAACTAGTGGTGAAAAATTACAAATTATCGATACCCGTTCTAAAAAGGATTTTGATAAATCACATGTCAAAGGAGCCATTCATGTTCCTTTAGGAGAACTAAGATCAAGCAATGCAGAATTGGACAAAGATGTAGTAACAGTCACTTATTGTAATAAAGGTGTAACTGGAAATGCATCTCAAAATTTATTATTAAATTATGGATTTAAAAAAGTTTATAATTTATCTGGTGGGAATAAAAATTATCAAAGTTATCTCAAAATGTTAGCTCAAAAATAAAAAGATACATGAAATTAGATAGATTCATGTATTTATAACCTTGATTAATAAAGGTTATTTTTTGATATATTATTATTTTTTTTAATTAAACAAAGCCTATTTTATCTTTGCTATACTAAAAGTAACAGATCATTTTAAATTTTTTTACTTATTTTATCAGGAGGTAGTCTATGGAGACAGATAATAAGCTAGTGAAAAGTTTTTCAGAAACGATTTTTAATGATAGTACAAAAGATGTGAGCGTTGACATGATTGAAGCTTCATTTGATACCCTTTTTGAATCTGAAATCATTAAAGGCATACCAATAGTTAATGCAATTATGGCGATAGGTAAGACTGGGATTATGCTTAAAAATCGTAATCTTATTCGTCAAACTTTACAATTCATGCATGAATTAAACAATGGAACTATAATAAATGAAAAAAAAGAAAAGTTTGTTGAGCGTATAAAAAATGGTGATAAAAAATCTCAAAAAGAAGTTGAACGGATTATGTTGATTTTAGAATCGACGATAGATATTGAAAAGTCAACTATCTTAGCAAAGTTTGTAGTGGCTTATATTAATGAACAATTAAGTTATACGGAATTCCAAGAGTTAACAGATACTTTGAGCCGATCCTATTTGTCAGATACGGAAATGCTTCTAAAAATTTACAACGGTCAAATTAAAGACACCGCATCCCAAGAGTTATACCGTATTGAACGATTAGCAGGGCTGGGATTTATTAATAAGATGCCCTACACAGTTGTTGTTGGCAGAGAATATGCTCGGCAAGAATCTTATTTGGAAATATCTTATATTGGAAAAGTTTTTTGTGAAATTGGACGTCCAAATATTCCAGTTATTTAAGCTCTAATTCCTCAAATATTTCTTGAGGCGGTTTTTCATCAGTAATCGGCAACGTACTTTTTTCTTTAATCATATTAAGTAATGAAGTTTCCTCTGATATATTAGTGCTACATCCAGAAACAATTCTAACAAATACTATATAAAATATTTTATTATAGTTACTATCATCTCCCTAATATTATTTATACTAATACATGAAATTAGATAAAGTCATATATTGTAAAACAAGAGCTCTAACACTTTTCATTATAGTGTTAGAGCTCTTGTTTAGTTAATTTATACGATTTTCAGCGATTTTATAGACGGTTTCTTTATCTCTTTTTCCAATAACAACAACTTGAATCACTTCAAATTTACCATGCACTTCTCTAAAAATAACGCGAAGTCCCATTTTTTATTTTTCATTTTATTACACTGAGCTAAAGCGCCATGTAACGGTTGACCCGCGTCCATACCACGTAATTTAATACGATTAAGAGCTTTATCGACAAAAACCTTTTGGCTTCCGTCAAGCTTATCATAATCATCTTTTGAGTATTCTGTCCATTCAATTTGGTACAAATCTTACTCCCACCCATCTTCTTCGTCGATAGTAGGTTCTTCAGTTGCTATTGATCCACGGACTTCACTATCAGAAAAAGTAGCTACTTTTTCATTCAGTAATCTTTTTTCAGCTATTAAATCAGCAATTTGATCATATAAACCGTCAACTTCTTTATTTAATGTTTCATATTGTTTTTGTGTCAACATAACTCCAGCTACTTTTTCTCGATTAAAGACATAAACCCCAGCAGCTTCCTTATCAGCTTTTTGAAAGACCTCCATAGGAGACCTTTTTACTTCGGAAATAGAAGATGTTGGAATATCTAATATTTTCATGGCCATATAAATCCTCTCCTTTACTTAGATCTATTATAAGTCTTTTAAAAAAACTTTTTAAAGTCTTTTTGCTCCTTTTTTAAAATTTAGTGGTAGAAAAAATAAAGAAAAGAGGATCACTTATGTTGAAGTGTTCCTCTTTTCTTTATATAAAGTTAATTTAGTTGAGTTTTTAGGGCAACAATTGCATTTTCGATAATTTCTTGTTGAGTAGCCTGAATTAGAAATTTTGTTTCTAGACACTCTTTTATTTCTTCAACAAGTACTAAAATAGAGTTATTAATTGGTACATAAACGTCTAGTGAGGGCATGATATTCACCTCTTATCTGTTATAAGTAATAATGAATAGGAGGTGAATAGTGTAAAATGACTCCTATAGAGTGGACTCTGAAAAATAGATCTCTATAAGGTCCATTTTATTTTGTCCCAGCCTCTTTTGTGGTTAAATTTAAGTTAAATCATTTCAAGTAAATCATTCATGGATTCACTCATTGTAGGGTGAGTATAAATACCGTCTCGTAAACTCTTATATGAAATATTTTCATTAATTGCTAATGCAATTAAGTTGATCATTTCGTGAGCTTCGTAGCTGAAGAAGCTTGCGCCTAATATAAGGTCAGTCTCTGGATCAACTAATATTTTCAAAAAGCCGCTTGTTTCACGCAATACTTGAGCTTTAGGAACAGCAGCAACGGGCATCTTAGCAACTTTATAATTTTTACCAGCTTCAGTTGCTTCTTTTTCATTAAAGCCTACCCGTGCAAATGTTGGATCCACAAATGTTGCTGTAGGATAAACACGACGCGTTTCTAAATTATAGTTGGATTCTTCTCCTAGCAATTGAGGCAAAACAATACGGTAGTCATCCAAAGAAATATAAGTGAATTGTGGTCCACCTTTAACGTCGCCCACTGCCCAAATGTGTTCAACAGAAGATTGCAAGTGCTTGTTTACCTTGATTTCTCCACGAGCGCCGAGCGCCACGCCAGCCTTTTCAATATCTAATTTATTTGTGTTAGGAATACGGCCAGTAGCAACTAAAATTTCATTTAATTCAGCAGATTTTTCTTCGCCGTTTTGTTCAAATGTTAAACGTACACCATTATCCGTATCTTGAACACGTTTAGCTTGAGCGTTAAATTCAATAGTTACCCCTAATTCTTCTAATCTTTCCAAAATAGCTGCTGCGTCATCCTTATCTTCACGTGGCAATAATGAGTCATTGAATTGATAAACGGTTACTTCAGAACCAAATTCAGCAAAATAAGAAGCGAATTCTAATCCAATTGGACCAGCTCCGATAATACCTAGTTTTTTTGGCAGATTTGTTAGCTCTAAAATTTCTTCACTTGTGTGGATGTGTGGACTGTTTTGCTTGTTTTCAAAATCTGGAATAACAGCCGTAGATCCAGTTCCAATAATGATATTAGCAGCCGTAACTTGTAGCGTTTCTGTATCTGTATCCACTAACAAAGTATGGTCATCTTTGAAGTGAGCAAAACCGTCTAAGACTGTTACGTTATCTAAATCAGCAATTTTATGGTAGTTTTTTTTATTTAATTTGGTTACTAATTCAGTTTTATAGTCCATGGCTTGTTTGAAAAACTGGTTGTTAATCTCAGGATTTCGTTCAATGCCAAATTCTGATAATTGATCAATAATTTTTGCACTATGTGTCAACGATTTAGTCGGTAAGCATCCCACATTAATACAAGTTCCACCATACATTTTAGCTGATTTTTCAATCACAGTGACGGTTTTTCCTTTTTTAGCTAAAGCACCTGCTAATGTTTTTCCTGCTTTACCAAATCCAATAATGGCTACGTCTGTAGTGTACTCATTCATATTTTAGTGCCCCTCTCATTTTGTATTGCATATAATTTTACTTCCATATCTTTTAATGTAATAGTTGCTAGTTTTGCTACTGCATCTTTATTCAGCTCATCATAAAGATCATCCATAGCTTCTGACATACCAGACGAAATCATACATTGTTCATTGATATAACCTGAATGCCAAGTATTTTGGATAATTGGGATCTTTATCGCCTCATAAACATTTTTTAAAGTGATAGCTTCTAAATTATCGGTTAGAAAGTATCCGCCATGCACACCTTTTTTTGTTTGAACTAATCCTTTTTTTCGGCATTTTGCCAGAACTCTGCGAACACGAACTGGATTCGTACAAATGTTCTCAGCTAATGCTTCACTGGTAAAAATTGAATTGTTATGACCTAAATAGACCAACCCATGTACTGCAATCGTAAATTCACTCAAAATTATTCACCTTCTTTAAAAAGTAACTTTTAAAGTTACTTTATCTAAATTAAGTATACACCTAAAAGTTATCCAAATCTACAAAGTCTGTTACTTTTAAGCAATTATTTTAATATCTCCTTAGACGAATTGATTAAAGGAGATGACGATAAGATGAAAAGAGAAGTAACTATTGCTAAGATGAATCAATTAATGTTGGTTATTATAGGATCATTTGTTTTAACCCTCATTACTGCATCCTTATTTAAATACTGGGGCGATTTTTCTTTGATTTTGCCAGTTACTTTTATAGTAATCATGGTCAATGCTGCTATTAAACTTCAAAAGATCCAAGATAAAGAAAATCTAAAAACCTATAAAAAAATCTTAGATTATATGGACAATAGAGAAGTAAGAAATGATCCGAAAACACAAAACAGGAAGAGAATGAACTTAGAAAAATCTAGCTTGGCGATAGTAGGAGCTCTTATTGAGTTTTTCTTAATGTATGGCGTACTGTCGGTTTTCTAAATCATCTTAATACATGAAATTACATAAAGTCATGTATACAAAAAAATGATTTGATAAGGTTCTTTTGTGAAAAAATAGTCCCACTTTTGTTTATTTTGATAGAGATATAGAAAAATACACTCCCAAAACTATGAACTATTTTGTTCAGTAGTGGGAGTGTATTTTTTGAGAGCCCTTTTGTCCTAGCCTATTTTTGACGTTCATTCAGACATCCTCGTTCATTTGTCTTAATAAATATACGTATAACTCTGTTGTTAAACCGAATGAAAGATCTTTAGACGATTCTTCAGCATGAAAATAACCTGTCTTTTCGTATACATTTGGTAGTTCTTTATCAGTCATTGATATTAATTTTTTCCAATATGTCTTACAATAAATTACTTTAGGATGGGTAGAAGGAAATTTTTCTTTATAGGCTTCTTCTAAAGTAGTTATAAATTTAGACCATTCAGAATAATGTTCTTTCCAACTATCTTTTTCTGTTACTAAAGTTCGCATTGAATTAAATTCTTGAATCGTAAAATGAGAATGTGCATTGGTACGATAAAAGGTAAGTAATTCTGCAAGTAGAGTAGAGTCAATAGCGGTATAGTCTGCTAATGTTTTTTCAAAATTTAACAGGTTATCTAGTTTTTTTTGTTGTGAAGAGATTTCCTTTTCTAATAAAGCACGTTGTACATATACGTACTCTGAAAGATAAATTTTATCTTTCAGAATAATTGTTTTAATTTCATCTAATGAATATCCTAATTCTTTTAAACCTAAAATAATATAGAGTTGCTCTAAGTTAGTGATATCATAAATACGATGATTGGATTCTGTAATATTGTACGGTTTTAAAAGTCCTATTTCATCGTAATAATGGAGTGTGCGTATCGAAGCTCCAGTCATTTCTGATAATTCTCCAATTCTAAATGTTTCTTTCATGAGCTATACTTTCCCCTTCCTAGTAATAACGATAATTCCTCTGGAGTATAGTGATATTTTTTCCCACAACTTGTACAAACCGTTTCTTCTGAACGTTTATTTTCAATTGAATCAATTAGGTCAGTGTGTGACCAAGACAATAAAAGTTGTCCATACATTTCTTTTGTACAATAACATTCTGTAGTGAAAAAGAAATTTGTGAGGAATAGCCAATCTGCTTCAAACTGTTGCAAATGACCTTCTGAGTGAGAGAATTTTAGATTACTTATAATCTTTTCAACTTCTCCAACGTCTGCACCAGGTAATGCTTGAACCATATATCCTATCCAATGTCCTTTAAAAGAATGAGTGTAAAACGCAGTATCAATCTGTTCGCTTTGTTGAAAATAATGCTGAATTATCTTATCAGGATCAGTTTCATTAAATGGAATTGTGCTAGTAGATTGCCCAAAGTTATTGCTTCCTTGCGTTGCGGTTAATATAGCTTCTTTTTTCCTCATTAATTTATTTACAGATGTTTCTAAACTCGCTAAACGTTCTGAAGCTAAAATGTTTACAAAACCACTGCCCTCAATACTAATAGAAATTGTATTTGAAGTTCCTGGAAATTTCATTCGGATGCTAATACGTTGATAGTCATTGAGTAGCCCTTTCATTGAACACCCACTAATTAGCAACTTTGTACAGAATAGTTTAAATTCATCATTAGAATAATTAGTGACATGAGAAGGGACAGAGGCACAAGGGATTTCTACTTTATAAATACGAACTGTTTTATTAGCTGTTAAAAATTTTTTTCCAGTTAAATTTTTCATATCTTCACTCCCTACAATTACCATATACCGTTACGTAACGTTAGGTTCAAGTAAAAAGATCTAATACACTAAATTAGATAAAAGCGTGAGTAGTAAAAACCTTGCTAGCACAAGTCTTTTACTACTCACGCTTTTACATGAAAACTATAATTTTTTACTTAATATTTCTCCAGGCAATCCGTCAATTTCACATACAATTTCAGATATGAAACCTTGATTACTTAATATTTTTCTAGAAGCAACGTTTTCTGGATCAATGATAGCTTGTATTTTCTCTAACCCTAGTCGACTTGCTATCTCAATTAATTGATTTGCTACACCAGTTCCATAACCTCTTCCCCAATATTTTGGAAGTATCATATAGCCTATTTCTGCTTCGTTAGGTTGTTTTTCATTTAAAGTTAAATGAGCAAGTCCAATAAATTTTTGATCTAAATCTATAGATATTTTGTATGAACCATAATTGTTATTTTTTTTTATTATAGGTTACTAATTTTTGGAAATTTGTTTTGGCTTCTTCATAGGGAATAGCTCTTTCAGTGATTTGAGACATAACACGATCATTTGAAACAAGTTGATAATAATAGTCAAAATCATCTTCCTTAAACTTCAATAGATTTAATTTCATTAGGACCTCCAATTGAATTCAATAGTTACTCATTTAGTTATTGTTATTATATCTCAGAAGTAAGTAATTAATACTCTATATTTTACACATACGATACATGAAATTGTATAAAATCATGTATCGAGAATTCTATGCGAATGGGGTTCTTTTTTGTTAGGAGTATTCAATACATGATTTCGTGTCATAGCATTCGAAATTATGCATGCATTTTGAGGTTTTATAAAAAACTCACTACAAACAAAAAAAGCGAGAGGCCAGGGTATGATTCCAAAATCAATTTTTGGAACACCACCCCTAGCTCTCGCTTTTTCTTATCCCAATACAAACAATCACATCTTCAGCGACCCCGTCATCCCTTTCACAAACCCTTTTTGCATAAACAAGAATAAGATCAAGGTCGGTATGGTGGCGATGACGATGGCGATCATTTGCATACCATAATTGGCTACATAAGAAGCGGAAGACAAGCTGGAAATCAGCAATGTCATGGTGTACTTGTTTTCCGTTTGCAAGAAAATCAAGGGCAACAAGTAACTGTTCCAAGAATTCATAAACGCATAAATAGCGGCCGCAGCGTAAGTAGATTTCATCATGGGAAAAACGATTCGGAAGAAAATCGCATAATTGCCGGCACCTTCTATTTTACTGGCATCGATGATTTCATTTGGAAAAGATTTGAAGCTTTGCCTGAAAAAGAAAATCAGGAATAGATTATTGACCGCCGGAAGAATGATGGCCAAATGTTGGTTGACCAATTGCAAGCCGGCCATGATCTTGAACAGCGGAATAACGAGCGCTGCCAGTGGAATCATCATAAACAGTAAGATGACGGTGTAGATCCATTCACTTGTTTTAGTTTTAAACTTTTCAAAGCCAAAAGCTGCCAGCGAGGTGACCAATAAACTGAAAACAACGGTAATGCCCGAGATCTTCAGCGAGTTCCACATAATCAGCGGAATGTTGTATGTACCCAGTAATCCTTGCAAATTGACCCACAACTGATTTCCAAAACTCAGTTTTCCTTCTGCGATTTGATTGGTCGTATTGGTAGCACCTGCAATCATCCAATAAAAAGGAAAAATCGAAATAAAGGAACTGATGATCAGAAAGGCATATTTCAATACACTGGTTAATTTTTTCATCTTTCCTCCTCCCCTTTCATTGGCAAATGTTAGTCTCGGTTAGATATTTTCAATTGAATAATCGATAAGACAGCGATGATCACTACCAACGCCCAAGATAATGTAGCTGAATAGCCAAAGTTGGACGTATAAATAAAGGAATGATTGTAGATCAATTGTGCTGCAGTCAATGTCTCATTCGAGGGACCGCCGCCAGTTAAGTTGACAACTTCATCAAATAATTGAATGGTCCCGATCGTTGAAGTAATGGTGGTAAAAACGATCACTGGTTTCAATTGTGGGATAACGACTTGGAAAAATTTCTGGAAGCCGTTAGCACCATCAATATCCGCTGCTTCCAACGTGTCGTCTGAGATATTTTGCAGACCCGCCAGATAAAAAATCATATTGTATCCTGTCCAACGCCAGCAAAGTGCAATAATGACGGTCACTTTTGCCCAGAAAGGACTGTTTAACCAGTCAATGGGGTTTTGAACGATCCCGATACCCAGTAAAGCGTTGTTGACGATCCCTCCGATTTGAAACATCATTTTAAACAATACCGCATAAGACACCAGAGACGTCACACAAGGCAAGAACAGAGCTAATTTGAAAAAAGTACGGCCCTTTAGGTTAGGCGTGTTCAACAGGAAAGCCATCAATAAGCCTAAAATTACCATAATAGGCACCTGGAAAATCAAGAAAGTAAAATTATTCATCAAGGCTTTTAAAAAAATATCGTCTTGAAACATCCGCAGATAATTCCCAAATCCTACAAATACCGACTGCAGGCCTTGCATGCTGTGCAGTGAAAGGTACAGGGAATAAAAAATAGGATAAAGAAGGAAGATGCTGCTTAACACAACTGCAAAAACGATAAATTTCCAGACGTCTTGTTTTTGACGGCGAATGCGTTTTTCTTTCGGATGAGCCTTCATCTTCATCTCTCCTTTCACCCTATCCAGTAGTTTTAATTATTCTCCAACTTGCATCGTGTAGTTTTCTTCCGCTTTTTCCAACATCTCGTCTAGTGTCAAGTTGCCGTCAAAGTAGTCCTGCAGCACAGAACGCAAAGCATCTACAGCAGCCTGAGTGTTGTTTCCATAATCCACTCCCGGAATCTCAGCCATCCAGTCCGAGAAGTCTTTGTAGATTGGAGCGTCATTGAAGAACGGGTCTTCGAATTGGTAAGCTTCTCCACTCTGTGATGGCAAATAAGTTCCTACGGCGCCGTTTTCAACTAAAATATCTTGATAGAATTCATCATTCCCGGCAAATTGTGTCTTCATAAAATCGATGGCCAGATCTTTATTTGGCGAGTCTTCTAAAATGACCCAGCTGGCTCCTCCTAAGTTCGAATAAGGAGTGGCGTTATCGACTGTTTCCAGTTGCGGCACGTTTGTATATGCCCATTTGCCCGCTTGGTCTTCTGCAGAACGAATCGTAGCTGAGAACCAGATCGCTGAATTGACAGCCGCCACTTCTCCGCTCGTAACAGCTCCAATACCTTCAGGAGCAAAATAATCTACCGGTTTGGCCAGTTCGTTTTCTTCGATGGCTTTCAAAATTTCCGCCATTTCACGTACAGCAGGATTGTCTTTCAAGTAAATCTCTCCATTTTCATCAAAGTACCATAAGCCTGCAGATTGCATGGCCATTTGAATGTAATGAGTTCCTCTGTTTGGAATAAATGCCACGAACCATTTGCCGGTTGCTTCTTTGACATCCTTCCCAATCTCCACAAATTCAGACCACGTCAAATCCTGCATAGCTTCCGGTGTATATCCCGCTTCTTCCAAGTAATCTGTGCGGTAATACAAACCAGCAGATCCTGAATCAAACGGAATAGCGTAAACACCATCATCTTTCGTAGCATTTTCTACTTTGTATTCGGCAAATTGTGAAAAGTCAATCTCGCTAGACAATTCAGCAAATTTACCCTCGTAATTCGTAATGTAGTTTTGTACGTCGTAATCATCCATCAGCATAATATCGGGCAATCCTTCAGATACTCCTGAAGTAAATCCTGAAACCAATTTTTGTTTGGTATCTTCGTTAGACATCTCGACAACATTGACGGTCACATCTTCATGGCCGGCTTGTTTGTAATATTCAGCTGCTTTCTCTGCGATAGGAATATTGAAGTTTGTATCCCAAGCCCATACAGTGATGGTATTGTCGTCTCCACTAGCAAAATCTTCAGGGTTGGCTTCTGGCCCGCCCGTACATGCTGCTAATAAAGATGCGCTAAACAATCCAAAAAAAAGTACCCCTAATTTCTTTTTCATCATCTTACCCTCCTATAAAATTATTCTTGTTGATTTGATACACTTAGAAATGAGTTAGTTTGGTTGCTGCTTGATCGAAGATGTATTTTTAGAAGAAAAAAGCTCTTCCCAACCTTTTTATCGGCTTGCAAAAGAGCGGAAATGTATGCGTTATCATTTGTTAAACTTATTATATAGTGACGCTTAGATAAAACCAAATGATTCGTCTCTGGCAGTTGGTACAAGGTAGTGACAGGCCCGTTACTTGCGATAAAAAAACCAGCTGCTCACGAAGAAGCAGCTGGTTTTAGTTGCATTTCAATGTGTCAAAGCAAACCCAATGCGTCCAATCCTTTGTAAATCCCGTCATTCCAAACAGTGTCGGTGACCAAATCAGCTAAATTCTTCAACTCTACTCTGCCATTCCCCATGGCTACCCCGATTCCGGCGTATTGGATCATTTCCATATCGTTCAATCCATCTCCAAAAGCAACGGTATCTTCAAGAGTGCCTTCAACATGCTCCAACAATTTTTGAATACCGACTGCTTTTGAGCCGCCTTTGCTGATGACGTCGACAGAATAAGGATTCGATCGCGTAAAGGTGTACTCTGGAAACTCTTTAGCATAAAAAGCATCATCGGATTCCGGGGCATTCAAAATGCACTGGTAAATCGGGCGATCTTCATAATCCGTTGATTGAATCGGCTTGGCAGAAAAACGGCGATTGACCAGTCTTAAAGCACTTTTTGGAGCCATCTTCGAAAAAAAGGGCCGCAGCCACTTTACGAAACCTCTATTGGCCAACAGAATCATTGAATTCCCGGTGATCTTTTCGCTTCCGCAAAAAGCTATGCCTTGTTTACGCTTTTGAGCGGTTTTCATTAGCCGCGCAATCGACTCTTGAGGCAGCGGATTTTGAAAAATCGCTTCTCCTTCATATACCACGTATTGCCCATTCATCGCGATAAATGTACAAATTTCTAATTCATTCGCCACTTCTTGCATCAAGGTGAGCGGTCTTCCCGTAGAAATGGCCGGGACAATGCCGTTTTGTTTTAATTTCCGGATCGCCGCTTTGGTAGAAGCTGGAATCGAATTGTTGTGTGTCACTAAAGTTCCGTCAATATCAAAGAAAATCATTTTTGGCATACTTTTCTCCTGTAACTCGTTCTCTTAATTTATGAAAACAGTTTCGTTTAGCTTATTTTAGCTTTCAAATCAACTTTAAGCAAGCCGTTATCTGCAAAAATCCATATTGTTTTGAATACGCATACAAGTCTGCTAAAATTTATTTAACAAGTTTGTTTCAACTTTTACACCACGCACTTTCTCTACTCAGTCTAGCTTCTGATTATCCAACATTTAGTCAGAAAGGAGCTTTATCAAACACCAGTGAGATACAGATTGTTTCTTGTCTAAGAGTTCATTTGGACAGTTTTACATAATCAAAGGGGGGAATTTCATCATGAAAAAAACTATTAAACTATCTTTAGCACTTTTAAGCACAGCTGCCGTTCTTGCCGCTTGCGGCGGAGGTTCAGGTGATAACGCTGGCAGTGATTCTGAGGCAGTAGTCGTGGAATTCTTCAGCCAAAAGCCGGAGATTACCACTCAATTAGAAGCCTTAGCAGCTAGTTATACTGAACAAAATCCCGATGTTCGTATCAATATCACTACAGTAGGAAGTGGAGAAGGTTCTGCAGCTCTTCAAGCAAAATTCTCTTCTGGAGATGAGCCGGCTTTAATGATGCTGGGTGGCTTGCCAGAAGTGGAACGTTACAGCGATACATTGTTGGACGTTACGGAACTTGAATTGAGTGATACTGTTATTGAAGGAATGCTGGAAGGCGGAACCATCGAGGGAGTTCCATTAGGCGTTCCAATGAACATCGAGGGTTTCGGTTGGATGTACAACAAAGAAATTTTTGAACAAGCTGGTGTCAATCCAGACGACATCCAAAGTTACGATGATTTTGTAACCGCTGTAGAAACACTAGACAGCCAAAAAGAAGAACTGGGGATCGATGCGGTTTTCGCTTTTAGTGGGGCAGAAAATTACATTGCCAACCAATTTTCAGCCAACTTTACTTCTCCTGAATACAACAACAGTATTTTGGAAAGCTACAGTGCGACTGAATTGAATTGGGAATATGGCGACCAAATGCAAAAATACACGGACTTGTTCAATCAATACAATGTACAGCCTATTTTAACGATTGATTACAGTCGTTCTGTGGAAGAACTGTTTATCAACGATGCAGTTGCTATGGTGCACCAGGGAAACTGGATCGTCCCTACTTTGAATGGTATTGATCCTGAATTCGCCGCCAATAAAATGGGCATTTTGCCTGTATTTGGCGAAAACGATACCACCGGTAAAATCATCGCCGGAGCTCCTTGGTACATTGGAATCAACAAGAATCTAGACGAAGCTGTTGTGGAAGAAGCAAAAGCATTCTTAGACTGGATGTACACTTCTGAAGAAGGCCAAACAGCAGTCTTGGAAGAATTTGAATTCGTGCCGGCACAGGAAGGTTACGATGTGGAAGCTATCAGCGACCCGGTTTCTCAACAAATCTATCAAGCATTACTGGATGGCGAGACTGGCGCGATGACGCACAAACAATATCCAGATGGTTGGTTCCAACAAGTATTGTTCCCAGAATATCAAAAATATTTGAACGGCGACATCAGCTGGGATGAATTTGAAACCAATACTTCTAATCGATTTGCAGAAATGCGCTAGACATTGCAACCGAGGAATAGAAGAACTTTTCTTCTATTTCTCTTTCTTTTTCGCAATAACTTATCCTAAAGGTAAAAGGGGCGAACAACAGAATGAAACGAAAAAATGAAAAGTATTTTTATTGGGCATTTCTATTCCCAAGCATATTAGCAGTATCTTTAGTCATCTTCATCCCTCTACTTTATGGGATTTATACTTCCTTTACGGATTCTGACGGATACACGATGAACTTTATCGGTCTAGAAAATTACACCCGCTTATTGAATGACAACCAATTTTTAAGCAGCGTTTGGTTTACGGTCAAGTTTGCGGTCGTTTCTGTTATTGGCGTTAATGTCATTGGGTTGAGTATGGCTCTTTTAGTGACGCAGCGGACAGGAAAAATCAGCAACTTGTTTCGAACGATCTTTTTCATGCCCAATTTAGTCGGGGGGATCATTCTTGGATTTATCTGGCAATTTATTTTTGTCAAAGCCTTCGAAGGCATCGCCCAATTGACCGGCATTAGTTTTTTCAGCAGTTGGCTGGCAGATACAACGACTGGATTTTGGGGACTCGTTATCGTGTTCTTATGGCAAATGAGCGGCTATATCATGATCATTTACATTTCATTTTTAAACAGCATTCCGGGCGACATCAATGAAGCGGCCTCCATTGACGGTGCAAGCACTTGGCAGACATTCTGGCGAATCAAACTACCGATGCTGGCTCCCGCTTTTACGATCAGCTTGTTTTTAACTTTGGCAAATGCGTTCAAAGTCTACGATCAAAACTTGGCTTTGACGAATGGTGCTCCCTTTGGTTCTACCGAGATGGTAGCTATGAATATCTACAACACGGCTTTCTTCCAGTACCAGCAAGGATATGCCCAAGCTAAAGGGATCGTCTACTTGTTATTGGTAGCGGCCATTTCGTTAACGCAAGTTTATTACACACGAAAGAGAGAAATTGACCTATGAAAACAGAAAAAATGCATAAATGGCTGGTCATTATTCTAGGTACAGTAGTTTCTCTGACGTGGATTTATCCTTTCGTATTGATTTTCATCAACTCCTTTAAAACCCGAAGAGAAATTTTTACCAACACCTTATTTTGGCCAGAACTATTGACCACAGAAAATTACCCTAGAGCGTATGAAAGTTTAGATTATACGCGCAGTTTTATGAATTCATTGATGATCACCGTAGCTAGTATCATCGTGGTCGTCTTGTTCTCTTCGATGGCAGCTTATGCCTTATCTCGCTATCCAGGAAAAATGAGTTCCGTGATTTATTTTATTTGTGCGATTACAATGCTGATCCCTTTTCAGTCGTTGATGATTCCTTTGGTGAGTTTATTTGGACGATTTGATATGCTGAATCGCGTGGGACTGACTTTTATGAACTTAGGTTTCGGTTCCAGTATGTCTATCTTCTTATATTTTGGAGCTTTACGGTCAGTGCCGCAATCCTTGGACGAAGCAGCCATTTTAGACGGTGCCAATCCTTTTCAAATCTTTTGGCGCGTGGTATTCCCGCTACTGAAACCAACGACAGTGACGGTTATTATCTTGAATTCCATTCGCATTTGGAATGATTACTTGCTCCCTTCACTGGTCATCAATAAAGACGGCATGTACACCATTCCCTTGCAAATGTACTACTTCTTTGGACAGTACACGATTCAATGGGAATTAGCCTTAGCTGGTTTGGTACTGGCGATCATTCCTATCATACTGCTGTATATGTTCCTGCAAAAATACATTATCCAAGGGATTACAGAAGGCGCTACAAAATAAAATGATGAAAAGGCTTTGAGAATGTTTTGTTCTCAGAGCCTTTTTCAGTGGATCTTCATCTTCTAGCGTTGGTAAAGAAATTTTTTCCGGCCTACGGGGTAGCTCGTGGAGAACCATGGGAACGCCTTGAGCCGAAAACCGCGTCTCAAGGCTTGCAAGCGTCAAATTTAGCGTAACGGCTAAAGCCTAACGCTAAATAATTCCCATTGCATCCTCTTTCATGGTTATAAGCAACCCCATATTCCTCCAAAAATTTCTAGGAATGAGACTTTTTAAACGTTTACAATTAAATTTTTTTCCGCTTACCAACGTCAAATGATGTAGAACTTTTTCAGTTAAAAAATGGTTTTTTGTCCTCCATAAATAGAATGATTTCCATTGAACACATAGGAAATACTAACGGTGATCAGAAAGTACGGAAGGTAATCAAATCCAAAAACTTCTGCACCGATCAAAGCTGGTGCAATGAGGGTGTTTGTAGCAGAAGAAAACACACTTGCATACCCTAAAGCAGCCGCGAATTCTATCGGCAAGCCGAATAACGGCGCCAGCCAAACTCCTAAACTAGCTCCAATAGAAAAGAGTGGCGTAACCTCTCCTCCTTGAAACCCTGCCGCTAAAGTTAGAATGGTCAATAGAAATTTGATGATCCAATCATAGCTGTAGATACTGCCTCCATCAAAACTGGCGGCGATCAGATTTGTTCCCAAACCTGAATATCTTCCCAGATGGAGAATGAAGAGCAGCACACTGAGCAGCAGACCTATGAAGAAAATCCGTTTGCTCAAGTCCGGTATTTTCTTTCCAATATATTGCTTCGCATAGCCCAGCAAGTAGGCAAACAAACCGCCGACTACGCCAAATAAAATCCCTAAAAGAATCATTTTTAAAATCGTTTGACCGTCCATACTCACAGAGGATTCTAAGTGGACTGAAAATTTCTCCAGCCCTAAAAAATGCGAGACAGAACTGGCTACCAAAGCAGGAAATAATGCTAAATACTCTAGTTTTCCTACTACCAATACCTCTAAGGCAAAAAATGTAGCTGCAAATGGCGTTTCAAACAAACCGCCGAATCCGGCTGCCATTCCTGTGATCAACATTATTTTTGAGGCATTTTTATAGGGTATGTTGCGACCGATTGCATGCGAAAAGGTCGCTCCAATTTGGACTGCCACTCCTTCGCGACCGGCACTCCCGCCAAATAAATGGGTGATCCAAGTGCCGATGATGGTCAACGGAATCATACGCTTCGGGATTTCCCGCAACTCTTCATTTCCAGCTGCAAAAACCAAACTCATACCTTTCTGGGTATTCTTTCCGATTTTTTTGTACATAGATACAATAAATAAACCTGCTAAAGGCAGGAAAGGAATCAGGTACACAAAGTGGCTGTCCCGAAAGGCACTGATCATAAGCAATACTCTCCCAAATAAGGTATCTAATGTGCCCACTACTAGGCCAATAAGGATGGCCAGAATCGCATAAAGTCCAATTTCTTTATATTCCGATAGATATTTGTTCATTTTCTATTCCTTTCAAAACAACGGCTATTTTTAATGCTTACCTCTTGCAGCCCGCAAAAAAAGCTGAAGACAGACTGCGGCCTATGCGCAGAAGTCATCAGCTTTATCAAGCGGTTTAAGCAGTTTGCTTAGGGAGACATTCATTCCCCAAAAGATAACATTAGAATACTATAGATTTCTTTGGTAAACAAGTTAAAAAATTCATCAAAGACTTTGAGGAGATAAAAACAGTTTTTTTCTGAATCAGATACATTCGCACTACTTGAGCTAATTGCATGCAGATGTATTTACAACAGCATTACAAAAGAGTATAATAAAAATAAACAAGGGGGGTGATTCTAGTGGCAACTAAAGCAAAAAAAGCTGTTGTTCAAGTTCGAATCGATGAAGACATTAAGAGTCAAGCAGTAGACGTTTTGAACAACATTGGAATGGATACCAGTACAGCCATTAACGTCTTCTTTAGACAAGTTATTGCAGACAATGGACTTCCGTTTCAACCCACTCGACCTAAATTTAATCATGAGACATTTGCAGCAATTAAGGAATCCGATGAAATGATTAAAAATGGAACGGGCAAACGCTATTCTTCTATTGATGATCTTTTTGAGGATAGTTTAGGAGAATAGCCGCTATGTTGGAAATGATACAAACGACAAAGTTCAAAAAAGATATGAAACGTTTAAAAAAGATATGAAACGTTTAAAAAAGATATGAAACGTTTAAAAAACGGAATTATAAGTTGGAAAAACTTAAAACGGTCATACAAATGATCATTGAAGAAGTGCCTTTATCAGAAGAAGAGTATCGTTCCCATCTCTTAGAACCAACAAAAGATTATCTCGATTGCTGGGAATGTCATATTGCTGGACGCAATAGTGACTGGCTATTGATTTATAAGTTTTATCCTTCTCAACATCTTGTATCTTTTATCCGAACTGGAACACACTCGGACCTTTTTTAATTTCTATAAACCTATTAAAATAAAGCGGAGAGAAAAAACAACTTCTCTCTCCGCTTTATTTTTGAATCAAATATCTCTAGAAGTTCTTCCTAAACACAAATAAGCACTGATTATTACAGCAATTCCTTCGCCAACAAGCGATACGTATCCAATCGTTTCTCTTGTGAGTGAGAGATACTGCAAATCATGGCTTCATCAAAACCATAGCGTTCTTGTTGCTGCATCAGATTTGCTGCCACTTCTTTAGCCGAACCTACGATGTGCTGAGTCCGGTTATCTAACATATTCAGACGATCTACTTCATTCAAAGGGTAATTTTGCGCTTCTTCTGGTGTTAAAATCGGCCCCATTTTTCCTTGAGACATCCACCAGCGAACCAGATCCTGCGGCAATGCTTCATATTCCGCTTCTTCCATAGTTTCGGCAGCGGTAACCATATAAGCTACATTGATTTCGGATTTTTCCATGAAAGCACTAGGTTCGAAATTGCGTCGATACTGATCTAACACAGCTTTTTCCATCACTCCTGTAAAGAACTGTGCATAAGAATAACCGATCCCTTTCCGGCCGGCTTGCACAGCGCTGCTTCCACTAGAACCCAACAACCAAGCTTCAGGCAGTACAATACCGCTAGGAGCAGCGATTGTTTTGTTGTACAGATTATCTGCAGGCTTTAGATCATTTATTAATTCCAGCGCCACATCTAATTTTTCATACATATTATCCAACTGAGGTCGATTTCCTTGCGCCAACGCAAACATGGATGCGTGATCTCCACCTGGAGCACGCCCTACACCAAAATCGATCCGTCCTGGAGCAAATGCACTCAACGTTTTGAAGACTTCTGCCATTTTCAAGGGTGAATAATGCATCATCATCGTTCCGCCTGTACCTAAGCGAATATTTTTAGTTTTGGCCGCTAAATAAGCTAGCGTAATCTCGGGTGCCGAGCTGGCGTAGTTTTCAGTCCCATGGTGTTCCGCCATCCACATTCGTGTGTACCCCAATTCATCAGCTAATACAGCCAGTTCTTCTGCTTTTAACAGCGCGTCTGCTGCTGTGTTTCCTTGAGTCACCGGAGCTTGATCTAAAACACTTAATTTCATAAAAATCCCCTTTCTTACTAAAAATCAGTCTTTTAACTATCTTAGCACTAACTCGTCGGGAATTCCTTTCAAAATTCTCATTATTGAATAAACTTCTTGAAAAAGTGTCTGCTTCAGATGCCTAGCAAGCTTCGGCAATTGATTTTGCTTTTCTTAAGTTCAATAGGCTTCCTTACTATCCTGCACTCTTTGTGTAAGACAATCTTTCAAAAATACTTTATACTAGACACAAATAGAATGAGGAGGCAACAACATGGATTTATATGGAGCAACCGTTGGATCGATCCAAGAAAATTGCTATTTTCTAGTGGGCGACAACAATCGAGAGACGCTTATTTTCGATCCGGGTGCAGAACCTGAAACACTTAAAAATATCGTGAAAGAACACGATTTGAACCCGATCGCGATTGTTTTGACTCATGCGCATTACGATCATATCGGAGCATTAAATGACATCAGAGATACTTATGACATACCAGTGTATCAACACATTATCGAAAAGGAATGGTTAGTAGACCCCGCACAAAACGGCTCAGGACGCCATCCAGAAATCGAAGACGTGATCTCTACCAAACCAGCTGATGTTCATTTGGAAGAAATGGGCAATTATTCTATCGGCGAATTCACCTTTGAAATGCAGCACGTTCCAGGGCACTCGCCTGGAAGCACTATTTTCATTTTCAAAGATCACGGGTTTGCGATTGTCGGAGATGTTATTTTCAAAGGCAGTGTAGGCCGGACTGATTTTCCATATGGAAGTCATGAAACCTTGATCAAAGGTATTCACAAATACATCACCCCGCTGCCAGGCGACACTGTTTTGTTCCCTGGCCATGGTGGTGCTACAACTGTGCAAGAAGAAATCGACAGTAATCCATTTTTGAATGGTACATCACGCTAACTAAAAAGGGCACTTTATCTCTAAATCTGGAGATAAAGTGCCCTTTTTTAAATTTAGTTAAAGCGAATCCAATCAATAGATAACGAATTATCTTTAAATGTCTCATTCATTTCAGGTGCATCAATGATTTTTCCATCATACAATACTTTTCCTGTATGAAAGTCTGCAACTACGATGGCAATATCTTTTCCTGATTTTTCTTTTGAGGCACTGACATAATAGATGATATTTTCATCAATATAGGTTACAAAGGAGGATTCTTCATATGTCTGTGAAGAGAAATTTGTCATCACTTCACTAGGCAGACTAACAAACTGTGTTTCTGCAACTTCATTTGCTTCAATATCAAATCGACTAACCTCAAATCCATTTTCTACAGCATTTGTGTAATAGATAGATGAATCATGAACCGTCATAGCTGGAAATAAAGGTAATTCTTGCAATTCATTAGGTATTGTCAACTCGTTCAAATTACCAGTCGTTGTATCGTAGGCCGACATCAGTATTTTATCTGTCTCTACATCTTGCTCGTCTTTTGGGTTACTTTCATAGATCATGTAACGTTCTGCTTTTGAACTATACGGACCTGTATAGGTATTGAGTAAAATAGAAGAATAATCTACCCCCGCTTCACCTGTTGCAGGCTGGATAATTTGGTCTTCTATCACTGTTTCAGTTGCCACATCTACTCGATAAGCGTGCAGCTCTGCATATTGCTGATCATTAAAGTAATTCACAGTAAAGATGATTACTTCTTCGCCGCTTTTTTGAACATTTTCAATGTAAAGATCATCATATTTTTCATACTCAGGAATATCGATCATTATTTGAGTTTCATCATTAGATTTTTTATCTAACAAAGCGATTTCCATTTGCTCATAAGGCAGTTGATAATCTTCTATATAAGTGTCTACAAAAACAATAGCGGTCTCATCTTCATAATATAAATTGGCAGTCATGCTTTTACCGCGAAGAAAACCTGGATACTCATGATACATTTTTTGTATTTCTGGGCTATAGGTATACATATAATCCAATTGTTCATTAAAAGAAAAGTCTTCTGAAGCTTTTGTGCCTTCTGTACTGATCTGTACGTAATCCCAATACATATTTTCCTCATTATTTACATTTCCTGACAGCAATATGTTCTCAATGTAGCTTGTGTCTCCTGAACGAGTTTCAATCATATATTCAGGTGATGAAGTGCTCGCTAAAGCTTTTCGTACATAAAAACCGCTGATAATAATTACGCTAAAAAGTACCAAAGCGATGACTTTCCAATATTTCTTCATTATTTTTCTCCTCCCATTCCCTAAGCAGATCCGTTAGACGGTAATCCGTTTGTTTAATAAACGATGACTGATCCAAATGGAAATTGCTCCTACCACAAAAGTCAACGCTAACGTGATCCAAAACAGTTCACTCGTAAAGAATAACTGACGATTAAAGATGGCTTGTATCCAGTAAGGAGCAAATAGACATATGAGTGTTAGTACACTATAGACTCCAGCCAATAGTAAGCCTTTGAATTTAAAGCTGCGTTCTAATAAAATCAACGTAAATAATACCAAAATTGCTATAAAGCCTCTGCTGTAATTGGCCAATGCTGCGATAAAAGAAGTTGGATATAAAACGAGCAAATACTTAGATTCCAGAATTGTTTGACTTATAGTAGACGTTTTAATGTACGCTGCAGGAATCAACATAGAGAAAAGCTGTTCTTCTACAAGCAATAAAACCAACTGTAAGGTGACTAATCCTAAAACCATTAAGAAAATCGCTACAGCTTTAGAAAGATATAAGTTTAATCTTTCTGTTGGCAACATCAATAAGCGATAAATAAAAGTATTCTTGCCAAACCAGTCTCGATACCAAATAAATAGACTGTAAATGAGCAAAGTCACTACACAAAGGGCAATCGGCCCCACAAACCATAAACTGCCAACGAAGCGACTCATCCCCATTTGACCAATCTCAAGGATAATGGCGCTCTCTTTTACGATTCCCATTTTTGTTTGCTCTTCAATTTGATAGATATAATCATTTGATGTAATAAATACTCCAATGACTTGTAAGATGATCGTCAGAATCCCTAATGCAGCATAAATCGGAAAGAAACGATTGAGTTCAAAGTTGACTAATTTAATAAAATTTTTCATGGTTGATACACCTCTCTCATGACATCTACGACTGACTTCCCTTTTTCTTCGCGCATTTCTTCTGCGTTGAATTCAGTCAACACTTTTCCATTTTCGATCAAAACAGCCTTATCGATCAAATGTTCAATATCGCTGATCTCATGAGTTGTGATCAATACACCTCTATTTTCTACCAGATGACTGGTAAACACAGCAGCTATTTGTTCGCGGCTAAAGATATCGATTCCTGAAAAAGGCTCATCCATCAATAAATAATCCACATCCAAGGCTAATCCCAGCAGCATATTTACTTTTGCTGTATTCCCTTTAGACAAAGTTGAGATTTTGTCTTGCGAACTCAATTTGAAAAAGTTCAATATTTCCGTTGCTCTGCCCTGGTTCCAAGTGGTATAAAAATCATTCATAAAGTCCATCGCTTGTTGAATCGTCATAGACGGTAACATCGTAATCGCATCAGGGATAAAAGCAATCTTTTCATAAGATTCCTTCGTCAATATTTCTCCGCCAATCAAAATCTCGCCTTTTTTAAAGGGAGTCAGATTCATGATGGCATTCAAGACAGTCGTTTTTCCAGAGCCATTAGTCCCGATTAAACATGTGATCTCACCTTTATTGGCTGTAAAAGACATCCCGTTCAATACTTTTTTACGCCCAAATCGCTTTTCTACTTGTTTTACTTCGATCATGCTGTTTCGCCCCCATCTTGCTCATCTTCTAATAAAAATTGTTCTTTAATTTTGTGTTGGACTTCCTGCAAAGAAACACCAATTGGTTTTACGGCTGCTATAAAGGTCTCGACAGCTTCCAACATCAATTCGTGACGGACTTGAGTCAATACCTTCGTATCTTCTGTGATTTTGCTGGGCATATTTCCTTCTGTATACAACAAGTTTTCTTCCTCCATTCGTTTGTAGGCTCGTTGAACGGTATTTGGATTGATGCCTAAATTTCCTGCTAGTTCTCGTCTTGAGGGCATCTCTTCTCCGGGCTGCAATTCTCCCGCAGCTATTTGTTCTTTAAAATGACGTACAACTTGCACATAAACCGGTTCTCTTTGATTGAATAGTTCTGGCACGTTCGACACACCTGCTTTCTTTTTGTATTAATAGGTTAATACACTATATGTAAAACGATGTATTAATCACGTAATACAGTTGCGTTGTGTGTATTATATGGTTAATACACTTAATCTGTCAATAACTTTTTTTCTGTGATTGACATTTCATGGTTAATTTTCTATACTGAATTTAAATCTGATAACCTTTGCAGAGAAAGAGCGCAGTAGGGTATTGTCCCTGTTTAGAGAGAGCCAATGATTGCTGGAAATTGGCACAAACAATACGTCGAATTACACTCTGGAGCAACTTGACTAACCTCAAGCGCGATACTGGCGATACTAGTACTGAAGAGGCAACGAACTCAGTTCAACTGATGTTTGCTTGCAAATTGGGTGGTACCACGGAAAATACATTCGTCCCGATGAAAAGACTTGTTCTTTTCATCGGTTTTTTTTATACAAAAAAATAGAAAAGGGGCAAAAAAAGATGAACATTATTGATGAATTAGAATGGCGCGGAGCCATCAACCAACAAACGGATGAGGCTGGTTTACGTGAACTAGTTTCAGAGAAGGAAATCGGGGTCTACTGCGGAATCGACCCTACTGGAGACAGTATGCACATCGGTCATTTAATTCCTTTTATGGTCTTGAGACGTTTTCAATTAGCCGGGCACAAGCCAGTGATCTTGGTTGGTGGAGCTACAGGTTCTATCGGAGACCCCAGTGGTAAATCCGAAGAACGTGTTTTACAATCTGCTGAACAAGTCGAAAAAAACATCCAAAAATTGACCGCACAAGTACAAAAACTATTTGATGCTGGTAAAGATGAAAAATCGATTCGCTTAGTTAACAACTTAGAATGGACTGGCGAATTAACTCTATTGGACTTCTTACGCAATGTCGGTAAAAGCTTTAACGTTAATACAATGTTGGCAAAAGATATCGTTGCGAGTCGTTTAGAAACTGGTATTTCATTCACTGAATTCACTTATCAAATCTTGCAATCCATGGACTTCTTGTACTTATTCCGCAATGAAGACGTTCAATTACAAGTCGGCGGAGCCGATCAATGGGGCAATATTACCGCTGGTTTAGAATTCATTCGTAAACAAGAAAGTGCTGAAGCTAAAGCATTCGGTTTAACCATTCCTTTATTGTTGAAGGCAGATGGTACTAAATTTGGGAAAACAGCCGGTGGAGCGATTTGGCTGGATGCAGAAAAAACAACTCCTTACGAGTTCTACCAATTCTGGTTAAACCAAGACGATCGTGATGTGGTTCGTTACTTGAAATACTTTACTTTCTTGAGCCAAGAAGAAATCGATGCGTTGGCTGAACAAGTGGAAACTGAACCGCACAAACGTGCCGCTCAAAAAACGTTGGCACGAGAAATGACGTTGTTTGTTCATGGTGAAGAAGCTTTGGCAGATGCTGAACAAATCACCGCTGCTTTGTTCTCTGGAGAAGTAAAAGACTTGACTGCTAAACAAATTGAAGAAGGCTTCAAAAATATGCCAACCTTCGAAGCACCAAAAGAAGAACGCAATATTGTGGAGTGGTTAGTAGATGTAGTCGGCATCGAGCCGTCTAGACGCCAAGCGCGTGAAGACATCAACAACGGCGCGATTTCCATCAACGGTGAAAAAGAAACCGATGTAGACGCAATCATCAAACCTGAAAACTCATTCGAAGAACGCTTTATTCTAGTTCGCAAAGGCAAGAAAAAATACTTCTTAGTGAAACTCGTAGAGAGCGAAGCAAAGCGCTAAGGATTTCGTAGGAAGCCTGCTTTGTGCAACTCGTTTAAGAGTAGAGAGTGGAGAAAAGCGTTTAGCCTATCGACTATAAGAAAATTCCAACAGACAGGTGCTTTTTACCTGACAGTTGGAATTAGCTTATAGGCGCATAGGCTGCTTTTCGCAACTCGTTTATGAGACTGAAGGCTGCTACTTAAGTGTCTTCTCAAATTTAGCAGTGCTATTGTTTAGTAGACAGTCTCTTGTTCATAATTCGAACCGATTTATTACTGCTATCGTTAAGTAGACGACCTCTAGTTCATAATTAGCACCTTTTCATTACCGCTACTGTTAAGTAGATGTTCTCTAGTTAATGATTCGAGACTACTTACTATCGCTATTATTAAGTAGATAGTCTCTAGTTAATAATTCACCCCTGCTTATTACTGCTATTGTGAAGCAGACAGTCTTTAGTTAATAATTCGAGCTTGCTTACTACCGCTATTATTAACTAGACGACCTCTAGTTAATAGTTCTTACCTATTTATCAGCGCTATTGTGATCTAGACACTATCTAAACTCGTACTATTAGTATGAAAAGCTTTTCGTCACCGAAAAGTTTCTTAATTTGATAACTATCGCATTAAATAGCAGTTTCTATCAAAAAACAGCTTACACAAGGAGATGATGCTACATGATCAACACTAAAATTGCTCAACCCTCTGATGCGCATGTGTTGGCTGTATTAGCACGTGAAATTTGGCAAGAACACTACACTGCCATTCTTGGCGAGCAACAAGTGCAATATATGTTGGAAACCATTCAGTCGCAAGCAGCCATTGAAAAAGACCTTCAAGACGGCAAGATTTATTGGCTGGTTCAAGTAGATGGCCAAGATGCTGGATATGTCAGTTATGAACTTCAAGAAAGCCAGCTTTTCTTGAGCAAATTGTATCTTACTGAAGCTGCTCGCGGCCAAGGTGTAGCACGCTTCTTATTTGAAGAACTGAAGAAAATTGCATTTGAAAAAAATAAAGAGTCTATTGGTCTGACCGTCAATAAATACAACGCACCTACTATAGCGGTGTATAAAAAGTTGGGCTTCAAAAAAGTCTGCGAACAAGTAGCGGATATCGGCAATGGTTTTGCGATGGACGATTACGTTTTGAGTTATACAATCTAAAACAACTTTGTTTATATAGTGGCTATCTATGCTGGAAAAAGGCTAGATAGCCACTTTTTTCAACTCGTTTTTCTAAGCTTGAGTTCTTTTCTCAACGCGGCAATGCTACACTGAACAAGAAGTATTTCTAGGGAAGAGGGATATTGTGAGTATTATCAATCGTGAACAAGACGGATTATTTTACGCAGAGCAAGTACGAAATAAAACTGTCACGCCAAAAGAACTGGTAGAACAAGCTTTTCAAATGATTGAAAAAGAAAATCCGCAGTTAAACGCGGTGATTCATACACGAAAGGAACAAGCTTTGAAAGAAGCCGAAGAACGAGATTTTAGCGGCAAGCCTTATGGCGGTGTACCTATTTTGGTCAAGGGGTTAGGTCAAGCTCTAGCTGGTGAACCAAGCACGTCTGGAGCTCATTTGTTTAAAGATTCGGTAGCTGTTCAAACGAGTCACTTTACTCAAGCCTTGATCGATGCTGGTTTTATTGTAATCGGGCAGACCAATGTACCAGAATTCGGTTTTAAGAACATTACCGAACCCGAATTGTACGGACCTTCTCGTAATCCCTGGAATCCAGATTATTCTCCAGGCGGTTCCAGCGGCGGTGCGGCAGCAAGTGTGGCTTCAGGTATGGTGTCTGTGGCGGGTGCCAGTGATGGCGGCGGTTCGATTCGGATTCCCGCTTCTTTTACCGGCTTAGTCGGTCTGAAACCAACTCGCGGTCGCACTCCACTTGGGCCAGGTTCTGGCAGAAATTGGCAAGGTGCTTCGATCAGCTTCGCGTTGACCAAATCCATTCGGGATACAGCGGCCATGATGGATGTGTTGCAAACTGTCCAACCAGCGGCTGCCTTCCAGACACCTTTATTTACAGAAGGCTATTTGAATGCCTTAGAAAAACCGACTCCTAAATTCAACATTGCTTACTCATTAGAATCCCCTATTTTGTCTGAAGTTAGTGAGGAAGCTAAAAAAGCTGTTCTGAAGACGGTCGACTGGTTGAAAGCTCAAGGACACACTGTGGTAGAAAAAACGCCGCCGATTGATGGAGTTGATTTGATGAAGAGTTACTACGTCATGAATTCTGGCGAAACAACTGCAATGATGGAATCCATCGAAATCACTCTACAGCGCAAATTGACCATTGATGATATGGAATTGGTGACGTGGGTATTGTACAACGCTGGAAAAACCATTTCTGCGGCTGCTTACTCTAAAACATTGAATACTTGGGATCGAGCTGCGGAAGTGATGGCAGAATTTAATCAAGAATTTGATTTATTCCTAACTCCCGCAACTGCCGACAGCGCGCCTAAAGTAGGTACGCAATGGCAAGACGAAGACATGCTGAAACGAATGAGAAATATTGCTGAAGTAAGTTCTGAAGAACAACAACAAGTGGTGTGGGACATGTTCGATAAAAGCTTGCCTATTACACCATTTGGCATACAAGCCAATTTAACCGGACAGCCTTCGATCAGTTTGCCGGTGCTTTTAACTACAGAAGGATTGCCGCTTGGGGTTCAATTCACGGCTCCTAAAGGGAAAGAAGACTGGTTGTTAGCCATTGGACGCGACATGGAAGCAGATGGACAGTTTATCTAGGCAGTATTCTATTGTTTTTATTTTAAGTGTTTTATTATTGTCTGAACACAAATAAAAAACTGTGAAAGTGAAACTTTTCTTTCATAGTTTTTTTGTTTATAGCAGTACTATTTGTTTAGATATGCCACCAAGCATCATTGAAATAAAAAATATTTTTAAAGTCGAGGTTACTTATTATTACAAGAGTCTGATTATTAAAGAGAGTAGATTATGCAAAATAGCTATAATTACCTAGTCAATTTTCCCATGAACCTATTTTTTATCCATTCCAACCCCATTCTTTTGAACACAATCTTAACCATACCTTCTTCATCTTGAGTTTCATACACTATTCCTACATCATTGTTTTTTAATAACGTCATACAAGAATAAGAGAACGCACCTGGTTCAATCATTTTTTTGTACGCCCAAGCTTTTCCGCTATCTTCACTAAGTTGGATAGTTCCTTTTTTTCTTTCCGTTTTACTGTGGGCTCCTAGAAATAGAATAGAAGTCGTTTCTTTTTCAGAATTAGGAATAGTTAAGACACTTGTTTGGCAAACAGGATTGATTAAATCTTCTACAAATTCGAGTTGTCCCCATGTTTCTCCGCCATTTTCACTTACTGCTCTCGCAATCGTTCCATTTCCAAAATGATTTCGAACGTAACACTCAACAGTCCCGTCATCATGTTCAATAACTTGTGATTCTGTTAGTTCGTAAGTCTCTTCTGTTAATGTTTTTGCAGACAAAATCTTTCCATCAACCTCTCTCCCATCATTCGGAGTAGAGCCACGTTTCCAATTGATTCCATGATCATCACTGTAGGCAACTGCATTGGACATTCTCCCGGATTCATTCGAAAAATAGATAGGGAAAACAAGTCTTCCTTTATAAATCCCATTCTTAATTTGAATACCCCTTCCAGGTCCAGTGCCTATAAAACGCATCCAATCTTCTTTTACATGGGGATTCACTTCTATTGGCTTAGACCATGTCTTTCCATCATCTTCACTTTTAACCAACTGCAAAAATGAAGTTGAAGCTTCAACCAATAAATGCTTATTGCTTTCATCAATTTTTTCAAAAATGTGTCCTGTTTTTCGTCCATTAATGAACACACTTCCATCACCATCAACAGTATACCGGCTTAATTCTCTTTTTGTATTTCTGACTTCTCCATTTTCTTCCAACTCATAAGGCTGTTTTTTATTGTCATATAGCTGACGCTGACCAGCTAAATCAAAACCTACACTTGGTTCACTATTCCATAACCCAATGCCTCCAGGAGTATGGCAATACATTAACCAAATTGTCCCGGTTTCTTCATCTTGCAAAAGAGAAGAATCAACCGCTGCAGCACTATCTAATTTTTCATCTGGAAAAGCAACTACTGTCTGAATTGGAGACCAAGTGTTTCCGTTGTCTTCACTTCTTCTAATACAAATATTGATTTTATTTGGATTATCTTGTTGGTTGTATAAACGAGCATCAATTCCAGCTATAACGGTCCCTTTTTGTGTGGTAATGAGTGATGGAATACGATATCCTTTTGAGTCATTCATACCTGAATAAAATAAAGTTTGTTCTTGGATTAAAGAAGTCAATTTATGACGACATCCCTTCTAATCAGTTTTCGTTTTATTTTTATTGAAGCATTTCTTGTAACGTTAATTCATATATTTTGATATTTCGTTTTAAATCATCTATATACATGTACTCGTCACTGTTATGTGCTATTCCAATTTGCCCAGGAAAAGATGGTCCAAAGGCTATAATATTCGGCATAAAACGTGCATAGGTTGCCCCAGTCGTAACGATTGGAGTACCATCTAGACCAGTTACTTCCTCATAAGTACGCTTCATTATTTCTAACATTGGATGAGTACGATCCAATATTTTAGGAGGCATTGAACGGATAACTTCAACTGTTGTGTTCTTAAAATTACTTTCCTTTATTAAAGACAAAACCTGTGCTTCTGTATAATCCACTGAATAGCGAAAAGAAACTTCAACTATCACTTGTTCCTCTTTTATCTCTATCTTATAAGGGGTAATTTGAATAGCCATATCTGATATGTTCAAATCATTCATTGAAGTCAATCCTTCTCCGTAATGCTTATCATGAAAAGTAGTTGAAGCCCAATTAAAGAAAGCCTGCAGTTCGAAGGATAGTGTCGAATGATCTTTTAAATTCTCAACGGCCATTGTAATGGCATTTTCTCCTAATTGCGGCTCATTACTAGGAGCCCGCTTTCCATAAAAGGTTTTTTCAGTTCCATTTCCAAAAATAAATACCGCCTCATCAGGAACTGAACTTGAAATAAAATCTCCACGAATGGCTGTTAATCCATCTAAATCACCTTTTAAAAAGGACGTCTTATAACGAATACCGACAACTCCCTTTTCTGCATAGACAGCAGGAAATTGGCTATCTGGTGTAAATCCGTATACTGGCGGCTGCTCTTTAGCTAAGTAAAAAGGCAAATCTTTCGACCCTGTTTCTTCGTTTGTTCCGAACATAACCCGCAAATTTTTCTTAAACGTTTGCCCTGAATCTTTCAATAACTTAGCAGCAAACAAAACAGCCATCGTTGGCCCTTTATTGTCTAACACACCACGCCCATAAACTATGCCATTTTCAATAGTGGTCTCAAAAGAAGGATACGACCAGCCAGTTCCAGCAGGCACAACATCTACATGTCCAAGAGCTCCTACATAGTCATTTGTCATGGAATCATTGATCCATTCAGCGTAACCAACAGCGTTATCTATCGAAACGGTTTGAAACCCCCAATCTTCAGCAATGGATAGAGCTTGTTCTAAAGCTTGTTTCGGTCCATTTCCAAACGGAGCTTCAGGAGTTGCATTCCCTTCAACACTTTCTATACGAACCATCTTTTGTAACGCATTTAGATAGTCTTCAATCTGTTCATCAATAGCTCCTGGTATCCATTTTTCCACATTTCGTCTCCTCCTCTATTCAGTCCGATTGTTTACGTTTCCCAAGTAATCCTTCAACCATTCTTCGGTTGTTTTTTCTATTATCACCTGTCCATCTTCTGTCCGATGAGAAATATAAATCGTGGGTTTTTGCGATTCAGTTGCAACAACAAACGTAAATTCTACATTTGTCGCAATACCCCATTCCCCTTTATTGTCCATACAAATGAGCGACATCGCTCCAACTTTCCCATATTTTCTCTTTAATTTCTTTTCAAATTCCTCCAAAGTTCGCTGTGCTGCATCTTTTGGTGGTAATCCCTCTTCCATTTTCCGAACCACTTCGTAACTTAAAATGCCTTTCATTAAATCTTCGCCCAAACCGGTTGCTGTTGCACCGCCGATATCGCTGTCTACATAAAATCCTGAACCCGGCAGAGGAGAATCTCCAACCCTACCTTCTTTTTTCATAAATAGACCGCTACTGGATGTTCCTGCAGCCATATGATGGGCTTTATCTAATACAACCGTCCCAATTGTGTCGTGACCATCATAAGGAGATATTTCTTTAGCTTCAATTTCCTTTTTTTTCTCTTCCCATTTTTCTTTAGACTTTTCTGTCAATAAATCTTCTTGTTCAAAACCCATTTTCACTGCGCATTTTTTTGCTCCTTCGGCAATACGAAATGAATTGAATCGCTCTTTACTTAATTTTCTGGCAACTGAAATGGGATTTTTTATATTCTCCAGCCCAGCAACTGCCCCTATTTCTAACGTAGTTCCATCCATGTATGCTGCATCCAATTGCACTATTCCTTCTTCGTTCGGAAGGCCTCCATAACCGACTGAGATAAAATTGGCAAACTCTTCTACTTCTTTGATGACTCCCTCAAGTACATCTCCTGCACTACTTCCATCAGCTAATTTTTCTGATTGATGAAGAACTCCTTCATAAGCCATCCGCCATGTTGCAATCATTCCATAAGTCATTCGTTTTCCTCCTTAGCAAGTTTCGTATACTACAAAGTATAAAAGCTTTACTTGCTTCAAAATAGTCAGCAAGCAAAGCTTTTCGTGTTTCCTCAAAAAGAATCTTTTTGTTTCCATCACTGGTTGAACTGGCTTTGTTGAAAAATAAAATCAAACTCAAAATCGTCCATTTTTAATGTATATTCCGGCTGTGCATCCGGACCGCAACTCCCAGTCCCAATTCCATTCTGTGCTATATCAAGATATAAAAAGTTGAAAGGAGATTGCACTAATTCTTCTCGGTGCTGAGCTAAATCGATATTTTCTTGAGAACTAGAATGGATACTGTACGAAAATGAATTGGTGCTGGAAATATGCACTTGTTTTCTTTCCTGGGCGTTTAATTTAACCCAATGAGTGTCTAAATGGTTTCCACTCTCTTGCGGATAAATGTAGGGAAAATTTAAATTTTCTACAGAACTTTCAAATAACCCAAATCTTCCTGCTGATTGTGTATCAACATACGTTTCATTTGGCCCTTTTCCAACCCAAGAAATATGTTTGTACTCTGCGCGTATTCCTGATTCTAAGCCAATACGAGCAATCGTATCAGGAAAACGTCCTTCTGGTTTACCCTTTACATGAAAAGACAATGTACCATCTTTCTTCAACTTGTATTCATAAGTGAGATGGATCTTCCACGCTAATTTTCTTGTTCCAACCACTTTTTGTACCGTTACTGTTGTATTTTCAAGGGAATCATCGTAATTAATTGATACTAGACGCTCTTGAGTTTGATGCAGGCCATAATTTCTCCATGTTGCTCCTACTCGATGATCATTATCTGTTAACGGTCGATACAAATTTAGACGTGGCGCAGTTTTAAAGAATTTTTCTCCTTGGACTGTCCAATCCAACAGATTCCCAGTTACTTTGCTGAACAATACCTGAGTACAGTTATTTTGAATGGCAAGAGTGGTTTCAGCCTCACTCTTTACAAATGGACCTGTTTCAGCTGATTCTGGCACTGGAGTTGAAACAGAAATACTTGTCGGCAAGTACAATACATACTCACTCCAGGCCAATTCAAACCCTTTTTCACACCATTTCATATCTTGTTTAGAAGTGTACTGTATTTCTATCCACACGGCCTCGTTTTGTTGATGAGTTGGTATATTATAAGATAGTGTTCGTTTGACTGCCGAATGCGGCTGAATCCCAACAATATCAATAGTACCTTTTTGAATCGCAACTCCTTCTACTTTTAGTACCCACTCTGCAGTTAAGTCATCCACCGTGGTAAAATCTTTGCGATTGGTTATTTCAATTTCAGTACTAGAGAGCCATTTAGTTGTAAGCGGTTCTTGAGCTTTTTTTGCTTCATAATATCCGGGAGACGGTGTTCTGTCCGGTTGCACTAAGCCATCAATAACGAAGTTCGCATCATTCGGTTCATCACCAAAATCACCGCCATAATGGTAGACTAATGTCCCTTCTTCATTTTCAGCTAATATACCTTGATCACACCATTCCCAAATGAATCCCCCTTGAAGTCTTGGGAACTTATAGAAGATGTCCCAATAGTCTTGAAGAGCTCCTGGACCATTTCCCATGGCATGGGCATACTCACAAACAATGTGCGGCTTTTTCATTTGTGATTGTACTCCTAATTGTTTTAAAAGCGGCAAGTCTGTATACATTGTAGAATGAACAGCAGAAAGTTTTGGTTCTTCTTCTAATAATTTTCCTCTCCAGTTGATTTTTAACGATTCTCCTTCATGATGGACAAACCGTGTAGGGTCACGTTCTTTTGTAAATTGAACCATTTTTTCATGGTTTTTTCCTGCTCCAGATTCGTTTCCCACAGACCACATAAAGATAGAAGGATGATTTTTATCTCGTTCTACCATTCGTTCCATCCGGGAAACATATTCCTCTTCCCACATTTCTTGATTGGCTAATTCGTCTACCTTGCCATCTATTTCAAAGCCATGTGTTTCGACATCCGTTTCGTCTATAACATAAAACCCGTATTCATCACACAATGCATAGAACGCCGGCGTATTTGGATAATGACTCGTTCGAATAGCGTTAAAGTTCCCTTGCTTTAATAGTTTGAGGTCTAAAATGATATCCTCATAATCAATTGCTCGTCCTTTTGTTTGATGAAACTCGTGTCGATTAACCCCTTTTAATTTGATGGGAACTTGATTTATATGTAACAACCCTCCTTTTATTTCTAATTTTCGGAATCCAGATTTTTGGATAACTGTCTCCAAAACTTGATTATGGATATCTCGTAGTTCAATTTGGACTTCATACAGATGAGGTGTCTCGGCTGACCACAGTTGAATGTCTTTTACAGGAACAGACCATTTCCAATATTGATTATCTACTTGAACAGCTTCTTCCTCTCTATAAAGTACCTTCCCCAAAGGATCGACTAAAGAATGTACGACCGTTATCCCTTCTGTATCTCCAATGAGTTCAGACTCTACCACTAATTGAGCAGAAGAAAGTGCCTCATTCACTTCTGAATGAACAAATGTATCTTGAAGATACGTTTGTGGGCGAGCAATTAAAGTTACATCTCGGTATATTCCCGATAACCACCACATATCCTGATCTTCCAAATAGGTTCCTTCAGACCATTTCGTTACTTGAACGGCAATTCGATTTTTCTCACCCTTTACATATGAAGTAATATCAAATTCAGCCGGTAACCGGCTTCCTTGACTCATACCTACTTCTTCCCCGTTTACCCAAACTTTTAGTGAGCTGTCCACTCCTTCAAAACGCAATAAAACTTTTTTTTCATCCCACCCAACGGGCAAATAAAAATCTCTTGCGTAATTCCCGGTGGGATTCTCATCTGGTACGTATGGAGGATCCAATGGTATAGGATATTGAACGTTTGTATAATGCGGCTTCCCATATCCTTCCAATTGCCAATGGCTAGGAACCGAGATATCTTTCCATTTAGAAACATCATACGTTTTTGCAGCGAAAGCCGTTCCAGCCTCTAAAGGATTAGACCAGTAAGAAAAAGACCACGCTCCATTCAAACTCATCGTTCGATCAGATTCGTTCCATTGTTTTCTGTGCTGATAAGCTTTTAGTGACCCATATGGAATAAAATCCGCTCGAGCAGATTCACGATTTAAACTTGTTTGCATCATGCCCCTCCTTGTGAATAAATCTACAGTCCATATTTAATAATGTCTGTACTAGCTATCTTCATTCTTTAATGAATAAGGCAGCTCATGAGGAAGATAGTCATTTTCTGAGGGTAATAAGCCTAGTTTGACTTCCAGTTTTCCGCCTTTAAGAATGGTTTCATGATTTAGATAAAGACTTTCCATTGTTTCTGAATTTAGCTTCGTCCGCTGTACAAAATTGTTTTGCGGATATTGATTAGGTACAACTGTAGTAAACGTTTTTCCATTCGGCAAATGAACCACGCTTTTATCAAATTGTGGTATTCCCAATACATATTGAGGAACACCAGGAGTCACAGGATAGAACCCCAACATACTAAAAATGACCCAACCTGACATGCTGCCATTATCTTCATCTCCTGGATAACCATCAAAATGGGTTGAAAAAGCGTGCTCACAGAGTTGTTTGACTAACAACTGTGTATAAGCCGGTTTTCCAATATAAGCAAACAAGTAAGGTATATGGAAACTGGGTTGATTCGAAATCGCAATTTGCCCAAATTCGGCAGTTGCCAGTTCGCTCATTTCATGTATTTCCATTCCATAGTTTCCAATTTCAAAGGTAGGATCACTATTTGTCAGACGAACAAGATGTTCTAAGAACGCTTCTTTGCCTCCAAATACATCTATGTAGTCTTGGAAATTATGAAACACAGCTAAACTATTTTGCCAAGCACTTCCCTCCGTATAATCATATCCCCAATCTTCAGGCACGAAGGATTCTTTATACTCTCCTTCTGCATCTTTTCCTCGCATAAAACCGGAATTTTCATCAAATAAATGATGGTAATTTAAAGCCGCTTTTTCGTACTGACCTGCTATTTCCTCTTCTCCAAGGATTTTGGCTACTTGTCGGATACAGAAATCACTATAGGCATTGTCTTGAGTTTGATTAACGCTTTCAATTTTATTATTTGTCACATAACCATAAGCCAGTGTGTCTTGTACCCCACTTCTCCCAAACTTTTCTTCTGTAGGCGGAATTGTGGCTTCTTTCACCATAGCATCTAAAAGGAATCGCATTTCTTCTTCATTTAATAACCCTTTCACACCAGCATCTGCAATCACTGCGTTCACAAGTGTTCCAGGCATTAAGCCACGTTCATCTGGGCTGATCCATTTAGGCAAATGACCAGATTCTTCATAAAAGTGCCGGATGCCTTCTAAGATTTCTTTGTATTTTTCTGGAATAATTAATGAATACAGCGGATAGACTGTTTTATAAGTATCCCAGAAACCATTATTCGTAAAGAATTTACCTTTTTTAATAGAGTTGCTGTATACGTCAAAATGAATCGGCTGATTTTCATCATCCAATTCGTAAAAGGTTTGCGGGAATAAGAACATTCGGTACAAATAAAAGTTAAAATCCTGAACCTTTTGCGTGTCTCGATCGCTTACTTCGATCTTACTTAAATAATACTCCCACTCATCTGCAGCCTTTTCTTTTATCTCTTCAAATGATTCGGTCAAACTTTCTCTTTCTAAGTTTAGTAAAGCTTGTTGTTCACTGATAAAGGAAGTGCCCAAAGAAATTTCCGCTTCTTCCAAATGATTACCTAGACTGATAAATAAACAACTTGTAATGGTGTCCTCAAGCTCAAGCGTTTTTGTCCAGCCTTCTTTTTCATCAAATGTTAAGTAAGAAACTTTATCCTCTTCAGCGGTGCCAAAATCCAACACAAAATAAAAGTACAACAAAGACTTATCGCTATCTACTTTTTGAGGTAATCTCCCAATGAGTCGATTACTTTCTCTATCTACTGTGTAGTCAATGGTTTCATTAGTATGTAAAAGAAGGCCTAGTTCCTTTTCGCTTTGATTAGTCAGCTTTAATTTTGCTCCGTAAGTTGTTGGAGCCAACTCTACTCCTAAACGATAACGCAACAGATCTGCTTTAAAATAGTGTGGTTGAAAAAAAGCTCTGTCAATTTTGTATGAACTTTGATTCAATTCAACGTGAGTTCCTGTCGGCATTCCTGTAACTGGAGTCATTAAAAATGAACTAAAATCTCCCATCCAAGGACTCGGCTGATGTGTCAGCCGAATACCTTGGAAAAGGGGATAAGTAGGATCGAACATCCAATTCGATCCCATTTGGTTTTGTAAGACGAAGTAATTCATTCCAAAAGGAACGCCTGTATAAGGGAGAGTGTTCCCATTTGAAAATCCTGGTTTATTTAACGAACCATGTCGCGTATCTACCGTAGTTACTTTCATACTTCGCTTTCCTCCATTTTTTTCCAAATATGTGTTTTAATTTCAAACGGTTTTACTTCTTGGGTATTCCCATTGTATGGTACTTCTTCCTCTAAAATAGTTGCTTCAACAGGTTTATATGAACCCATTTCTAATTTATAAGGGCTCTTTTTACTTGTAAAATTGTAAAAACGAGTCACTGGGTTGTTTGTACCTGCGTTCCGTTTTAAAGCCGTTACTGCAATGTTTTCTCCATCAACTGAGAGAAATTGATCTGTTGATTTCAGTGTTCCATCATGCAAGTCAGTTTGATAGGTCAATAATGGAACTGAACTATAAATAGCTTCTTTGTAGTTTTTTTCTACGTCATCTTTTCCATGGAAGCTTAAATAATAGTCAAATGTATAAGTTCCTTGGCATTGTGCTTCTGGCGTTGGGAAGTAACCCCAATCTCCCATTTCTCCTACTGCGCGGAACAACGTTAAGCCAATCGTTTGTTGGTCGTTCTCTGAAATCACTTCATACTCTGGTATCCCTTGAGGTGCCAATACCATTCCATGAGAGTCTGTACGAACATTAATAAAACGATGCGTTCTTTGTGGATTCGTCGGATTTGTCCATGCTGCACTAACCTTATTTTCCCTTTTAACCGTTTCAAAAATACTGTCTGCATAATGGACATCTGTTTGAATACCTGTTGGGAACAACACTCGTAGTCGATGGTCTTTCATTTCATTGTGAAGAGTGGATGAAAATGAAAGGTGACGACTATTTTTAACGAGAGAAACAGTTGTTTCAATACGTAATGGCTTCGTTTCTTTCACACGTTGAGCTTTACGGTTTCTAAATTCGACGACTGCTTGCTGTTCTATTTCCAATTGTTCATCTGCGCTAACTGGAACGTCCATTTCGTGTACCAAAGTTAATTCTTTAAAGAATGTAGTCTCTTTTGATACCTGAGCACTTACTAATTTGTTCAGTGAATAAATTGGTTTTTCGTTATTCGGTTGTTTAAATACATATTCATTTCCAATATCTCCAACATCTTCAAAGACCAATAAATTAGAATAAGTTCTATTTTGTTTTAAATCAGTCACGCTAATCGTTCCATCACTGTTTACTTCTAAAGACACCCAGTCATTTTTAAGGGTTACGTCTGTTTTATCCCTCTCTTGGTTTTCTTCATGAATAACTCTCTCTCCGACTGGAACTAGATAATACGTATCCCAAGAATACGAGGCCATTTGCTTAACAGGAAGTTGAACCGTTATATTTCTTGAAATATAAGGACGCCTAAAAGCATCTTTTGGCAATTCGTATCCAAAGCGTGGCCCTTCATTTATAATTTCGGCTTCCACTTCTTCCCCTGAGGCATTCACTATTTTGTATTTAGGAGCATCTGCTTCTCTGATTTCTTCGTAACTTGCTGTTGGAAATTGTTCAGAAAAGTAAATTTTTTCTGTATCCAAGCTGATTGAAGAAACTCCATTTTTTTCTGAACCGGCTGTATTAAACACTACAAATGGTACTGCTTTTTCCATTCCATCTTGTGCAGTTTTGATATGGTTCGTCAATTTATCCATAGACTCATCTTTAACATATTCTCCAACATTTCTTGCATTTTGGAAACGAGTCATCATTCCAGCATGAACCTCATCTACGCTACAGCCACATATACTGTCATGCGGGTGGTTTTGCATGTAAATTTTCCAAGCATAATCCAGTTGGTCATGAGGATATTCCCCAGTTACTTCATACGCCATCGTTGCTAATGGTTCTGCAATTTGTTCTAATAACACAGAAACTTGGTGATTCGCTTGTTTCAAGTATGTCCGAGCAGAAGCTGTATTCGTTAAGGTATACCATCCTTCTGTCTCTTGAGAAGTCAATTCGCCTTTAACAGTATCCAAATCTTCAGGAAGTTCTGACATCATTTGACCCATATATTCCTCAAAATTGGAATGAACAAAATTGTAGTCTGGATATAATTCATTCGCAACTTCTATTGCTTTTGATAAATCTCTTTGAACAGGTTGGTGATCACAGCCGTTCATGAACAATAATTGATCCATTGACGCATAAGCCTCGGCATCTTTTAATTTTTGATCCCAAAATATTTTAGCTTCTTTTTCAGTTGCCGGAACTTCATTCCCATTGCTGTACCAATTAGCAAATAGAAGCCCAATGATTTCTGATTGGTCTGCCCCTATCCATTTCATTTCAGAATAAGAAGAAACAAAATTATCATCTTCAGTAGACTTATTCGAAAATCCAGTTGGTTTCACTCCTCTTCCATATGCTGCGATGTCAAATCCCAACTGTTTCATTAACTGAGGAGTCTGCCCAACATTTCCAAAAGTGTCAGGATAATATCCAATGTCTACTTTTGACCCCCATTTTTCACTTTCGCGGTGACCAATTAACATGTTTCGAACATTTGATTCACTACTCGTCAAAAATGCATCTTGAAGAATGTAAAAGGGTCCAATTTTTAGATTCCCATTTTGAATATATTTTTCTAGTAAAGGTTTTTTTTCAGGACGAACTTCTAAATAATCATCTAAAATAATCGTTTGTCCGTCTAAATAAAAACTCTTAAATCCAGGATCAGTTTCAAACAACTCCAATACATCATCAATCAATTCAATTAATAACATATGGTGTTTTTCATATGGTAAGTACCATTCCCTGTCCCAGTGACTATGTGAAATAATATGAACGGTTTTCATAATCTAGCTCCTTCAATACAAAAATATTAACGATCTAATTCGTTCTTTTGAATGATTTCACTCATCCAAAACGAACTCTTTTTAGGAATTCGTTTGCCGGTTTCTAAATCATAGCGATAATAACCATAACGATTCTTATATGCATTCAACCAAGACCAACAATCCACAAATGTCCATACATGATATCCAAAACAATTTGCTCCTTCATCAATAGCTTGCAATGCTTGGTTTAAATGATCTCGAATAAATTCAATTCGGTAATCATCTTGGACAATTCCTTCTTCATCCATAAATTGTTCTTCATCCGAAACACCCATTCCGTTTTCTGAAATATACCAAGGAATGTTTTCATACTCATCTTTAAGCATTATGGCTATATCATAAATTCCTTCAGGATAAATTTCCCATCCTCGATATAAATTCATTCTTTTTTCTGGCCAATCATAGCCGCGTGAAAATTCGCCTGGACTTTTTGCAGGCTGGCGAACTCTTTCTTTGTCTATGGCTTGCACACGTATTGGTTGATAGTAATTAACTCCTAAATAGTCTACTACCCCTGAAGCTAATAATTCTGCATCTCCATTTTCAATAGATGGCAATAAATCATTCTCTCTAAGCAGCGTCACCAATCTTTCAGGATATTTCCCAAAAACAGCTGGATTTAAAAAACTCTTTATATGAAGTACTTCAGAGTTTTTCTTTGCTTCTTGGTCTTCTTTACTTTCTGAGCGTGCATAGACTGGCGATAAATTTAAGATGATTCCGATTCTTCCATTCCGTTGTTTTTCTTTGAATACTTTCACTGCTGCAGCATGTGCTAGCATCGTATGATAAGCAACTTGAATAGCTCGTTTAAAATTATTCACTTGTGGCCAGTGATCATTTCCTAAATAACCACACTGCACATGAACAATTGGCTCATTAAAGGTCATCCAATCATGGACTATATCTCCAAATTGTTCAAATGCTGTATCTGCATAATAAGCAAAATGTTCAATGGACTCTCTGCTTTCCCAGCCACCTTTTTCCATCAACCACCATGGCATATCAAAGTGGAACAAGTTTACTATAGGTTCTACCCCTTGTTCTTTTAACTTTGAAAAGTAATCGCGATAATAACGAACAGCTTTTTCGTTTACCGTTTTGCCATCTGGTAACAAACGATTCCAAGAAATAGATGTTCTAAAGGAATTTAAATTCATTTCTGCCATTAATTTGGCATCTTCCGCATATCTTTCATACGTTAGTGAAGTATCTTTTGGACCTACCCCGTTATAAAAACGCTCTGGTTCTTTTTCATACCATACATCCCACGTACTAGGTGTTTTACCATCTTCATATTGTGCGCCTTCTGATTGAGGAGCGGATGTTGCTGCTCCCCAAAGAAAATTTTTCGGAAATTTTTTTCCCATAATTATTTACCTCTCAATCGTATATCCAAAGTAATCCAACATTAATTCACAAAAGAGCATATTTGGCCATGAGAACCATTCTCTAGTATATTGTGTACTGTCGTTTTTATGAAATCCTTCATGCATAGCTTTCTTGCCGCCATCTGTCTTTACCAGCGTATCAAGAAGACGTTTCTTATCTTCTTTATTGTCACTAGTCAAACCTTCCATAGCTAAAGATAAGTGCCAAATATAGTCTTCAGGTGTATGCGAACTTCCAATTCCTGATGCTTCTGATCCGCTATAATAATAAGGATTTTCTGAACTGAGAATTGTTTCACGAGTATTCACATAAACTGGATCATCAGCAGAACAAAAACCTAGGTACGGTGCTGAAAGAAGGTTTGGTATATTTGCGTCATCCATAATAGACGCGTTTCCCAATCCATCCACTTCATAGGCATATATTTTTTTGCCTTGATTATTTTCAACAATTGCATGTTTCGAGATTCCTGCTTTAATTTCTTCTCTTAATTTTTTCACACGTTCTTTTTTTGCTTCATCCGGTAAAACATCCGTAAAAATTTCTTCCAAGTAGCGCAACACAACAACAGCAAACATATTCGACGGCACAAGATAATGGTATTCACATGTGTCATCACTCGGACGGAAGCCAGACCACGTCATGCCGGTATAAGCCACTTCTGAACCTTTTCCTTCATTCACTAATGTGTCTTCTTTACGCCAGGTATCTCGTTCAAATAGGTAAGGAGAATTTTCGTGTCGTTGTTCTGTTTCCCAAACAGTCAAAATGTCTTCTACCGCTTTCAAGAACGTGTCGTTAAAATGAGAGGTATCTTTTGTTTGTTTATAGTACAAATAGCTTAATTGGATAGGGTAGCATAACGAATCAACTTCATATTTCCTTTCCCATACAATAGAGTTCATTTCTGTGTAATCCGTTTGATGTCCTGCTTTATTTTCTTCCTCGTTAAATGCATTTGCGTACGGATCGATATGAATCAATTTAAAATGTCTTTCAATCAATCCTTTAATGATAGACTTAATTTCTTCACTTTCATTTGCAAGAAATAAATAAGGGCGGATTTGTGCCGTCGAGTCTCTTAACCACATTGCTGGAATGTCTCCAGTTAATACAAAAGTAGTGTCATCTTCTAAAATTTTCACTGTATTTTGTAATGTATCTAAAAAACTACCATTAAAAATTTCCAACCATTCAGGATGTTCTTTCCCTAATGAATTAATACGAGTCATAAACGTTTGAATAGATTTAGGAAGAGTTTTTTCCATTATTAGTTACCTCCAATAAATTAGTCCTAGATAGAACAGCTCGTACAGTTTTCATAGATTCAGAAAACAAATACGAGCTATATTCTTTATATCAATAAGACTTACTTGTCTTTTTTATTATTTTCCAGCTTCTGCCCATCTGTCGTAAGCAGCTTGGTATACCGATACGTATTCTTCAACACCCATATTTTCAACTGTAGACACATACTTATTCCAGTTTTCATCATCTAATGGAAGTTGACCCGTAATAAACTGTGCTTCAGAATTACGGATATACGTTTGAAGGTCGACTTCGATTCCGCTTACTGTATCTTGTTCTTCTGAAGTTAAATAGACGAGTGGGAATGCAACTTCTCCGTGTTGATTAATTTTTTCTTCCGTTTCTGATTCTATAAACATTTCAAATTCCGTTTTTTCGCTATCGCCGATTGGCTCTAATTCAAAATCTGAATTTCCTGGTGTAGTAATTCCGTAGTCTGGAGTGATTTGACCGCGGTATTCTTCTCTATCACTAGCTTCTAGATCTTCATTGTATTCTCTTGCTCCGCCTTCTTCATCTGCCCAAACCCATAAGTATCCTTCCGGTCCTCTATTTAAGAAATCATATCCTTCTTGAGAGTAAAAGTAATCTACCCATCTCATAGATGCAGCAGGGTTTGGATTATCTTTTGTAATAGCAAATGTACCTCTTTGAATTCCTGTACTCATTGGGAATATTAGTTCTTCAGAATACTCGCTTGTCATTGGACCCATCATTGGGTTATTGATAGCTTCTTCTTCTGTTTGACCCGTTGTAAAGAATGAGAACCAATCTGGGAACATTCCTAACTGGTTATTCTCACCTTTAGCTTTTTTCTGTTCATCTGCTTGAGAGAATACTTCTTGGTCTAGTAATCCTTCTGTATATAATTTGTTCATGAATTCTAAATAGCCACGGTAATTTTCTGTTGTTGGAGCATAGCGAACAGTACCATCATTTTCTTCAATTCCCCATTCTTTAATTCCAAATGCTGAAAGTAACCATGGACGAGTACTATCCATTTTTACATCTGTAAAAGGAATTTCATCTGCTTTACCATTACCATTTGGATCTTCCGTCTTAAATCTAACAAGCATGTCATATAACTCATCAATCGTTTTAGGTGCCTCATCAATTTCTAAAGCATCCATCCAGTCTCCATTAATCCAAACAGGCCCTCTTATCCAAGTTGAGCTTGCTCCTCCATTAATTCGTGGCAAACTATAAATATTTCCATCAGTTGTTGTGATAGATTGCTTGATTTCTGGATTTTCTTCCATAGCTGCTTTCAAGTTTGGTGCGTATTCCTCAATTAAGTCATTTAACGGCAATAACAAACCTTGTTTACCATAATCTACTTCCAAAGCTGGTGTTAAAACATCTGTTCCTGGCCCAAAAAGCATATGCGGTACGTCTCCACTAGCAAAAGCTAAATTGAATTTCGTACTAAAATCACTTAAGGGTGGTGTAGTATAATCAAGGTCAATATTTGTCATTTTTTCATACTCTATCATCGTTGCCATGTCTTCCCATTCTGCCATACCAGTACCAGGAGCCATCAGCGTCATATTGATAGGTTCTTCCACTAATGGGAACCCTTCTTTTGCAACTTCTTGAGTATCTGATGGTGTATTTTCATCGGAACTACCTTCGCTAGCTGAACTACCTCCGCATGCTGCTAATAATAATGAAGTGGAGAACAAGAGTCCCGTTGCTAAAAATCGTTTGTTTTTTTTCATTAGAATATTCACTCCTAATTTTTATTTTTTATTACCCTTTAATAGAACCAATCATTACACCTTTTACAAAATATTTTTGTAAAAATGGATACACAATAATAATAGGCAGTGTAGCAACAATCATAACGCCGTACTTTATGATAGCGCTTAAGTTTTGTTGTTCATTTAAGTACATTGCAGTCTCTTCTGTCATCATAGTAGTTGGATTTGAAGATAAATCCTGTAACACAAGAATTTCTCTCAAAACCATTTGCAATGGATACTTATTTCGATCATCAATATAAATCAATGCTTGGAAATACTGGTTCCAATGACCAACTCCATAAAACAAAGCCATTACAGCTAGTATTGGCTTAGACAATGGTAAAACTACTGCAGTAAATAGTTTGAAATTTGAAGCCCCATCCATAAGGCCTGCTTCCGTTAGCTCATCAGGAATGGTAGATTGGAAAAACGTTCGCGTAATCACTATGTTATAAACAGACGCTGCTCCAGGTAGAATCAAAGCCCACATCGTATTTGACAATCCTAAATCATTTATTAAAATATAACTTGGAATTAACCCTCCAGAAACAAACATCGTGATAATCATCATTTTTGTAAAAAAGCCCTTGAGAGGAAAATCCTTACGCGACAAAACATACCCCGCCGGAATAGTCACCGCAAGATTTATTAATGTTCCAACCACGGTGTAAACAATAGTATTGAGGTATCCTCTCCAAATAGCTTCATTTTGCAATATCGTTTGATACCCTTTGAATGTAATTTCTTTTGGAAACAGCCACATTTCTCCCGAGTTTACAACAGATGGGTCACTGATTGAAGCACTTAAGATATAAACCAAGGGGTAAACTACTATTAAAAGAGCGATCAATAGCAATAGGTACACAACGGTAAGAAACATTCGGTCTGTTTTAGATTCTTTAATGGTAGAATTTTTTATAACTGCAGCACTTTTCATTTTCCTCACTCCCCTTCATTATTACCATAAGGATACATCGCTTACTTTACGAGATACCTTATTCACTACAATCAATAATGCCGCATTGATCACTGAATTAAATAAACCAATCGCTGCCGCATAACTATATTGAGCATCCAATAACCCTTGCTGGTAAGTGAATGTAGAAATTACGTTAGAAGACGGCATGTTCAATGGATTTTGCATCAATAATATTTTTTCATGTCCTACAGACATAATACTTCCAAAATTCATAATGAGTAAAATAACCATGGTAGGAATAAGAACTGGTAAATTGATGTACCACATTCTCTGTAACCTTGATGCTCCATCGATTGTAGCCGCTTCGTGCAATTGCGGGTCTACCCCTGATAAAGCTGCCATATAAATGACTGAGCTCCATCCTGTGCTCTGCCAAACTCCTGAAAGAACATAAATTGATTTAAACCAAGAAGGATCTTCCATAAATGCTTTTGCCTCAAAACCAAATGCTTCCAAACCGTGATTAATAATCCCATTTGTTGGCGATAAGAAAGCAATAATCATCCCAACGATAACGACTGTTGAAATAAAATGAGGAGCATAAGTAACTGTTTGAACCATTTTCTTAAATGCGCCATCTTTCACTTCATTTAAGGCTAGTGCTAACATAATTGGTATTGGAAAACCAACTACTAAGGAATAAATACTAATCCCCAATGTATTCTTTAATAGATCCAAGAAGTAATAAGAATCAAAGAACTTTTCAAAGTGTGCAAGTCCTACCCAAGGGCTATCCCAAATTCCTAATGATGGCATATAGTCTTTAAAGGCTATTTGAACACCATACATAGGTCCATAATGGAAAACTAAAAAGTAAAGAAAGGCAGGTAATATCAATACATATAGTTGCCAGCTAGAGAGGATTTTTTTTGTTTTATCTTTCCAACTTGATTTTATCCTTGTCTTTTCTAGGCTTCCCTTTCTAATTGTAGTATTTGGGATACTCGCTATTTTCTTAGCTTGTTTCTCCATACAAATTTGATTCCTCCTTCTTCTATATTATTCTTAGGAGTAAAAATAGAATCATCTTTCTCCTAGTTGCTTGTGGTTGGCCACCCCTAATGTAAGCACTTTCATTATATGTAGATCAGGCATTATTTACAATGTGTTGTTTTTTACGCTTTTTTGTTAAAAACATTATCAAATCAATGATTGTGCATTATAGAATGTGTAATTTTTCTACACATCTACACAAAAAAAATACGAATAGTTTACCCATTCATATCTTTTTTGTTTTTTAATTGCTTTCTCGATATCTTTTTCTATACTCTCCAGGTGTTATTCCATTTTCTTTCCGAAATTTCCTGGTGAAATTAGATACATCATAATATCCAATCTTTTTAACCAATTCTTGTATCGGTTCTTTCGTTGTCAACAGCAACTCTTTAAAGCGTCCCATACGCAATACTTGTATAGTATTTGAAAAAGACTTTCCTGTTTCTTCCTTAATTAGTTTACTGGCATATGAAATAGAAATATTATTCTCGGAAGCAATTCTTTCCAATGAAATATCAGGGGAATCATAATTTTGGTAAATAAATTGAACAACTCTTTGTTCTGTTTTTATACTTTCCGTTTTTTGTCTTTCATTTATGTTATTACAAATAGAAATGACAATGCTGTTTAACACTTCTTTTGTTTCTTTCGTATTGGAAAAATTAGATAACTGTAGAGCTTGTTTATAGTAATCGTCTATTTCTAAATCAATAGCTAATTTAAACACAGTATTAAATACATCAGCGACTACTGCCTGTGTGGCAATTGCTTGATAAGCATATTGTTCAATTTTATAAAATAAAGACTCCACTGTTTCTAATGCAGTTTCTTTATTCCCTTGCTTCATGCTTTGCATCAGAACCAACATTTCTTCATTTGGATAATGAATCATGTCTGTCGGATTCGTTATACCGTTCTTTTGCGACACTTCTTTGAAAAACATGATAGATGATGTCTTAGAAGAAGAGGAATTCAATTGTTCCAATGTAGAACTAGCTTCAATATACGAATTTTTAATTTTAGTTACTGATTCGTAGGCATTCCCGACTGCAAACTTCCACGCTTCATTTTTTGGCAAATCTTCACTCTCAATTTTTTCTTTAATAAATGAAATGGTTTTATTCCAATGGGCTTTATTATCCTCTTCCATATTTAAGATGACAAAAATCTGATTATTTTTAAAATGTGGAACAGTTGCTTCAACAATATAGCAATCTAGATTTTCTTCAGTCTTATTTAATTTTTGTACAATTTTTTCTATATTGATAATATTTTTAGTTTCCACAGATTTTTCTCCAAGTTCTAAAATTAAAATAGCAAATAAAGGAAATGGAAAATTTATTCCTATATCTTTCAAACCATTTATAAACTTGTCGTCTTGGAGGTACTTTCCTTCAATTAAGTTCAATAATGCAGAATTTCGTACAATTGGAGCCTGCTCATTCATCAAACGATTTAACAAATTATATTCTGATCGAGTGCGCTTTACATTTGTTTGTATAAACATCCACTCATCACTTATTTTATCTTCTTCTGATGAAAATGTACTCGTTAACCGCTTAATTGGCCGATAATTTTTTGTAGCAAAGTAAAAAGAAACACCCATGCCTACAAGACTAAGCAATACTGCCGCTGCTATGAAAATAAATAATACTCGATATAGTGGGCGATAAAAACGAACTGTTTCAATCAAAGAAACGATTGTCCAACTTGTGATTGAATTAGAGTGACTATTTAATGTAAAATTTTTCTGATTGATTTGAATTGTTTCATTATTCATGATGACTGGCATTTTGTTTAAGATGTCTGATTGGGACACTTTAGAGATTTCTCCATTTGAAAAAAGCAAGCTTCCTTTTTTATCCGCTACAAACGAAATCCTTTCATCCTCATTACCCATTGCTTTAAGATTTGCTTTTAAGGGATCCATATTCATTACGAAAAGAATAACGCCATATTCATATTCAGGAGATGTTCCTTCAAGCGGCATAGTATAATAGACAATTTTATTGTTAGAGAGATTACTACCTGAGAACCTATCCAATGTATAAACAGATGCATTCTCTGTAGGATGCATAATTTCTTCCATTAACCGATCTTTTTCAGTAATATTAAAATCACTTGTATTATTCATTAATGCCTCTAGCGACATAGTACCTTTAGATGAAAAAACAGTTGGATGATCATTAATAATAATATAAATGCCTTTTGTAGAACGGATTGAGTTATCATACATCCTTAAGCGTTCTACATATTCCCTATATTCTTCCTTTTTACTTAACGAATGCGGAACAAAATCACGAGTATAATTGATTTGATTCCCGACTGAATCCATTTCCATAATTTGTTCATCTAACTGTAAACTTGCTTGTTCTAAAGAAGTCTGATTCGCTGAGGTTAATTCTTCACGGATACTTCTGACATAAATTATATTCACTGCAATTAAAGAAATGATAAAAGGAATAGAAAAAACAAGTAAATAAGAACCAAAATAACTTTTAAACAGATCAGAGTTTGGAATTTTTCTCATTGCTAAATTTTATCCCCCTTTCTTACAACAAACTGATTGGCATTAATCCTGTAATTCCTTCCTCTTTTCCTCTGCTTTTATTGCTCCAGTATATGTGAACCACACTATAGGCAGAAAAAATAATGGTATCCCAAAAAAGAATAGCAGAAATAGGTAATTTCTCATTAGGGTAATAACAATGATTAACCCTACCACAGCTGAAAGAGTAAATAATGGAACGGAAAGAGCGATAAAAAAAGATTGTTTAAGGGTGTTTTTTAAAGAGAAATTGTATCGAATCATAATCGTGTACGTGTATAGACCAACACAAAGAACAAGGAACCCAAGAAACAATATTAGCGTATGTAGAATAATAGATTGAATAAACACATTTGATACCCTTAAATCAATATATACAATTGCAAATGCCAAAAGCATCATGTACCCGATTTGGTTTGAACGCTTGAAGTAAGCTTTGTATGCTTGACTAAATTCTTCTTTTATAGAAAAACTTTCCCCTTTTTCATTAAACCATCTATACATTACTCTTATAACAGAAGCATTCGCAGGGAAAACTCCAAATACAATAAATCCTTTTAAACTATGTAAAACCCAAAATAATTGCAAAATAAAAAAATTATAAATCCACATTCCAAATGAAATAAGTGCATTTAAAAATTTACTTTTCTTAATATTATCCGACATTTTATTAACTCCCCCTAATTCGGTCTTTAAAATCATTTCAGCAGCCGCTAAGGAACCGCTTTCTTTTTGTTTTAATAAAAAAAGACTTCAAATCCATTTTTGTTAGTCTTTTCATATGAAATTAGTTTATAACAAAAAAGCGCTTTTATCAAATAAGGTTTGGTTTGCGACATACCAAACTTAAAAAAAACAACGATAGAAATAGATATGACCTCTTATTTCTATCGTTCTTCTCGCAGGTTTAACAAAAAAACTAAAATTGTTTTTATTAATTGTGAGTCTTTACAACAAACGTTTCATACGGACGCAAATTAAGTTTATTCAATTGATAAACCTTATTTGGATAATTTCCAATAATTGATTGTTTTTTATCTAGACTATCATTCAAACTGAAAGATACATAGCTTTCACTCATATTTGCCACCACTATCCAAGTTTCTTCTTTATAAATACGCTCATAAGCAAATATTTTCGGATGATTTGGAAGAAGTAATTTAAACTTTCCCCAAATAATTATAGGATTTTCCTTTCTCAATTTAATCAATTTCTGATAGGTGTAAAAGATAGAATTTGGATTAGCTAATGCTGCTTCTACATTAATATCAGAATAATTGGGATTGACATGGAGCCAAGGTTCTCCTTGAGTAAAACCACCATTTTTACTCTCGCTCCATTGCATTGGAGTTCGAGCATTATCTCGTCCCTTAGCATTTATAGAATGAAAAATATCCTTTTGCGAGTATCCTTGTTTAATTCGTTTGAAATACATATAACGTGTTTCAATATCATTAACTTCTGAAATATCAGAAATTGGAAAATTAGTCATTCCAATTTCTTCTCCTTGATAAATGTAGGGTGTACCTTTTAATAGGTGAAGAATGATTGCAAACATCTTTGCACTTTCTACACGATATTCTTTTTCATTTCCCCATCTAGATACGATTCTTGGAAGATCATGATTGTTCCAAAACAAGCTATTCCATATTTTTCCATCTAATGCTACTTGCCACTTTGCAATAGCATGCTTTAGTTCGAGTAAAGTAAATACCCTCAAGTCCCACTTAGATTTAGCTGGTTGTTCATCTAATACCATATGTTCGAAAGAAAAAACCATGGATAACTCATTCCTTGAAGGGTCACCGTAAAGCTGTGCGACTTCTGGAGAGGCACTCCAAACTTCTCCAACAGTCAGGGTATCTCTGTCTGCAAGTACTTCTCGATACATTTCTTGCAAATAATCATGCAATCTTGGTCCATTTACAGTGATTTTTTCATCCGGGACTTTGCCTATCAAGTCCACAACATCTAAGCGAAAACCTGCTACTCCCTTGTCGAGCCAGAAGCTCATCATTTGCCATATTTTCTGCCGTAATCGAGGGTTTTCCCAATTTAAGTCCGGCTGTTGCTTACTGAATAAATGAAAGTAGTATTGTTCACTCTTTTGGTCATATTCCCAAGCTGATCCACCAAACCCCGCTGTTAAGTCATTCGGTTCTTTTCCTTTATTTGAATCTCTCCAAATATAATAATCGCGGTATGGATTATCTTTCCCTTTTTTTGCTTCTAAAAACCAATGATGCTTGTCGCTTGTATGATTCAATACTAAATCCATTAAAATGCGTATATTTCTTTTCCTTGCTTCTTCAATAAGTAATTCCATTTCAATCATCGAGCCCGATTCTTGATTGATCTCTTCATAGTTACTGATATCATATCCATTATCAAAATTAGGTGATTGATAGACCGGACTTAACCAAATTGCTCCAATGCCTAACTTCTCTAAATAATCCAAATGTTTTATGATTCCTGAAAGATCACCAATCCCATCGTTATTAGTATCTTGGAAGCTTCTCGGATAAATTTGATATACGACAGTTTCTTTCCACCATTGCATAACTGCACTCCTTATACTTTTGTTTCGTTTCCTTAATCTTTCAGAAAAATCTCGACTACAGGAACTAAAACTTCAGGTTTTTCGACAGGCAATTCTAACATGACACTATCCTTATCAATGAGCGTTTCTGTACTTGTAATGACCTCTTCAGGATCAAACTCTCTAAAGAAAACTTCAGAATGATCATGTAAAAATTGTGCGTATTGTACTTTTCCAGCTAATCCTTGTAAATGAATGTGTCTTAATGGCCAAGAATAAATGTGAAGATACAATTTATTAGTTCCGACTTGTGTATATCGGCAGTCTTTTGGAGCTTCAAACGGACTTTGTCCTGCTCCATAGATGGATTTACTGTTTCGTTTCATCCAGTCACCAATATCATTTAATCTGTTTTCTTCTCTTTTATCTAATTCACCTTTCCCATTTGGACCAATATTTAACAAAAAGTTCCCATTATTGGATACTGTTTCAATCAACATTTTTAGCAATATTTCACTGCTTTTCCAATCTTTCGCGTCACGATCGTAACCCCAGGTTGGTTTCATCGCTTGACAAGCTTCCCAAATGACTGGTTGCCCATCCTTTTCAAGTGGCTGAACGGGTTGGTATTGCTCAGGTGTTACAACACCTAAACCTAAGTCTAATCGATCATTAACTAGAATATCTGGTTGTAATTTTGTCACTACATCTAAAATTTCTTTTGATTTCCATGCGTTTTTGCCTTTTCCTTTGGACCATCCCCAATCACGATGGCCATATGAAAAATCAAACCAGAGATAATCTACTTTTCCATAGTTTGTCAATAATTCTGTTACTTGTTTTTTTAAAAACTCTAAATAAATATCCATTTTTCGAGTGTTGTTTGATTTTCTATATTCTTCATCTTCTCTTTGTGGATGAAGACCATCTATTGTAAAGTCTTCGTGATGCCAATCGATTAAAGAATGATATAAACCAATCTTGATATCTTCAGCACGAAATGCTTCTACGAATTCTCGTACTAAATCCCTTTTAAATGAAGTATTTGTAATTTTATAATCTGAATATTCCGTATCCCACAAGGCAAATCCTTCATGGTGTTTAGTCGTAAGTATTGCATATTTCATACCCGTTCCTTTTGCTGCTTTAGCTAATGCCTTCATATCCATTAATTCTGGATTAAAATGTTCAAAATAGTGATAATAATCTTCTGGAGAAATTTGTTCTGTGGTCATTAGCCATTCATGGCGTGCAGCTAGACTGAACAAGCCAAAATGAATAAACATTCCAAATCGATCGTGTAAAAACCACTCTGAATTTCCTAATTCATTGTTCCAATTTGCATATTTCATCTTCTTCCCTCTAATCTAAAAATAATGTGTCAGTCATTATCGTTTCTTCAATTTTCCATTCTTCATTTTCTTTTATCACCGTATGATTTGCTTCTGCTATATGGTCTCTATACTGTTCTGCTCCGTCTACTGAATCCACCATAACTGCCTGTTGTTCCGTTTTAACCAACATGCGGTTTTCTTCTTGGTCCAGTATTTCTACACTTAAAACCGTGTGTTCCAAGTCATAGGATTCAAAAAATGGAAAAAGTTCTTCTTCCGTCTCTTCTCGTGCGGAGGAAATGAGAGTGGACAGGTACCCTTCCATATCTTCTTCTTGAGCGTAATGTAAATTATCTTGAATAACTTGAACTACTTCCTGCGCATCCTCAGTATTATCGTATTCACCTTCGAGAGAGTAACTAACCGTTTTCGGGTCTTGATATACTGCTACCGAATTACATCCAGTTAAAAAAATTCCAGCTATAACTAATAAAAGTACTTTTTTCATTCTTTTCCTCCGCCTTTCTATCCACTTTAAATCTAACACTTCACTTATTTACTAAACATCAGATAATTTACTTGGTGTCACCATGTCTTTATATAATCCTCTTCCTAAAGTTCCTTCCCCGAGATAATAAGGATTAGAGAATGGTAATTTATTTTCTTTTAATTCGGAAATTTCATCCAATTTCCCATTTAAATAATCAGTTACTCGGTCAACAGCTGTACTCATTCTAGAAATTGTCCCTCCATAACGAATATCTAGAACTTCCCATCCGAATGGCTTATTGTATTCCATCCATACATTTCGGTGTGCTATACGAAGCTCATTAAGTGAACGTTGAAGAGCCTTCATTTGTTCTACTTCATTTTTCAATGCATCCTTATTATCTGTATCATACGCAGTTTTTAAACGAATTCCTAATTCAGCTTTTACACTTAAAACCACGGCTAATGTATGATAGAACTCAAATAATGGAGTCAAATCATTTTCTTTAGAGACTAATTCTTTTAACTGAATCGACAAGTTTTGGTAGTGTTCGCCTAAGCCAAGCCCTGCAACAGTTTGATCATACAGCCCTAATAATGGATCTTGCCATAATAAAAACTTCGATGCAGCCGAGGTATTTAAATTATTTTCCATAACGCCTGGAGTTTCATCAAAATCATTTAATAACATAAACTTTTTTAAAGAATATCCTGTATTGTATTGGAACTCTTCTCTCATTTGAGCTTCACCTACTTCATCTCGATAAGATAAATCAGCGAATAGTTGTAACCCAGGCAGTGCAGATAAAATTGGTGTTTCTCCACCATCATCACCCCATAACGTAGCAAATACTTCTCTAATACCATTCTTTTTAGCACTAGCTAACCCTGCTTTTGTTGTTTCAAATGATTTCCCATAGTTTGGAGCGATTCCATTCCAAGTCCATACTCCACCTGCAAATATAACTTTTTTCTTCATTTCTTTATGCTTTCCTAACAAAATGTCATATGTTTTTTCATCTTCATGGTAGTAATCCCACAAAACCATATCTACGTCTGGAATATCGTTAATAACTTCTTCAGGAATATCACTTTCTAAATCATAATAATCTCCAGTTTTTGAACCAAAACGATAATACATGTCGCTCCAAATCATTGCTTCTAAGCCATGTTTTTTAGTAATAGCAATAACTTTTTCTAAATGTTCATTCATGATGGTAAAGCTGTCTCGTATACCATTTTTTGAGCGATAAACACCTGTTCCCAATCCAAATGCTTCATCCATTCCGATATGGATATGATTTGATCTAAACGGTTTAGTAGCCGATTGAATCAAGTTTTCTAAAAACTCATATGTTTTTGTTTCACCAACAAGAACAACATCTGATGTATCTTTGATTCCATTTGCATATTCATATTTTAAAGCATTGAAAAGATGTCCTAATGTTTGAATACATGGAACCATCTCTATACCCAATTCAAAAGCGTAATCATCCATCTCTTTCATTTCTTCATGTGTATATCTTCCTCGTAAGTAACCGAAGTAAGGGTACTCTTTTACTTCGTATGTATCTTCTGTATACAGCATAACTAAATTTAGACCGAGTTTAGCCATGTAATTCAATACTAGTTTCATTCCACTAACACTTACAACGGCATTTCTTGATGCATCTACCATTACGCCTGTTTTATCAAAGCAATCCTTTTCTTGAACTGAGAAAGTGGTATTCTTTTTATATTGATAAAGCCATAAGTTTAATAACCTGAAAAAAGAATTTTTAGAAGTGTACTCAATAATTCCTTTTTGACCGTCATAACTAATGGATAGTTTGTCTTTCACTAAACTTTTTTGAATTTCAAGTGGAATTCCTGCCTCGCTTTCTTCAAACTTATATTCATGAGACAGTAACTTCAACCCAGCTTCCAGATCTTGCAAATCACCAATAAGATGTAATTTTAGCATACTATATTTTCCTCCTATTTTTTTCATGTTTAAGCTCACTTTTTAGTTTAAAGGAGTTTGAAAGCCTTTTCAATACAACTGCAATAAATACACACTGAACGTTATATACACATTTTCCTTTTGCTTAACTGCTAGTCATAGGCTTTTACGAGTACTTTCCCTATATCTCATTGTTTAAAAACTCTGCAAAAAAATAAGAAGGTCTCTATATAAAAAATAGACCTTCTATGATATACCTTTAATACTATTTCATTGAAGTAACTTTCTGCAGCGTATTATAAAGTCTCCACTGTTCTTCTCCATCTTGTCCTTCTTTCTCTGAAAATGAAATAAAGCGATCAAATGCTTCTTCATTCCATGAATGCCAAGAAGTAACTAGTCTACCAAAAAACTGATTAGAAGCTTTCACTTCTTTCGCAGCAGTATTTGCTTCATTAAATAGTTGTTCAGCAACATCTTGTTTGAACCAACATGATGGCATTACAGAAAATCCATGTTCCATGAAATATTTTGGTGTTGGAAATCCATTTTCGCGTTCATCATAATGCCAATCTAACAGAATTATATCTTTTGGTATGTTTTCGATTGCATGGAAAGTACCAAATGTGTCCCCTTCCCAATTATCATAGCCAAATAATTCTGCATCAATTAATCTATCTCCCCACATCATAACTGTTACTCCACATTCTTTATTCAAATGGGAATACATATCATTTACAGCTTTAGTAAATAGTTCTGCGCGGTTTCCACCATTACATCGCTCGCATTGATCACTCGCTATTTCATATACTTCATCCATTCCAATATGGAAATAATTTGCAGAAAATCCATTGATCAGTTCATCCATCAAATCAAAAACGATTTCATTTACATTTGGATGTTGAGGACACCAACTGCGGCAAAAAATTTCCGGCCATTCAGCATCCAACGGAATGTTAGGCGTTTCATCAAATTCAGGATAAGCTGTTAGTAACGCACTTCTACTTCCTCCCCAACCTTGATGTCCTAAACTTTGCATCAATGGCACAATCTCTATACCTAAATTTCTTGAAAATGCTGATAAGTTAGCAGCATCATCTGTTGTTAATGCGTTTTTCCCACCATCGATTTCGGGGTGACTTTTAAAAACAAATGATTTATCAATTTCTAGAATAAGCATATCTACTCCAGCCGGAGCGAGTACCTTTTCCATCAATATTTTTAATTCTGGAATCAAATTTCTATCTCCAAAACGGAGATGAAAAGCATTATAAGTATGATTAGTCATTTCGTTAGTATACTCCTTCATTTTGTTCTTTCATTCGTAATTTTCTTTAAATTGTAAACTTGGTAGTTTATAGCTTATAATTCCTCCTACTCTAATTTATTTCCTCATACAAAAAAAAGACACCGCTTTCAAAAAGAGTCTCGTTACTATCTTAACATCCAAAAAAATTAATACAATCAATTGTGTTAATTTTTTTCTTATAACCATCACTAGTTTCAATTGATTCCAAGATGTAAAAGTACACTAATCTACTGCAGGAAAATATCTAGACAAGTTAAAAAAAACTTGAAACCCATATAAAAAAGCACCACAACTGTTAAAAACAACATTTGCGGTACTTCTTATTTTTACAGTTGGTTCAACGCTTCTTCAATCGATTGTTCCCCGGTCACTAAGTCAAAAGCTTTGCGGTAAGTTTTTTCATTGTCTAAACTAGTCACAATCACTTTGGCTACATCTTCGCGAGGAACAGTTTTTTCATCTGATTCAGATATTTCTAAATTCCCTGCAACTTTGATTTTATCTTTAGCGGGTTCATCCAACAATCCACCTGGACGAACGATTGTATACTCTAAGCCGCTTTGTTCCAAGGCCTTGTCTGCATAATGTTTGGCAACGTAATAAGGTCTCATGTCTCTACTCCAACCTTCACGATTGTTGGCTCCAAATGCACTGACCATTACAAATCGGTTAACACCGACATTTTGAGCAGCTTCCATGACTTTTATAGCGCCATCTAAGTCAATCAGTAATGTTTTGTCTGCACCAGTACTGCCGCCTGATCCAGCTGAAAATACCACTGCATCCATCCCTTTAACAGCCTCTTCTAAATCTGTTACAGGTCCTTCTAAATTGCCTAAATAAGCCTCAATACCTTTTTGTTTCAGTTCTTCTACTTGTTCTTCTTTACGTACAAAGGCTGTGACGGAATGAGTATCACTTTCTTCCAGCATATTTACCACTTGACGTCCTATTTTTCCATTTGCTCCGACTACTAATACTTTCATTCATACTTTCCCCTTTCATTTCTATCTCTGATTTAACCATAACATACAAATTAAAGAGCGCAAAAAGAGGAGGCTTGCATAGAATCAAGCCTCCTAAAAAGTATATTTATTTACTCATAAAATGAATCGGGATTTTTTTGCCATTCTTCTTTGATATCCAGTTTGCCTTGAGCCAGTTTTAATTTGGCTGGCGTAACGTCGTTTCCTAGGATATCCACTACCGTGCTGCTCAAAAGCAATTCTTTAGAGGAGCCCCTGATAACAGTCAAATACTGCTCTCTTAAAGTGGCTTGCTCTATTCTTTCATCTTTAGTTAATCCACTTACTCTAGCTTTCTTAGCCAATTCATTAATACGAGGCAATACTCTAATCATTATTTTGGCTCCTTTCTTAATGTGTAAAATTTTAGTTTTAAAGAAGGACTTCTTATTTAACTTAGCATATCATTTTACTTACTAAAAGTAAGTACCTTCCGAATAAAGTCGGCACATCCGTTAAAAATAAAATAACCTTTCAAACTTTTTATCTAGAGCAATACACAATATCAATGCTAACTTTGCAGTCGGATTAAATTGACCGGTTTCAATAGAGCTGATAGTATTTCTGGACACTCCTACGATTTCAGCTAACTCTCTTTGAGACAAACCTTTTTCTTTTCTCGCCTGTTTAATAGTATTTTTTAAAACTAATTCGTCTTTTTCCATAATAACTACTCCAGTTTATATAGTTTGTACGACATACCAAATAAGAAAAGCCAGCCCTACCATTCCAGTGAATAGACTAAAGTATAAATCTCTTTTATCTTTTCTGAGTTTATACCTATAAAATCCTCCTACAGCCATAAATGCAAAAAGGAGTGCCGCAATGTCTCCAAATGGCAAATCATTAAAAATTTGATAGGTCATAAGCAGTATTGCTAAAAAACACATAGCATAAAAACCTTGGTTGTCTGAATAGTCATTATCGTAGTCTTTTCCCTCGTCTTTCTTTTCAGAGCGGTACTTCTCTAATATTTTCTCTTTATCCATTTTCTCTCCTCCATTTTTGCCAAGTTTACTTGTCAAAGTTAATTATACATTTGACAAGTAAACTTGTCAAAATTAAGTTTTACAACGTTAGACATTGGTAAGTAAAAAATACGTTTTTTTAATCTAAACCTTTTAAAAACGCATTTCTAGAAATTTCCGGAAGAATATGATGTTGCTTATAGCCATACAAAGGATGCAAAAAAAAGGAAACACTGCGGGCTTACGTCCAAGTGTATTGCTACAATTGAGCCTTTTTATTGGAGGTTGGACCATATCGTTGAGGTTTTTTTATTATATGGTAGTTAAAGGGTTGGTTTGAACCATATGTGATTAAAGAGTTTGAGGATATGGTCGTTGAGAAGCTGGTTTGGACCATATGCCGTTAACTAATTTAAAGATATGGTGGTTAAGACTTTTTTCGGCTCACTGCGGTCCATTAACTTACCATAAGCAATTCAGTAGGCCGGAGGAAATTTCTTTACTAACGCTAGAAGATGAATATCCCAAAACTATACAAAAAAAACACGTACCCCACTAGCCAAAGCTAGTCGAGTGCGTGCAAGAAAGAAAAGAATTTAAACAGGCAATTAATTATAGTTTAGCTTGCCATTTATTAGCCCAAACATTTTCGTTTGGAGTTCCTTTGAATTCTGATTTACCTTCTAATTTGTCGATGACTTGTTTGATTGTTTCATCGTTATTGTGGTATGCATTCACAAAAGTTTTCACCATTGTTGCATCATGCAAATGAGTCGTGAAGTTTAGAGATACGAATACAGTTGGTACTTCGTATACGAACCAAGGAACTTCATTAGACATTGCTGTACTCCATTGGATACGGTAGTTCTTTTGTGCACCATAACCAACAATATCAGAAACTTCTAAAGCTAAATCAACGTTTTCACGGTATTCTAGCGTTTTACCTTTCACACGTGTAGAACCATCGTTTAACGTTACTTCATATCCACGAGAAGTTAGCTCATCTGTAATTTTTTGAGCGATATCAGATCCGCCTTCGTAGATTCCGCCTTTTTCACCTTCAAGTACATATAAACGAATGCGTTTGTGTGTTTCTGGGCTGATCGGCAAATTGTTTTGAGTATCTTTTACTAAAGTGATTCCTTTATCAGCTGCATCAGCGCGCATTTGTAAATGTTCTTCGCTACCAACAACTTCTAATTCAGATTCATCTTTTAATAAAGTGCCTTCAGCTTGTTTTGTGTGCAAGTTCAATTTAGCTTTCAATCCTAGAACACGTTGTAAAGCATCCGTCATACGTTCTTCAGTGATCACACCGTTTTGGTATCCTTTTAGCATGAATCCAAAGTCTTCATCAATGTCGTTAAAGAATAAGAACATGTCACATCCAGCAGCAATTGCTTTAGGAACATAGTCTTCACGACGCATAGCGGATGTCATACCCAACATGTGAGAAGCATCTGTAATAACCATACCATTGAAACCTAATTTCGTTTTCAATAAGTCTTCGATCAATTCAGGAGCTAATGTTGCAGGTAAGATATCTTTGTCTTCCAATGTTGGATCCAAAGCTTTTTGGTACTCAGGTAAAGCAATGTGTCCAGCCATGATCATTTCAACACCGTTGTCGATGTGGTTGCGGTAAACGCGTCCGAATGAATCTTCCCATTCGTCAACAGATAATTCGTTGACACCTAAAACTAAATGCTGGTCGCGTTCTTCAGTAGCGTCACCAGGCCAGTGTTTGATACATTTGATCACTTCGCTTTGGTCTAATCCTTCAAGATAAGCGTTCGTGTATTTGATCACGTCGTCAGCGTTCGTACCGTAAGCACGAGTGTTAACGATCGTGTTTCTCCAGTTTTTCAAGATATCCACACATGGGTCAAAGTTGACGTTTACTCCCATTGCAGCTTCTTCACGTCCTGAAACGTATCCCGCATTGTATCCCACTGTAGTATCGCCAGAAGCTTCAACTTGTGCTCCAGAAGCAATATACGTACCATCATTAGCAGCTCCGTTACCACCTGCGTCACAGTTAGCAGCTACTAATAAAGGAATTTTCGTATCTTTTTGTAGCGAGTTGATCAATTCTTGAACTTGTTTAGCCGTACCACCTTGGTAACGTGCTCCTCCAATGTGGTATTTTTCTAAGATTTCTTTATTCGTCAACGTGTTCCCGCTGAATTTATCTTCTCCGAAAAAGAATAAGTTCGTGAACAATTGTCCAACTTTTTCTTCGTCTCACATGCCAGCGATTGTGTCGTTTACCCATTTGATTTGTTCTTCGTTTAAGTTGTACGGTTTTGCTGTTAAATCTACTTTCGCCATTTTATTGAATCCTCCTTAAAGTAATTACAGTTTCGGTCAAAACTTTACTTCGAATTAAGAATATTGTTTCAATAACTCATCAAATTCTTGAATAACTGAATCTTGGTATTCGCCTGTATAGGTTTTATTTGTAAAGCGTGGAGCTGCTTCACTTGATAAACGTTTCCAAGAGAAGGATTCTTTTCCAAATAAAATCGGGTAGTACAAGACACTGTTTTTAAGCGCTGCAGAAAGATCTCCAGGAGCATCTTCAACCATTAATACTTCGTCATCTGCGTATCCATTGCATCCAGCATTCTTACTTTATTCCTTACCACCTCTAACTAATATTGTGCTTCTCTTACAAACTCGATTGAACTTATTCAGGTCATTTTAACAATATGCCATCGCTTTCAATTGACTTTTGTAGATTACTTCGCATAAAAAAAGTATCATATTTCAGAATCTAGTTCTACATTATGAAACAGCTTTCGGTTTTACGAAACATTTTGCCGTATTTTTTCATTAATCTCTCATTTTTCAATGTTTTTTCAGCTTTTACAGAGTTCCGATTTCTTTATCCCTATTTTAATTGGTATAGAAAATTTACATATGTTAGCAGTTTGAGAGAGAACGTCTTTTCACTTTATTGTGCTGTTTTGAACAAATTAGCAGAAAATTATTCTAAATTCTGTTAATCGTACTTTACTATCTTGTATAATGGTTTTCTTTAGTTATGTACTATGAATAACAACGTTTTCTCTTGTCCATCTTTTATATTAATTATTTTTTCACAATATAAGACAAGGTTTTTCATCCGAAAAAGTATACAAGAGGTCTAGTTGTATTTATTCTAGTCTGATATTACCTCTTATTGTCACAATTAGTTCAAATGTAGAATTATTCGTTTCAAAATTTACGTTTATTTCTTTCCATCAACTTGTACATTGAAAAGTTATCTCATATAATAAAACTTGTTAAGATTTGGAACCGGTTAAACAGCAACCCATAATTTTTTAAAGGAGTAATAATATGGCTAATAATTCCCCAGGTAAAGTACAAACCATAGATCGAGCTTTATCTATTTTGGAGATTCTTTCCAATTATGACAATTTAAGTCTAATGGAAATAAGTGAAAAAGTGCAGCTGCATAAAGCAACTACACATCGCTTAGTGAACTCTTTACTTGAAAATGGATATATTGAAAAAGATGCAACTACAAAAAAATACCGTATTTCTTTAAAGTTATTTCAATTAGGAAATAGAAGAGTACAAAATATTGATTTTTTAAATGTTGCTAAAAGTATGATTCGTCAGTTATCTCAAGAAATCAACCAAACCGTTCATTTGGTCATTGAGGATGATAACGAAGTATTGTATATAGATAAACACGATTCTCAAGATTCCGAAACTGGGATGCATTCCAGAATTGGAAAAAAAGCACCTATGTATGTCACAGCTGTCGGAAAAGCTATTTTAGCTACTAAAACCAATAGCGCTATTGTTGACTATTGGAATCAAGTTGACATCCAGCCTAAAACTACTCATACCATCACAAATCTTGAAGACTTTTTAGCAGAAATCGATACTGTTCGTCAACAAGGTTACGCGATAGACAATGAAGAAAATGAGTATGGCATCGTTTGTATAGGGGCTTCATTTGCGAGCTACAAGGATTTATCTGCAGGAGCTATCAGCATCTCCTTGCCGCTTTCGGAAGTAAAAAATAAAGATATTTACATCCAAAAAATTGTCGAAACCACTCGTAAGATTTCCAGTTTATTAGGACATTTCTAACGAGAGAAACGTTGTCGTTCACTATAAAAAAGCGGTCAAACCGAGTTGTTTCAATCGGTTTGACCGCTTTTTTTATAAAATACTTAAAATACCCCGCTACTCACTCCAATTTCTTGGACTCCAAAGGGTTCCATCAAGTTCCCCTTCCATTTGCGTTACGCGCAAAGCTTGTTCTTTGATCAATTGTTGAGTCGCAGCAATTAGAGCTTTTTGTTTGTAGTCGCGACTATTTTGAAAAACACGTTCCAACTCTTCCACTATCCACTCATTTTGATCCATACTCTTCTCTCCAATTTATTCGTTTTCTTACCCGTTCATCTCATCTAAAACCATCTTTAAACCATCTATCGTATCCCGATTCTCTTCAATAGCTTCTACCGCGTGTTGTAAAATCACTTCATCACCAGGAGCTAGCGTTTCTTTATCGGTCTTCAACAATTGATCTATCAACCAATTTTCTCTCGTCAGCAAGCTATCATCAGCTGCTCGAGTTAAAAATTGTTGGTATTCGATCAGCAAGGTCATCTTTTGGATTTCTATCATATAAGAAAATTGATAAATCAAAAAGGATTTCAAATAGGACATTCCTGTTTTAACTGCCATGGCTTGAAAAGGTTTCGTCAATTCGTGGATACTGAACGCTTCTCTTCCACCAGCTTGGTATTCAGCTTCTCTTACCCCAATCGACAGCACTAATCCGAACTCTTTCCCTTTTAATTGATGTCCGTTTTTTCCATAAGCAAATCCATCCGTCAATACTTCATCTTGCCATTGCTTCAGCATCGGCGGAGAACTGTACCAGTAGAATGGAAATTGAAATACGATACGGTCATACTCTTTCAGCAACTTCTGTTCAGCAAGCACATCTATCTTTCTATCGGGATAAATTCCTTCTAAATGATGTACTTCTACTGTGTCATTATCTGCAATCGAGCTCAACAAAAATTGCTGGGTTCCCGATTCAGTTATCTCAGGATGCGAAATAATCACCAACGTCTTCATCTGTTTATTATCCCCTCCATGTATTGAATGAATGATGCTACGTGTTTTCAATCTCGTCAAAAAAGTCTACCATATCCTTTTGCACCACAGAAATCAAAGGCAATTTATACACGGGTGTCAATCCAATGCCTAATTTACTCAACATCTCCCCAAATATTCCGGAAATCTGTTTGTAACGACCAATATTCACTACTATAGTTGGCGGTTTTACATTAGTAGCAACTAAAGCTTTAAGAAAAAGGCGCTGAATACGCTCGATTTCATCAAATTCAACCAGTTCACCCAGTACGATCTCGGTGCTTTTGGCATCCACAACCATCAACATGACAGAAAAACGAGGCCGCTCAGTTGCTTCATTTTCTACTGGCAAAGCGACATAATTTAATTCCAATTCCCAAATAGAGCTGCCGATCTTTAAAGATTCTGCCCGTCTCATCTCAAAATCGGTTATTTTAATTTCTTGCTTTTCATACACTTGAACAGCTGTACCTTGTAAAACAGTCAGCGGAACGGAAAATAAATCATCTTTATACTTTCCATTTTTTTGGTATGTACGTAAAAATACCCTCTCTTTATTTTCTTCCGTGTCGTATACATCCAACTTAGAGCGGAAGTCGTGTCCCATCTTCAACAATTTTTCCATTATTTCAATCACAAATGGTATTTCGATTGGATCAACATCGTCAGGATAAAAACCTGGTTTATAATCAATCAACACTGGCCAAGCTTTTTTTCCTCTAAATACAACACCACTGCTTTTTATTCTATCATAATCTTCTTTTTCTAAATCTGAACGATTTTCATACATTAAAGAGATGCCTTTTTGCAGGAGCAAAAAATCTAACGAGGTTTCCAAATCTCTTATTTGAGTCTGCTTTGCCATTTCAAAATAATACCTTAATTCTTCTAAATTACGGTAAAAAAGAAATCCATAATTGCCATCGCTTTTTCCTAAAATAGAGATAAAAACAGGCTCAGTTCTACTTGGAAACTGTAAAGCTAAAATGTCTGTGTCCCAATAATCTTCCCAAAACGCGGCTTGATAGAGGTCTTTAGCTAATTGAAATATTTTGGTCTCCTCTTTCATTTGACACACCCCCTGTAGAACGAAGTTAAATTTCTCGTCACTTTTCTTTATTTGTTGTAAGCTTAATTTATCTTCACTTGTTGCAAGTTTAGCTCTATTTCATTATCTCAATAATTACCTTATCCTACAACTTTATTCTCAAGCTTTTTTGTCAAATCATCTCCAAGTTACTATTTGTCCTTTGCCAAGCAAACGGTTACAATAGAGATGAAATGAACTATATTGAAATGGGAGGAAGAGTCATGAAAAAAATCATTAATGAACCATCCGCAGTCGTCGATGAAATGATCAAAGGGATGGTTTTTGCTTACGACGGATTAATTGAACGTTTACCTGAAACAAACGTGATTCATCGCAAACAGTCTCAAAATGGAAAAGTAGGATTGGTTAGTGGTGGTGGTAGTGGTCACGAACCTTCACACGCTGGTTTCGTAGGCAAAGGTATGTTGTCTGCAGCTGTATGCGGAGAAGTCTTCACCTCTCCTACCCCAGATCAAATTCTAGAAGCCGTTAAAGCCAGTGATGAAGGAAACGGCGTCTTTATGATCGTTAAGAATTACTCGGGCGATATCATGAATTTTGAAATGGCTAAAGACTTGGCAGACATGGAAGACATTCCTGTCGATTTCGTGGTTGTTGATGACGACATTGCAGTTGAAGACAGCACCTACACTGCAGGAAAACGCGGAATCGCAGGTACTGTATTAGTCCATAAAATTCTTGGTGCCGCTGCAGAAGAAGGTGCCTCTCTGACAGAAATCAAATCTTTAGCGGACAAATTAGTTCCCGCTATCAAGTCTATCGGAGTTGCTTTAACACCAGCTACTAACCCAGAAGTAGGTAAACCTGGATTTGATATAGCAGACGATGAGATTGAATTTGGCGTGGGTATTCATGGTGAACCCGGTTACCGCCGAGAAAAACTGCAACCTTCAAAAGACTTGGCAGCTGAATTAGTGAAGCAATTGAAGAAAGAATTCCAATGGTCCGCTGATGAAGAGTATGCTCTGTTGATTAACGGAATGGGTGCTACTCCATTAATGGAACAATTCGTTTTCACAAATGATGTCCATCAATTATTAGAACAAGATGGTTTAAAACTGCCCTTTAAAAAAGTTGGCGATTACATGACTTCTATTGATATGGCTGGACTCTCCGTTACTTTAGTCAAATTAGAAGATACAAAATGGTTAGATTATTTAAACGCACCAGTGACAACGATCGCTTGGTAAGAAAGGAGCTCACAATATGCTTTCAATTGAAAATGTAACTAAATGGATGGATCTATTTATTGAACAACTGCAAGAAAATAAAGTTTATCTAAGTGAACTGGACACCGCAATTGGTGACGGAGATCACGGCAACAATTTAGCTCGCGGGGCTGCTGCATTGAAAGAGAAATTAGCAGATAATGAATATGAAGCTTTAACTGATTTGTTAAAAGACATCGGTATGGTTTTCGTCAGCAAAATCGGCGGAGCTTCAGGTCCTCTATATGGATCTGCTTTTATCAGTATGGCTAAAGCCAGCAAGGACAACGACGAACTAGATTTGGCTGAATTATTGGAAGCCGGTTTAGATGGTATTCAGAAACGAGGCAAAGCTGTCGCTGGAGAAAAAACCATGGTCGACGAATGGATCCCGGTAGTAGACGCTGTCAAAGAAAATTCCTTAACCACCGAAATCATTGAAGAAGCTGCAGCGAAAACAGAACAAATGAAAGCTACTAAAGGCCGGGCCTCTTACCTAGGCGATCGTTCCGTTGGTCATTTAGATCCAGGCGCCATGTCCAGCAGCTATCTTTTCAAAACTATGCTAGAGGCGGGTGTATACAATGGGTAAAGAAATTGGTATTTTATTGGTTTCACACGTTGAAGAAGTGGCGCAAGGCTTAACGAAACTATTAAGCCAAGTAGCAGCTGATGTCACAATCAAACCTGCTGGCGGTACAGAAGATGGCGAAGTGGGAACTAGTTTCGACAAGATTTCTGCAGCTGTGGAAGAATTTGAAGAAGATACGATCATCGCATTTTACGATCTTGGCAGTGCCAAAATGAATCTGGAAATGGCGATTGAAACTTCAGACAAAAATATCACATTATACGATACAGCGTTTATTGAAAGTGCGTATACAGCAGCTTCTCTCTTGCAAGTGGAAGTTCCTCTGGAAGATATCGATAAACAATTAGCTGAATTGAAAGTGAAATAACGCTATAAAGAAATAGGCTATCTCAACTGAGACAGCCTATTTTTTTATATCTTATTCCCCAGCTGCACGACGTTCTTGTAAGATACGTGTGTTTTCTTCCACTTGTTTTTTGCCTAAAGGATAGATGAAGGCTAAAGCAAGAGCTACCATCAAGTAACCCAATGCAGGAACTCCAGTTGCCACTCGGTAAATATTATCTGCTACTGCTTGTGATTGAGAAGCTGCACCAGAGACAAAGCCAATAGCCGTCAATGCAAAGCCCCCTAATCCACCAGCAAATGCTTGTCCAATTTTACGAGAGAAAGAGTAAACTGCATAAATCGTTCCGTCTTCATGATTGCCAGTACGTACTTCTTGGAAGTCAATGATATCGGAGATAAATGCCCAGATAATGATGTTGAAGTAGTTCATACCTAAGTTCCCTAAGAATGAAAATGTTAAGAAAGCCCATACATTATCCAGTTTTAAGAAGAATAAAATTCCATACATTACAGCACTGAAGATCAAAGCGATTGTACCGGATTCTTTTTTCCCAAAACGTGCAGCGATTTTACTTGCAAATGGAGCCAGCAATAATACCCCTACCGTTCCAAGAACACCCGCAATAGCAAGACCTGAAGTATTCGTAAAGTAAACTGTATATAGGTAAGCATTCATTGAACCTACTAACAATTGTGCCAACAATAAGAAAATGGCCGCAGCAATGATTCCCAATAAGGCTCTATTCGTTGTCAATCCTTTAACGATGGTTTTCATTTGCTCACCCATCGACTCAGTTTCAGAAGCATCTTTTTCCGGGAGTTGGATTCTTTCCGTAGACCAGAAGTACAAAAGCGCATACAATACTAAAGCAATAATAGCAAATACACCTGCAACCATTGTAAAGCGTTCAGGAATAATCACTTGATTACCAGAACTATTGGTTGTATAAACAACTAATGGAACAGCAAACGAGATAACGATAGATGCAATACTTGCTCCAACACTACGGAATGTAGATAAAGCCGCATGCTCTTCTGCTTTGTCACTAATTACTGAAGCCATTGAACCATAAGGAATATTGATACCAGTATAGCAAAAACTACCCCAAAATAAGTAAGTTGCATAAACGTAAATCATTTTAGCTGGCATAGACCAATCTTTTACGACATAAACAAACATCAAAAAACCACCAATAACTGCAAATGGAGCTACCCGACGTATCCATGGTCTGAATCTGCCATCTTTTGCCGGTTTAAAAGTATCAACGATGCGTCCCATCCCAATATCTGTAAAAGCGTCTACAATTCGTGCTACTAAGAATAAAGTTCCGACTGCTGCTCCGCTAATCCCTAAAACATTTGTATAGTAAACCATCAAGAACGAACTAGCAAATATAAAGAACATATCGTTGGCCATATCCCCTGCCATATATCCGATTTTATCCTTCATCCCGAAAGGACGTACATCTTTTTTTGCCGCTGTAGCTAAAGTACTATTTTCTTCTACATAACTTTCTTTTGCCATTTTATTTCCTCTTTCCTTTGTGAGTGTTATAGAATACTTTTGTTTTGTAGTATCACAATGTAATACATAGCATCATCAAAGGAAACCCTTTACAAGATTAATATCTCAAAAAAGAATCCGCTTTTTTATTTTTTTGAATAAAATATGTCTTTCTTGTGCACAGAAACACAATCAAAACGTTGCTTTATCAATGATAGCGCTATTTTTAAAAACTTCAAAAATCTAAAAGAATTTTTTTACCAGTTAGTTTAGTAGTCGAGTTTTAGTTTGGAACTTTATCGAGAAAGAAATAGTCTCGGTATTCAAGTTGTAAACTTCATCATCTAGGCGGCCTAGTTGATGTTAATTCTCTGCACTTCATCGTTAAAAAGAAACCTGACAGGAAATGTTTCTCCCTGTCAGGTTTCTTTTTAATATTAGCTGACCGCCTTCCTTTTACGCGTTGCACAATTCAGCCCGCGCTGCTTATCCTACTAAAATATAAACGACGAGAGTTAGGTAAAGAACACCTAATTCTCGTCGTTTATATTTTTTTAACGCCTTGCTTAACTTTCTATCCTAATGGTAATAATTGGTATAATAACGCGGCTACTGCTGCTCCGACTAATGGTCCTACGATGGGAACCCATGCGTATCCCCAGTCAGAGTCGCCTTTATTGGCGATCGGTAAGATTTGGTGAGCGATTCTTGGACCTAAGTCTCGAGCCGGGTTGATGGCATATCCAGTTGTTCCTCCTAATGAAAGACCAATAGATACGATCAATAAACCAACTACGATCGGGTTTAATCCATCTGTAAATTCACCTTGTGTGAAAGCCAATAATCCAAATACTAACATACCCGTACCGATAGCTTCACTAACGATATTGGAAATTGGACTTTTAATTGCCGGACCTGTTGAGAAAACACCAAGGATTGTTTCAGAGTCTTCTGTTGCTTTCCAGTGAGGCATATAGTGAATCCAAACGAGTACTGCTCCAACAATACCTCCTAATATTTGTGCACCCATATAAGGCAATACTAAATCCCAGCTAAATTCTCCTGCTATAGCCATTCCTAATGTTACTGCTGGGTTAATATGCGCCGGGCTTAAAAATCCTGATGAGAAAACAGCTATTGTAACCGCTAGTCCCCAACCTAATGTGATCATCAGCCAACCTGTATTAAATCCTTTTGTTTTATTTAATACAGTGCCCGCCACAACACCGTCCCCTAGTAACACTAAAATCATTGTTCCAATAAATTCTCCAATCAACTGTTGCCATAAAGTTGTGTCCATTCTCTTTCCCTCTCTTTCAATTCCATAGTTTGAATAATTAAGACCGATTTACTTCATGTATCATATCTTCCAACTCGTCACTCATCTTCCTCTTTGTTGCTTCATCCCAGTGATAAAAATCAGCCATGATTTTGATTACCGGCTCTTTGATTTCCTGTAAATGAGGATGATCAAACAATAGTGTATCTGTTCTGCGAGAAAAATAATCAGTGGGAGTCAAAGTCATTTCGTTTTCTAAAGAATACTTCAGTGATAAACCTTCTCCGTGATTTAATCCATGTAATTGATCAAAAGCCTCTGTTTCATTAAATAAGATTTCTGCGTTTGAACCATACCATTCTACTAATCGCATAGCTTCTGATTTGGGCAACCCTAATTGCACACCTTTTGCTGATAATTCTTCTATATATTTACCAAACCCGTCTCCTAATGGAACGTCTCCACCAGAAAGCTTGATGGCTTTTGTTTCAACTTTTGGAAACTCTTTGCCGGATTTCTCTTTCAGCCGTTTTTCAACCAGATCGATCGATCCCTCAGCCATCCGACGGTAATCCGTCAATTTTCCGCCAGCGATGGTCATTAAGCCATCACTCGACTCTTTCAAAGAGCTTCCACGAGATACGGCAGAAGGATCTTTTCCTTTCCCCTCACTGATCAACGGTCTTAATCCTGCCCAGCTGGCTTCAATGTCTTCGTTGGTCAAATGTGCTTCAGGAAAGCGCTGATTGACAGCTTTAAGCAGATATACTATGTCTTCATCAGTCACTTTTGGATCGGCAATGTCGCCTTGATAATCTGTATCCGTAGTCCCAAAATATGTTTTATCCCGTCGTGGTACAATAAATATCATACGATTATCTTGTAAACCAGTATCGGTATAAATAGGTCCATTTACAGGCAATCGGTTCTTGTCCACTACTAAATGCACACCTTTTGTTGGCCGCATCAGACTTTCTGTTTCCGGTGTACTCATTTTTCTTATGGTATCTGACCATGGACCAGTCGCATTTATCACAACAGTCGCTTGGATATCAAATACCTCACCAGTCAGCACATCTTCTGCTTTCACTCCGCAAATTTGTTCCGTTGCATCATAAATAAAATCGACAGCACGAACGTAATTTGCAATGAGCGAGCCGTATCCATGGGCTTTTTTTAATATTTCAAGTGTTAAACGAGCATCATCAGATGTGTAATCCAAATAAACACCGGATTCCAATAATCCATCTTTATTTAGAGCCGGTTCCCGATTCAAGGTATCTTCTCGATCTAAAAAGTAGTGTTTGTATTCTTCTTGCACATCAGATAAGTCGTCATAAAGTTTTAACGCCACTTTTGCTGAAAAAGAATCGAATGAGGCTCCTGATTCTTCATATATTGGAAGCGTCATTGGAGTCGGTTTGACAATATGAGAGGCATTATTGTAGATGATCTCTCGTTCTCGAGAGACATCTGCTACCAATTCGACCTCAATTTGTTTCAAATACCGCAAACCGCCATGGATCAATTTTGTCGAACGACTGCTTGTTCCTGCAGCAAAATCCTGCATTTCAATCAATCCGTTGGAAATGCCTTTAGCTCCGGCTTCTAACAAAATTCCTGCACCAGTGATGCCCCCGCCGATAATCAATAGATCCAGCGGTGTCTGTTTCATAGTCTCGATATTTTCTTGACGAGTCTTTCCTGAAAATGGCATGTTTCCATAACCTCCTTAAAGAACAGCGTCGTGTTTCAAGGATTAGTCTTTGCTTTTTCTTAATGGTTTGTGCTTGAAGACTTTGGTAGCTTCAACAGCATTTTGCCATCCTGCATACAAGTCTTCTCGTTTTTCCTCGTCCATTTCGGGCTCGAATGTAGCATTCTTTTCCCAATATTTTTTGATTTCTTCTTGGCTGCTCCAAAATCCAGTTGCTAACCCTGCAAGATAAGCAGCACCTAAAGCAGTTGTTTCGCTTACTTTAGAACGCTCAATCGTCACATCTAGAATGTCGGCTTGGAATTGCATCAAGAAATCATTATTGGCTGCTCCACCGTCAACACGCATAGTCGTCGTTTCGATGCCGGAATCTTTATTCATCGTGTCGATGACGTCTCTAGTTTGGTACGCTAATGACTCCAAAGTGGCTCTAATAAAGTGTTCTTTAGATGTTCCACGTGTAACTCCGAAGACTGCACCGCGCGCATCTTGGTCCCAATGAGGAGCCCCTAATCCAGTAAAGGCTGGAACAACATAGACATTATCTGTAGTATCTACTTTTTTAGCATACTCTTCTGATTCTGGAGACGCTCTGAACATGCGCATACCATCACGCAGCCATTGGATAGCAGATCCAGCCACGAAAATACTACCTTCTAATGCATACGTTACTTCTCCATTCAACCCGTAAGCGATCGTCGTTAATAGCCCATTTTTAGATTGGATAGGTTCTTTTCCGGTATTCATGATGATAAACGCACCTGTACCATAGGTGTTTTTCACCATCCCTTTTTCGTAACCCGTTTGCCCAAATAATGCAGCTTGTTGGTCCCCGGCAATTCCGGCGATAGGCACTTGTTCTCCATAGAAGTGCTCTGCGATCGTTTTTCCATAAACTTCAGAAGAAGATTTTACTTCAGGAAGCATCGCTTCGGGAATATTTAAAATTTCCAAAATCTCTTTATCCCATTCTAAATCATAAATATTATACAACATTGTTCGACTAGCATTAGAATAATCGGTAACATGAACAGCACCGCCAGTCAGCTTCCAAACAAGCCATGTATCGATCGTTCCAAATAACAATTCACCTTTTTCAGCTCTTTCTTGAGCTCCTTCAACTTTATCCAACAACCATCTAACTTTAGTAGCAGAGAAATAAGAATCGATCACTAAACCAGTTTTTTTGTGGATCATATCTGTGTAGCCGTCATCTTTTAACTTTGTAGAAATATCATTGGTTTGTTTTGATTGCCACACCACTGCATGATAGATTGGGCGGCCATTTTCTTTATCCCACACCACGGTAGTTTCCCGTTGATTGGTGATTCCGATACTATCGATTTCACCGGGTCTAAGTCCTGACTCGATCAAAGCACCGGCAATAACCGTCAACACAGAGATCCAGATTTCATTTGCATCATGTTCTACCCAACCTGGTTCAGGAAAATATTGAGTAAACTCTTTTTGGAAGGTCCATTTCGGGTTCCCTTCCTTATCAAAAATAATAGCTCTGGTACTGGTCGTTCCTTGGTCGATCGACATGATATATTTCTTTTCCATTCTCTTGCCTCCTAAATTTTTTTCGCTTACATTCTTTTAAAATGTAAGCAGTTACTTTTAAAACTACTATAACGTTCTTTATTTAAGGAGTAAAATAATAACCTTCTTATTAGGAAAAGTTTTTTTCTCTGTCACAAATGAGTCATAATGGTTATCTTTTTACGATTTAGTGTTTCATTGTTATAATCTATATGAAGAAGTTAACGGTTGAAATCAATACCCATTCGATAAACAACTTTTTCAAAAAAAAAACAAGGAGCTGAAAATATCGTGAATAAAGCACAGGTAGACATTATCAAAAATGGCAAAGGTTTTATCGCTGCACTGGACCAAAGTGGTGGAAGTACGCCGAAAGCTTTAGCACTTTACGGTGTGGATGAAAATTCATATTCTGATGAAGATACAATGTTTGATCTTGTCCATGAAATGAGAACACGTATTATTACCTCTCCATCATTTAATTCAAATTCGATACTAGGGGCTATTCTTTTTGAGCAGACTATGGACCGTAAGATCGAAGATGACTATACAGCAGATTATTTATGGGATAAAAAAGGCATTGTCCCTTTCTTGAAAATCGATAAAGGTTTGGCAGAAGAAGCTGAAGGCGTTCAATTAATGAAGCCCAATCCAACTTTAGATGACTTATTGAAACGCGCAAACGAACGAAATATTTTTGGTACGAAAATGCGCTCTGTTATCAAAGAACCCAATAGAGACGGCATCCATCAAGTAGTAGACCAACAATTTGAAACAGCAAAACAAATTCTCAATGCCGGTTTAGTGCCGATTATTGAACCAGAAGTCAATATTTACAGTGAAGACAAAGAAAAATGCGAAAGTCTTTTGAAAGAAGAACTCTTAACGTACTTGGATCAACTGGATGACTCTCAAAATGTGATGATCAAGTTATCTATTCCAACAGTCGCTGATTTTTATAGAGAATTGATCGAACATCCTCGCGTTCTGCGAGTAGTGGCTTTGTCTGGAGGTTATCCGCGCGAAGAAGCCAACGAAAAATTGAAAAACAACACCGGCTTGATTGCCAGCTTCTCTCGTGCTCTATCTGAAGGACTATACGCTAATCAATCGGAAGAAGAATTTGATGCGATCTTAAAAGATTCTATTCAAGAAATTTATGATGCATCTGTTTCTTAATTTAAAACCAATAAAAGCCCTTTTCACTAGTCAGTAGTGGAAAGGGCTTTTACTGTAGGATGAAACAAGCTTTGCTCTTTTCTTTAAAAGTACTCTATTGAATGAGTTACTTTTTCAGCAAGTACAGGCGATCAAATTCAATGGCTACTTCATAGGCTCCGACTTCTTCTTGGATTTTCTTTTGGATAGAGGCGTGGAGGGCTTGGTTAGTAGTCTTTTCAATATTATCAGGAACTACTAAATCAAAACGAATAATAGCTGTTCCATTTTTTTCTTCCACACGAAAATCATGGAACTTAAGATTCAGTTGATAGGATTGCAAGATGCGTTTGACTTGTTTGTAAATGTTCGTTTGTTCCTCATTCTGGATTGCGATCGGGTCCAAATGACACACCAACTCTACCTCTAACTGTTCTTTAAATTCTTTTTCAATAGTATCGATTACGCGATGGGCTTCTGTCAAACTCCAGCTGTCATCGATCTCGATATGAATAGTAGCAAATGTTTTGTTTGGGCCATAATGGTGGAGCAGTAAATCATGGTAACCCACGATAGCCGTATAATTGTCTAAAAACTGCGTGATTTTTTCTATTTCTTGTTCATTTGGTCTTGGACCAAGCAAGTCATCAATTGAGTCGCGTATGATTTGGATTCCATTGTATAAAATATACACCGCAATCAATGTACCAGCATAACCGTCTATTTGCCAGCCAAAAAGAACTTCTACGATGGAGGCACCTAACACAACCAATGTGGTGTAAACATCGTTGTAACTGTCTTGAGCCGCTGCTTCAATAGCATTGGAATGGATCGTATTTGCTACTCGCTTATAGAAATACCCCTGACACACCTTTATCATCACTGAGACTATCAACAGGATAAAAACAAGCGGTGTCGTGGATAAAGGCTCTGGATTCAAGATGCGTTGAATGGAAGTTAATAAAAATTGAAATCCCACAAACATGATCCCGATGGAAACCATTAGTCCGATGATGTATTCAGAACGTTCGTGACCGTATGGGTGTTCTTTATCTGCAGGTTTGGCAGCCATATGAAAACCAAATAATGTAAGGATAGAGGACGCGAAATCTGCCATGCTATTGATTGCATCTCCTATAATAGAGACGCTTCCAGATATCCAGCCTGCACTTAATTTAAACAGAAAGAGAAGCAGGTTGGAAAATAAGCCTATTTTACCAGAGAAAATCCCAATCTGAGAACGACTCCCTTTTTTTAGCTGCTGATTAAGGTAATAATCTATCCATTTTTTCATCGTTTACAAGACTCCTAAAATATAGTATTCGTCCATTATAACAAAAGAATCGAATTTTTCACGTCATTTTTCAGCTCAGATGGTTCCTTTTTAACAACAATAAAAGAATGAGAACTTTTAGTAACCCAAAAGTTCTCATTCTTTAACTGTTGTCAAACTTAGACCACATTCAGCGTTCTTCGATTTTCTGGAAGATCAATTTTCCGATGTCCTGCATCCAAGCATACATTTGAGCTTCATCTTGGACGTCCATAGCAAGAGCTGCGATATACACTTTCTTGTCTTTGTAGCGGAATAAAGCCACATCATGCAAGACAGTGTTGTCTTCATCTGTTTTATTTAATATTTCCAGAATAGGGATATTTTTTTCGGTTAATGATCCAGGCAATCCGTTTCGAAATTGTTGATTTAATAAAGGAAATTCAATTTTTTCTTGCCACTCCAGATTCTGTTCTCCTAATTGAATGATGTCTTTCATCACTGCAATGGCTCCCTTAGGAGAGATTTCATTGGTCAAGCCAGAAGCATAATCCATCAAGTAACGTCTTAGCTTCACATCTTTTTTCCATTCTTTTGTTTCGATCCATTCTTGAATCGTTCTGAGCCCAACATGGGCGATCAATTGGTTGGTCGCTTCATGATCTGAAACAGCGATCATCATTGTCAGCAAATCTTCTATGGTCCATTTTTCGATTCGGGGCAGTAAATGCAGTACCCCTTTGCCTGCGATCCGTCTTTCCGTTGGTACAATGATTTCTTCCAGCAGATCCATTTGCCCACGAACAGCTTTTTCATAGTAAAATAAATAGATGGGCAACTTGGTCAGATTTGCTGCTGTAAACAGCTTTTCTGCTTGCCACGTTACCATTTTATCCCCTACTGAGACCATCAAGCCTTTAGTGTCTAAGGGCGTATACTGCTTGTTCACAGCAATGAGTTCTTTTTCCCATTCCATAAAGATCCCTCGCTTTCACAGAAATTAGGTGTTCCTATTTAGCTACCTAACGAAGTTCTTCCTGACACAACCATTACTCTGACTGCATTTTACCTGTTGTTTCCTCACTATCATCATATAGCTTTCTTGTCTTAAAAGCCACTGATTAGTCATCGCACAATTTACTAACTTAGGGCAACAAAAAGTGACCGCATTCCTTTAACGGCCACTTTCCTGCTTATAATATTCCAACGACTTTTGTGCCATGTACTTCTTGCACCGCTAATTCTTGTTGGATTTCTTCTAAATTATCTTGCGTGATTCCTCCACCGGGCAAAATAATGATCCGGTCTCCAGCATAATTGATCCCTTCTCTTAATTTGACAAAATGCTCTTCAATCGGAGTAGTCAAAGGACCTCCGTGTGTTAAAATACGTGAAAAGCCTGCGTCACATAACCAATCGATAGTTTTCTGCTGAAAATCTTCCGCAATCTCATCAAATGCCATATGGAATGTCTTCTCCATGGAACCGCCATACTTAACGACTTGACGTAAAAAATCTTTGTCCAGCTCTTTCTTTTCCGTTAAAGCTCCAATAACAATGCCATCAACCCCAGCATGTTGAGCCAGTTGAATGTCTCGCAGCATAATAGCCTTTTCGATATCGTCATATACAAAATTACCGCCACGAGGACGGATGATGGCCATAACCGGAACCGCCTTGGTTTTGCAATAAGCTATTGCTTGTTCCATTACACCTAAACTGACCGTTGTTCCCCCAACAGCCAAGTTATCACACAGTTCAATTCGATCGGCTCCTTGTTGAATAGCTTTAGGAATCTTGGTGAAGTTTTCTACGCAGACTTCTTTTAACATACTATCTCCTCGTTCCTTTTGATTATCCTACTAACCGTTTTTGGCAAAGCTTATAAAAATGATGTAGTGTTCCTGTTAAACCAGCTTCTCGAGAAAAATCAAACATAGGATTTTCTTTGACTAAATACTCCTGAACCGTTCCTTCATAAATCAATTCGACTTGTTCAAGTTGTCTAAAGTCATCCGGTGTCGTCAGGTGCGGAGCTTTATCATGCAGCTGAATATCGGCTTCTTTCAGTGCATGAGCTACAAATTGTGAGCAAAAATAAGCATTGTCACGATTAAAGTCTCTGTGCAGCACGATCGCTAACAGGCCTAAAAAGTTGTACTTATATTTGTCTTTGTCTTTCTCAAATTGACTCATCATAAACTGCAGCTGTTTGTATTGCAGTGGCGTGACCTCTAAACTGTAGAGCTCACAAAAAGCTTCGTTTAATAGATGTGCTGTCACATCTTCTCGAACAAAACCTCCAAAAAACGGATTATAGACATTCTTTCTTGCGAAACTGTAAACTTGAGTCAACTGATTGTCTAAAGCTAAAGAGGCATGATTGTAAGGTTTACGTGTATATTTTTTAATCGCTGTATTCAAAACAGTTCCTGTATCCGTTAAAAGCAAGTAAATTTTCATTTTTCCCCTCTGTTTTTCATTCTATGATAGTATCTTACTACTGATTATGTACTGCTTATTCGATGCGTTCTGTTCTCTACATCTAAATTTTAGTATAGCACAATTTTTTCGTGACGCGAGCACAAAAAAACGACGATTATTCGTCGTTTTTAGGCTTATTTTATTAAGGGTAACGGATATATTGTTGCTGCCCTATCATTTGCTCGACATTTATTTTAACTCCGTAATCGAAATTCAGCTGCAGCATCTCTTCACGATTTTCAGCTTCAATTAAATCTAACGTATGTAGACTATTCTTCAATCTTTCTTTATTTTTTGTTAGTTCTTTAACAAAATACCGTTGATTTTTAGTCAACTTCTTCCATTCTGCAGTAGTTTCTAAATACGCTACATAGGCTTCTATTTCAGCATTTTTTTCCAATAACAATTTGAGCGTATCGTATTGGTACAGATTGACTATCGCAGCTGTTTTTTGTGTCTTTCTAACATCGTCTACGGTAATCTCTTCCCGAATCAATACATCTTTTTCATAATAGTCCTTGTATTCTAAAATGCATTGATTGTATTCCTGGTGCCACTCCCACAGTTTTTGGTAGGCTTGATGTCCTGCAATGACCTCTGATAGTTCACTATCCACAGGAATCGCTAAAGGAAGCGTATAATAATCTAGATCGATTTTCAAGTGGTCTTCTCCAATAGAAAAAATATTTTTGCTGATATCGGCAAATGTAGACAAGTATGTCTGTGCTTCGTAAGCTTCAGCTTTCACTTCTTCTCCATCCAAAGTAAAATAAGCTGTCCCTACACTTTCTCCACCTTTAGTAAATCCTGTCATATAATACAATTTTCCATTTACACGGTAAGAAATCGGATTGATAAACGTTCCTTCTGTCCATGTTCTGAATTTCTTCATTCTTTTTGTTAACTGTTTAATGGTATTTTTATCCATTTTTTTCTCCTCATACTTTTTTTCTAATTGAATTCCAATCCAGTATAGCAAACTTTTTACTGGTAATCGTCAAAAAAGCACCGAAAGACTTCGCTGCTTTTTCACCGATAGTTATAAAATTACTATTTTGTTTGTTGGAGAGTCTACATTAATAAGCAGTTAATCCGCCATCTACAATAAACTCAGAACCTGTTGAATAGCTGGATTCATCAGAAGCTAAATACAATACAAGGTTGGTTACTTCCTCAGACTGAGCAACTCTTTTCAATGGAATTTGTTTTGCAAAAGCCTCTATAACAGCCTTTGTATCTTCTTGAACCACCATCGGAGTTGCAATCACACCTGGATGCACTGAATTAACACGGATACCATAATTGGCACATTCTCTTGCAGCAGCTTTTGTCAAACCGCGAACAGCAAATTTAGTATCAGTATAGCCAACAGCTCCCCCAACGATACCGTTCATAGAAGAGATATTCACAATAGAACCGCCACCGGCTTTTTGCATAGACGGAACCACTGTTTTCATTCCTAAGAATACAGAAACTTGATTGATCTCCACAATGCGGCGGTAATCTTCTTCCGTTGTGTCTAGTAGAGATTTGCCATTGTGATGCCCGTATTGTTGACTAAGACATCCACTGGTCCAAATGTTTCTTCCGTTTTAGCAACAACAGCAGCCCACTCTTCTGCAATAAAGCGTCTTGCATGAGACTCACCCATACCTTGAGCAGCACCAGTAATAATGATAACTTTTTCTTCTAAACGAGCCATAAAAAAACTCCAGTTCCAGTAATAAAATCATTTTTATTTTTTAATGTTATTTCAATAAACCCTAGCTTCTTTCAGTGCTTCCGTACCTTTAGGAGTAATTTCTAAATAAATCGCTCTACAATCATTCTTATCATACATCCGTTTTACCAATTCAAGCTTGGCCAGTTTTTCTGCCATTTTTGTACTCGTACTTTTGGAATACCCTAATGGTTCAGTCAAGTCAATGTGCTTTACCGGACCTTTGGCTTCTATCTTACTTAAAACACTAATGGTTGATATGCCAATAGGATAAGAAAAATCTTTAGTAAATCGAACAATATTTCCATTGATTACCTGTTCAATCATATGAGTTAGTTTGAAAATATTCGTTGCATTCTCCATTTAAACCTCCTATGAAGCTATAACCTGCGTACTAATTTTGACCAGTTTCCACGGTCAACTAAATACGCTTACAAAATAACAGTAGAGCAATGATTGTTAGGAACTTCAGACTGGTTGACCCTCCTTTATAACTCAATTGTTTCTATGTAAACAATTTAATTTAGAAGTATCTAGCTAAATTAAATTATTTGTCCTATATTTTGAGGTTCCATATTGGCACATATGCAATTAGAAGCAGATGAATGCTTTATACATTCCCCTGCCTCTAATACCCTATTTCTTTTCACATCCATACGTCACTTTGATAGCCATCTTTATGCTCTAAAGAATGTTTTACTTTTGCAGGTATTCTGTCTGTATTTCCTGCTTGAAATAACTTTAATGATATTCATCCAGAATTTGTTGGGTAATCTCTTGGGGCGTTCCGCTGGAAATAATTAAATCTGTATCTTCAGGCGATTCCAGCTCTTTAGTTGCTTGACAGAAATCGATTCTCTTTTCAATGGATTCTAAAGTATCGCCTCTATTTTTCATACGTTCTATCATTTCTTCTTCGGTAATTTGAAAAAAGATCACTTTCGTTTCCTTTGCAAATTGTTCCTTCATCACACGAGCGCCATTTTTATCTAAGGTCACTTGCACTGTGTCGTACTTTCTCAACTTGCTTTCGACTTCTCTCACAGATAAACCATAAATATTCTCAGCATAAAAAGTTTGTTCAATAAACGGTTCTTCCTTCATTTGTTCGTTGGTTCGGAAATAATAATGGATTCCATTCTCTTCTCCTAAACGCGGCTTTCTTGTCGTTGACGTTACCAATTTAGGGATACCTTTTTCGACCAGCAAATCACTCACGGTTGATTTCCCGCTGCCGCTCGGTCCAACTAAAACCAAAATCCTTTTCTGACTTGGCATTTCCTTCCTCCTTGTTATTTCTCGATAGTGTTTTTATTGTACCAAAAAAGACTTGAAAGGTTGATTAATTTATATTAAAAATCAAAAAAGAAGAGATTATGGCAAATCCATCTGTAAACAGGAAGAGACCAGTTTTTTTCTGCGTTTTTCCTTTGACAAAAGAATAAATATAGTGTAAATTGTTCTAGGTGCGAATTTTAATTAGATGCAAATCTTTAAAAGTTCGTGTTTTTTTGTGTGCTAATAGAGCAACACTAAATAAAGAAACGAGGAATAATCATGAAAATTTTTGATTACGAAGACGTTCAATTGATCCCTAATAAAAGTATTGTAAGAAGTCGTTCAGAATGCGACACTACTGTTACTTTAGGAAACCATACATTTGCATTGCCTGTTGTTCCGGCGAATATGCAAACTGTTATTGATGAAGAATTAGCTGAAAAATTAGCGGCCAACAATTATTTCTATGTTATGCACCGCTTTGATGAAGCCAGCCGTATCCCATTTATTGAAAAAATGCACGCTAAAGGTCTTTTTGCTTCTATTAGTGTAGGAGTAAAACAAAACGAATATTCATTTATCGAAGAATTAGCTGAAAAAGCATTGATCCCAGAATATATCACGATTGATATTGCTCATGGTCATTCACAATCGGTTATCGATATGATCCAACACATCAAAAAACATTTGCCAGAATCATTTGTGATCGCTGGAAATGTAGGTACTCCAGAAGCTGTTCGTGAATTGGAAAATGCTGGAGCAGACGCTACAAAAGTCGGCGTGGGTCCTGGGAAAGTTTGTATCACGAAATTAAAAACTGGATTCGGTACTGGCGGTTGGCAATTAGCGGCTATCAATTGGTGTGCTAAAGCTGCGCGCAAACCGATTATTGCTGATGGTGGAATCCGTGATCACGGTGACATCGCTAAATCAATCCGTTTTGGTGCTTCAATGGTCATGATCGGTTCATTATTTGCAGGTCACGAAGAATCTCCAGGACACACGATTGAAAAAGACGGTAAAAAATACAAAGAATACTTTGGTAGTGCTTCTGAATACCAAAAAGGCGAACGCAAAAACGTCGAAGGTAAGAAAATCATGCTTGAACACAAAGGCAGCATCAAAGATACCTTAGTTGAAATGAAACAAGACTTACAATCCTCTATTTCATACGCTGGCGGAAAAGATCTCGAAGCCATCCGTAAAGTAGACTACGTACTGGTTAAAAACTCAATCTTTAACGGAGACCGCTAGAGAGCGGAACAGAGCGTTCAGACCACTGGCTATAAGAAGGAGCAGTCCAGTTGGTGCTTTTTATCAACAGGACTGCTTCGGCTTATAGACATGTGGTCTGCTCTGTGCAGCTCGTCTTAGATAGAGAGAGTGGAGCGCGGCGTTTAGATTACCGGCTATAAGAAGAAAAGGGTCAGTTAGGTGAACTTTCCTAACAGACCCTTTTCAGCTTATCGACGTGCAATCTGCCGCGCGCAACTCGTCTAAAGAGAGCGGAACAGAGCGTTCAGACCACTGGCTATAAGAAGGAGCAGTCCAGTTGATGCTTTTTATCAACAGGACTGCTTCGGCTTATAGACATGTGGTCTGCTCTGTGCAGCTCGTTTTAACTAAAGAGTGGCTAAAAGTAGATTCTACAATATTTGACATTGGTAAGTAGAAAATACACTTCTGTTTAACTCTAACCCCATTAGAAACTCATTCTTAGAAATTACTGGAGGAATATGGGGTTGCTTATAGCCATGAAAAGGATGTAAAAAAAGGAAACACTGTGGGCGTACGCCCAAGTGTACCATGCTTGTAAGCTGCTGAAGCAGCAACAATCATGGCTTTCCATAAGCAACCCTATAGGCCGGAGGAAATTTCTTTACTAACGTTAGAAGATGAAGATCCTAAAAGTAAAAACATCAAGGAGAACCTCCTTGGTGTTTTTTTTGCAAAATGATACTACCTATCTTTTTAACTCTTCCATTGACTAGTAAAAAAAGAGGTTCTAGCCGCAATTAATCGCAGCCAGAACCTCTTTTATTTGCACAGCTTAAAATGTATCAATCGTAAAGCTGATTTGTTTCGTGTCTCCTGATTCCAGTAAAATAATGCCGTCTTTTTCTTCTAACGTGCCTATTTCACCAGCAATATCTGGAAGTCCAAAGAAGGGCTCGATACAAATAAATGGTGCGTCGATTTGTTCTTTTGTCCATAGACATAGATATGGGAAGTCACTGACGTTTAAGGTTACCCCATGTTCTTCAGGACTAGTCAAGGTAATTTGATTCAATTTTGGCTCATCAATAATAATCAAACCGTCACGGAATGTTTCATGATTCATTTGCATCACACCATCGCGCATTTCACGAAGCACTTTTCGGTTTCCACTACGATAAGGCAGTGGGTTGCTTTCGAAGTATCTAACCTCTTCTTTTGGACTGATCGTAATCGTGTAATCTTCGTAGTTGCCGGCTCCGTTTAACGGAACGTTGAAAGCAGGATGACCTCCGATAGAAAACGGCATGCGTTCTTCTGAATGGTTATCCACTTTATAGCTCACAGAGACTAGTGAACCGATTAACGTGTACTCAATGGTCAATGTAAACTTATAAGGATACATTTCCGCTGATTGTTCGTTGTTCTGTAACGTGAATACCGCTTTTTCATCCGATTCTTTGATGGCTTCAAAGTCCATTTCCTTCGCAAAGCCATGTTGCGGCAGCTCGAAGACAGCGTCGCCTTTTTTGTATTTGTACTCATTCAAACGGCCAATGATCGGGAACAAGTTCGGCGCGTGGCTGCCCCAGTATTCGGGATTTCCATTCCAAAGGTAGTCAAAACCTGCTTTCTTATTGTAAATCTTTTGCAATTCTGCTCCTTTAGATGAAATCTCAACAAGCAGTTCTTCATTTTCCAATGTAATCACGTAAATCCCTCCAAAAATAAAATCGTTTTTCTTTTTCATCATAAATCTTTTTCTACTTTTTAGCTAACAGAACATTTTAATTAAACAGAGGAATGTGTCTTCTTATTCTCATAGCGATCAAAACAGCTAACCCGGCTTTTACCAAATCGCCTGGTATAAACAAGCCCATTCCTGTCCAAAAGACTTGTGTAATGGAATAGCCTGCTCCTAAGTAACCATTTAAAATCAGAGCCATGTAAGGCATTCCAATCAAGTAAGTAAGGAAAGTCCCGACTATCGTTGCTTTCGCGTAAGAAACCATGTTGTTTTCCCACTTGAGCAACATCCTGCTCATTGCCCATGCTGCTAAAATAAAGCCGAACAAAAAGCCAAAGCTGGGACTCAGTACTGATTGACCTCCGCCAAACACTAATTTCAGCACCACATGCAGCACTTGCGTCAATAAGGCGGCTTTTGGTTTTAACAACAGACCTGTCACCAGTACAAAAAGAGTCTGCAGAGTAAACGGTACGGGTCCCATCGGAATAAGGATAAATCCGCTTATAAACGTCAAGGCAGCCATCAGACTGATTTGCGTAAGGTCTCTAACCGATAAAGTCATTTTTCATTACCTCCCACCAATCGAATGCTGATTTCTCCATAACGCAAGGTCTTCATTTGTCCATCGTTCAGTTCCACAATTAATCCGCCTTCGTCATCAATCGCTCGCGCAGTCCCGCTCATGACTTTCTGTTTGTCTGTAAACGAAACTGCCTGACCCAAAACGAAACAGCGTTTCCGGTATTCGTCCAAATACTGGATACTGTCTAAATGTTGGTATATATCATCTAGCTGGTTGATAATTTCTGCTGCTAGATGATTGCGCGTCAACGTTACTTCTTGCTCTTGGAATAAAGCGCCGATAATGGATCGAAACTCTTCAGGAACTGAATCAGAAACTTTAAAATTCAATCCGATCCCTATGATAATGGAATCAATCGTTCCCGTTTCAAAATTCAGGATTCCTTCTGTCAAAATACCGCAAATTTTGCGTCCGTCAAGAAAGATATCGTTCACCCATTTGATTACGGGTTGTTTACCAGTTAGTTTCTCAATCGCTTGACATACCGCTACTGCTGCTACTGTAGTGATGGAAGCTGCGTTCAACTGGTCCTTATTTTTGTAGATCAAGCTCATGTACAGACCTGTTTGGTGAGGAGAGTAAAACTGTCTGCCTAAACGACCTCTTCCTTTTGTCTGTTCTTCCGCTAATAAGATTCCTTTGTTGATAGAGCGCTCATTAATGATGTTTTTAGCTTCATCATTTGTGGAACCGATTTGCGGATACACTTCAATGAAATCCGGTTCTTCTTTGAGCAGGGAATGCAGAACGGTTTTAGATAAAATATCCGGCTCATTGGTCAAGAGGTAGCCTTTGTTGGTAGTGGCTTCTATTTGAAAGCCTTCTGACTGCAATGATTTGATCGCTTTCCAGACAGATGTTCTTGAGACAGCTAAATGGTCGGCTATTTCCTGACCTGACACTGCTGATTCTTTATGCTGGTTTAAATAATCCAATACACGATTTTTTGTTGCCATTTTTTCACGCTCCGTATGTCATTTCTTATCTTCAGTTTACTTTTATTCCGCTCGTTGTCAACCATATTTTTTTAAAGGGTAACAATAAGCATGAACAATCCTAACGTTAGACAGCTAAAGAAACAAATTTATTCAACGTATCGTTGGTTTGGCTATTATTCAAAAAAAACTGCAATCTTCTATATAGAAGATTGCAGTACTATTTGCTATTCAATATCCAAAGGCACTCTTTTTGTTGGAGCTGGAAATGCTTGATCCAGTCTGTCCAACTCTTCTGAAGTCAATTTGATATCTTGAGCAGCGATGTTTTCTTTCATGTGTTCCAGATTTCCGGTACGTGGAATAGCAATGGTATTTTGTTGATGAAGAATAAAGGACAAAATTACTTGCATTTCGCTTACTTGATGCTTTTTAGCGATAGCTTGAATCGTATCGTTATGCTGCAAGCCTGAATTTAAATTACCGCCTTGTCCCATTGGGCAATACGCCATCACAGGTATGCCTATACTGTCCATATAAGGTTTCAAAGCAACCTCGATACCGCGTGAGCCTAGGTGGTACAATACTTGATTGATTTGATTTTGGTCACCATCAGCTTTATTCCGCAATGATGCTACTTCTTCTAAATCAAAATTGGAGATTCCCCAAGCTTTGATTTTACCTTCTGCTTTTAATTCTTCAAAGACTTCGATCGTTTCTTGCAGCGGCACTTGTCCAAGCCAGTGCAATAAATAAAGGTCCAAATAATTTGTTTGCAATCGTTCCAAGCTGGCGTTTAAACTTTGACGCATTCTTTGTTTACTCGCATTTTGAGGCAATACTTTTGATACTAATTTAAAACTTTCTCTATCGAAACCTTGAATCGCGTCACCCACTAACTTTTCAGAATTTCCATTACCATACATTTCGGCAGTATCAATTAACGTCACACCATGTTGCAGCGCATATTGAATCACTTCTTTTTCTTGCTGGTGATTCTCTTGTCTATCCCCCAAATGCCACGTCCCTATGCCAAATTTAGGATATTCTTCCCCATTTGGTAATTTAACCATTCTATCCCTCCTTGTAGACTTACTTTATCAAATCAAATCAGGTATAGGAAACTGGAACGCGTCAGCGTGGAGAAAAAAGTTTGTTCCCTCGGAAGTATTCATCAAGTGACACTTCTTTTGTACCTCACTTGATCACTAAATCCGCTTTATTCTTCAAGTGAGACTTCTTTTGAGACTCACTTGATCACTAAATCCACTTTATTCTTCAAGTGACGCTTCTTTTGTACCTCACTTGATCAGTAACGCCACTTTATTCTTCAAGTGACGCTTCTTTTGTACCTCACTTGATCACTAAATCCGCTTTATTCTTCAAGTGAGACTTCTTTTGAGACTCACTTGATCACTAAATCCACTTTATTCTTCAAGTGACGCTTCTTTTGTACCTCACTTGATCAGTAAC
>NZ_JBGQQT010000003.1:0-97733 GCF_045528345.1 Desemzia sp. FAM 23989 | reverse complement strand
ACGCTTCTTTTGTACCTCACTTGATCACTAAATCCGCTTTATTCATCAAGTGACGCTTCTTTTGTACCTCACTTGATCAGTAACGCCACTTTATTCTTCAAGTGACGCTTCTTTTGTACCTCACTTGGTCACTAAATCCACTTTATTCTTCAAGTGACGCTTCTTTTGTATCTCACTTGATCACTAAATCCGCTTTATTCTTCAAGTGACGCTTCTTTTGTACCTCACTTGATCAGTAACGCCACTTTATTCTTCAAGTGACGCTTCTTTTGTACCTCACTTGATCAGTAAATCCACTTTATTCTTCAAGTGACGCTTCTTTTGTACCTCACTTGATCAGTAAATCCACTTTATTCTTCAAGTGACGCTTCTTTTGTACCTCACTTGATGAATAAAATACACCAGTCTTATCTGCTTCGCTTTGCAATTAAAAAAGAACCCGTCACCGAGTTCTTTTCTTTCAAAAAATTGATTCAGATACTTTTCGTTTTCGAAAAGTTCACCTATTAACACTCATTTCTACTCACCCAATTGCGCCTCTGGTTCGTCTACTGATTTCCCGAAGAAATATAGGAAAGCTGCTGTAACGATCATAGACACCGGCAACACGATCCAAATCGGCAAACCTAATCCTGCTGGCAGGAAACCAAAGAGAACAGAAATGATCCCAACAACAATCGCGTACGGCAGTTGCGTTTGCACGTGGTCTAAGTGGTTTACACCCGCTCCCATAGAAGACAGAATGGTCGTATCCGAAATAGGCGAACAGTGGTCTCCAAAGATCGCTCCAGTCAATACCGCTCCTGCTGAAATTACAATAAATTCCGGGTCTCCAGAAATCCCTGCTGCTAATGGAATCGCTAACGGCATCAAGATCCCCATCGTTCCATAAGAAGTTCCTGTAGCAAATGCAATAACGGACCCCAATATGAAAATAATAGAAGGCAACAAGAACGCTGGTAAAGAATCGGATAGTAAAGATACCAAGAATCCAGCTGTTCCTAAATCAGTGATCGAAGCACTTAATGACCAAGCCAACAGCAAAATAGCTCCTGTAATGATCAGCGACTTCATTCCATTGATCCATGTATCAACAGCTTCTCCCCACGTAAAGGCTTTTTGTTTCACACCCATTGCCATAGCCACAAGACTAGCCAGTAAAGCAGCTTGGAACAACACGATGCTGGCGTCAGAAGCACCAAACGCTTCTTGGATAGCCGAAAAAGAAATGGGACTGCTTTGCATAGATTGGATCAATTCGGCGTTTTCTCCCGCCATGATTGCATTGTATCCATTAAAGTAAAATCCGATCAATGATGCTGCAATCAATGTACCTATCGGAATGATGGCATTCCAGATACTTAATTTGACACCTTCTACTGGTTCCATTTCATCCAACTCACTGGAAGAAGGACTCGGGTTGATCTCTTCTATATTCGTTGGATCAAATTTTCTCGCTCTTCTTTCTGCCTTGAGCATCGGTCCAAATTCTTTTAAAAATAGGGCTGTACAGACGACAAACAATAGCATCAAAATGTTGTAGAAGCGGTAAGGAATCGTTTCAATAAAGACACTATAGGCATTCACCGATTGTCCGATTGCTTCATAACCATCTTGGATCAAGCCAACTTCATACCCAACCCATGTAGAGATCAACGCAATTCCGGCAACTGGAGCGGCTGTGGCATCGACAATAAAGGCCAATTTTTCACGCGAGATTTTCTTTTCATCTGTTACGGGACGCATGACCGGCCCAACGATCAACGCATTGGCATAGTCGTCAAAAAAGAGAAATAATCCCAATAACCATGAAATCACTTGCGCACTGATTGGGCCTTTAGCTTTTGAAGCCAGTGCATTTGCTACCGCTCTGGTCCCGCCCATTTTAGTCATCAAAGCTATCAAACCGCCGATGACCAATACTTGCAGAATGATTCCGGCATTATAACGGTCAGCTAGTGAAGATAAAGTATACTCCACAATACTTAAAAATGACTGAACGATTGCAAACAACACATTTCCATCCACTGAATGCAGCACCATTGCTCCTGCAAAAATCCCTAAAAATAAAGATATGATGACATTTTTTGTTACGAATGCCAGCAGTATAGACACTACAGGCGGAACTAATGAAAACCAGCCAAACTGAATGGCGCCATCTGCGCCAGTCGTAAAGTCAGCTGAAAAAGTAATAAACACAAACGCTAACGCAATTATTCCAATAACTATATTTTTTTTCACTACTAAACTCCCTTTCTTTTTGAGCACAAAAAAAGCGATACCTAGAGCTCTAATCAACTCAAGGCATCACTTTTGTACATAGCATTATATACATTATTTGACCTTTTTGCTGATAGTCCTCCACAAATTTTTGTAAATTTATGACAGTGATCAGCATATTCTGCTGACCCCCAGCTTCCAATATTTGGCCATATTGCAAACTTCGGCGATTCATCCTTTCTAGTCACTTCATCGTGCCATCTCTGTGACTGTACTTTTAAAAATCGCGCCTCTATCTTTTTTTGTATTCCATGCTATGTTACACAATATTTTTATGGGTTGCAACCCATGTGCGGTATTTTTTCAGTGGACTTTCTCTTTCGGTGATTCGTACATTAATTTCTTGGTGCCTTTCTCTCTTGTTTTCTAAGATTAAGAAATCCAGCAATACACACTACAAGAGCACTTAATGCGTCTACGATCAGATCCTCCATCGTATCGACCAAAGCATCACGTCCAACCAACACCGTTCTATCCGCTGTAATAAATTTCTGCATGTTGGTTCCTAAAACAGCATCTGCTAAAAATTCATAAATTTCCCAAATCGTTCCTGCCGCCAGTGCAAAACAAAAAGCAAACAAAGCGACAAAAATCGGGCTTAAATGGATGTTCACTTTTTCTGAATCGTTAAAGAAACTGACTACCACAAAACCTAAAGCTCCTAGCATCGCTCCGCTAAACATGTGAAGAATCAAGTCCCAACTGGGAACACGATAGTAAAAATCTCGTACTTCTCCTAAATAGATTGCACAAAATAAGAATACAAAGTACATAACTTCCATGATATCAGGGATGTTCACCGAAAATTTCCGTTCAATGAGTGACGGAATAAACATGACGATCACACCTACTAAACATTGCAACAATGTCAATACATAATCACTTTTTACTTTTTCGTATCCGTTGTCTGCTACGCCTGAAGGAGCTGTAAACAACATATATACAGCATAAATAACGGATAATGCCAATAATACCAACACAACTCTACCAACTATATCTTTCCACCTGGCTGATTTGTCTTCACTTTTATGATTCACTCTTATAACTCCTCCAAAATAATCTATAAAATCTTATTTTACCACACGAATAGTACCAGAACCTATCAATTTGATAAGATTTACCTTATTTTTTGACACTTAAAAAAATTTAAAGAAAACCGAAGAAAGATTGCTATCTATTTGGTATTTCCGTACAATTATGAATGTATTTATTATCACAACATAAGGAGATTAATAATGAGTTATATATGGATGGTTTTAAAAGGTATGTTAATGGGAATAGCCAACATTATTCCAGGGGTCAGCGGAGGAACTATGGCGGTTTCACTAGGGATTTACGATGACTTGATTTATTCGATTACACATTTAGTTAAGGACTGGAAGAAAAGCTTCCGCATCTTGCTTCCTTTAGGCGGGGGATTGGTTTTAGGCATTATTGGTTTTTCTTATTTAATCGAAGTCTTGCTTAGCCAATACACGTTGCCCACTGCATTAGCCTTTATTGGATTGATATTAGGTGGGATTCCGATCTTGGCAAAATCTTTTTTACTCGCTTTACGTCAAGAACAAAAGAAAGTTTCATTTTTCCACATTGCATTATTCATTGTCTTTTTTGCTCTTGTTGTCAGTCTTGCACTAGTTCAAGCAGAAGGAAATACGATGTCAACTATCACTCTTTCATTTGGATCAGTCATCACCATGTTCTTTATCGGGGTAATTGCTTCGGCTACTATGGTCGTACCAGGCGTTAGTGGATCACTGGTACTTATGGTCCTTGGTTATTATTATGGTATTCTAAATTCGGTCACCGGCTTTTTTAATGCTTTAACTTCCATGGATATGGGGCAATTATGGCATTATACAGGAATTTTGTTCCCGTTTGGCATAGGTGTTCTAGCAGGGATTTTCCTAATCAGTAAATTGATTGAGTACTTGTTTACAAATCACCCTACTTTAACTTACAGCGGAATTCTTGGATTAGTTTTAGCTTCACCATTTGCTATCCTGTATAACACCAACGCTTTAAATGATCTTCAAGGTTCAAATGCTCTGCTATTTTTAATTCTTGGATTGATTCTTGCAGTAGTTTGTTTCTTGTTGACTTATTATTTAGGAAAAACGGAAGAACCTGCATAGTCGTAAAAAAACATGACTTGAATTTTTAAAAATCCAGGTCATGTTTTTTTAGAAAGCTTTTCCATCCTAAAAATGCTAAACTGTGGGTAAGAATTTTATACGCTGAAAAACAAACGGATGTTAATTTTGAAAGGAAGATACTTGATGGAAAGCCATGTGATGACTCTTGATGAAAAGTTAGCTTATTTAGAAAGTAAATCTTATTCTGGAAATGATCTGGGAGTGACGTATACAAAAAATAAGACGACCTTTAAAGTTTGGTCGCCTCTTGCTGAAAAAGTTGTGGTAAATCTTTACCAGACTGGAGACAGTGCCGAGAATTCATTGATCCAATCTTACCCTTTAACGCATGAGAACAATGTATGGACCGCCAGCTTAGCAGGTGATTTCGAAGGCCTCTTTTACACTTACACCATCACCGTTAGCGGCACATCCAACGAAACGATGGATATACATGCAACAGCAGCTGGTGTGAACGGGAATCGTGCAGCGATCATCGATTTTGATAAAACCAATCCTGAAAACTGGTCTGAAGATGATCATGTTACCCAACAACAGATAACCGACGCTTTTATTTGGGAAGTCCATGTAGCCGATTTTTCTTCGGATGAACATTCTGGAATCAGTCTGGAAAATCAAGGAAAATATTTAGCTTTTACGGAACTGGGAACAACTTACAAAAACGAAAAAGAATTCGCTACAGGCGTCGATCATTTAAGCAAACTGGGCGTGAATTATGTTCATCTCTTACCTGTTTTTGATTTTGAAAACGACGAGGAAGGTTCAGATTACAACTGGGGCTATGATCCTAAAAATTATAATGTCCCTGAAGGCCGTTATTCTTCAGACCCGCGCGATCCCTCAGCACGTATTCGTGAATTTAAGCAAATGGTCCAAAGTCTGCACGCACAAGATATTGGTGTGGTGTTGGATGTAGTCTACAATCACACGCTTGACACAGAAACTTCCAGTTTCAATTTGACGGTTCCCGACTATTATTACCGCCAAACGGACACTGGAGAATTTGCGGATGGTTCAGCTTGCGGAAATGAAACAGCCAGCGATCGCAGTATGATGCGCAAATATATGGTGGATTCTATTTTATATTGGGCTTCAGAATATCATTTGGATGGTTTCCGCTTTGATTTGATGGGGTTGCATGATGTTGAAACAATGAATGCGATCCGCACAGCATTAAACGAAAAAGGCCTGCAGCATGTGATTCTTTACGGAGAACCTTGGGACGCCGGAAGTAATGAGATCAAAACACCCAATATCCCTGCCAATAAAGGGAATGCATCTCATTTCATGGATGGTATTGCCATTTTCAATGACGATTTTAGAGATCCTGTAAAAGGTTCGGTTTTCAACAAGACTGATGGAGGTTTTCTGCAAGGTCAAAACGGGATTGATTTTCACGATGCAGACGTCATGGCTGGAATCAGTGCCAATACGATTGGTGCTGCTGCTTCAGAATATGAATTGGCTGACAAGACTTGGGCCAGAAACCCAGCACAAGTGGTGAGCTACAATTCTGCTCACGATAATTTAAGCCTTTATGACAAATTGGTGGAAAGTACTTTTGATGAGCCCTATTTTGGCAGAAATGACTGGGTCATTCAAATCAATAAATTAGCTGCTGCCTTGCTGTTTACTTCTCAAGGTACCTTGTTTATGCAGGCAGGAGAGGAATTTGGCCGTACTAAATTTGGAGACGAGAACAGTTTCGTGTCTTCTATTGATGTCAATAAGCTGGACTGGAGTCTGCTTAAAACGAATAGCGACCTGGTGGATTATTACCGCGGGTTGAGTCAGATTCGCCGCAAATTTACTCCGTTAAGAGACGCTACCGCACAAACTGCGAAAGCTATGGCTTTTTCTCGTGACTCTATTGAAAATCTAATTGCTTATACGATTCCGAATTCTTACGCAGGAGAAAGCGATTGGAAATGGATGGCAGTCATCTTGAACTCATCTGGTGAAACACATGAGGTTACTTTGGAGAGCCATACTGATGAATTACCTACTCATTGGACTATTGTCGCTAACAAAGACCACGCTGGATTAGAAGCGTTGGGAACGGTAGAAGGAAGTACGATGACGATAGAACCGCACAGTGCTTTGATTTTAGTTTCTTAATAGTTGAATGTTCACTTTATGGTGTTGGAAAAGAAATTCCTTCCGAATTCGAGGTTGCTTGGTGAGACCCATGGGAACGCTTGGAAGGTACAACCCCAAAAAGTTAGAGTAAAATCTAATTTTTTGGGGTCTTTTTTTATGACAAAGTATAGTGTAGTGAAGAATTTAAGCTGCAATTGTTCAAGAATATTTTGGCTATCATTTATTAACGAAGAAACAGGAAGTTTTCTCCTCACCCTATCTTTAAATGCTGCACGAATAGGAAAAAACGAGTCTGAGACAGCCGTTGGCACTGTTGTTTTATTTTATTACTCAAGTGAGACTTAATTTAATGTCCACTTGAAGAATAAACCCATTTTATTACTCAAGTGAGACCTTAATTTTATGCCACTTAATAAGTAAACCTACTTTATTCTTCAAGTGGGGACTTATTCAATGCTCACTTGAAGAATAACCTTCATTCACTCATCAAACGAATATCTCTTTCACGCTGAATAGAGCATCCCACTGAAAGAAGACATTGATATTATCAAAGAACACTCCAAGAGTCGTACCAATATTATATGATGAAAAAACCAATAGATTAAATTTCCAAGAAAAACCCGCTCTCTTCGGCAATCAATTGTTGAAGAGAGCGGGTTTTTCTTATTCTTCTAGTGACCTTTTCTTTTGCACGATTGCCGTTCAATAATCTGATGCGGCAAGATCATCTTGACCGCCAATGTTTGCTTGCCTTCCATCAATTCAATCAGCTGATAAACAGTTTGTGATGTCAGCGAATCAGTATGCAGATCGATAGAAGTCAGTTCAGGTTGAGATTTTTCCGCAAAAATCGAGTTATTGAATCCAATAATCGAGACATCTGCCGGGATTTTCAATCCAAAACCACTAAGCATATAGCTCATATTCAATGCGATCAAATCATCGCTGGCCACGATACCGGTCGGAAAATCGCTGCTGCTAAACAGCTGCTGGATTTTTTTGCGGTAAGCTGCTTCAGGAAGAGTCACATCTAGCATCAAATCCGGATCAACGGCCAATCCTGCATCTTCCAACGCCTGCCCATAACCTTTTAGTCGCTCTCGAATCACCATTTGTTTTGTATCTTCCCCGATAAAAGCAATCCTTTGGTGACCTAGTTCCAACAGATAGTTGGTCGCATCTTTTCCGGCAATCACATTGTCGTTATCGACATACAGCATTTCATTTTCGTATTTATACGGTTTACCAATCATCGCATACGGCACTTTTTCTTGATGCAGGTATTCAATAATAGGGTCATCTTTTTTGGAATACAACACGATAAAACCGTCTACTCGTCCGCCTTTGGCCATCGTTTGAATACTTTCCAACAGCTCTGCTTCCGTTGTTCCCGAAGCGATCGACACCATATACTTCTTCTCGTTACAGGCTTTACTGATCCCTCGAATCATGCTGAGAAAAAAGGTGTTCTGAAAAGCTTGACCTTGGGAGACCGGCAAAATAACTCCAATCGTTTGAGTGGTCTGATTGACTAAACCGCGCGCGGTCAAATTAGGCCGATATCCGACTTCTTCCATGATGCGCCGAACGTTTTGCTTCGTTTTTTCACTGATGCTTGGAGAATCCTGGATAGTACGCGATACAGTTGAAGTGGCAACTCCAGCTTTTTTTGCTACATCTTTGATTGTGACTGACATCTGCGCGCATCCTTTCTGCCTTTATTTTAAGCTATTCCGTTGGTGTTGTAAACGTGTACTTGGTAAAGGACCGATGCATTCTCCCTGGTTCCAAGATGATGGATCGAAATTCTGGATGGTGTACGGCATCCGGAAATTCTTGTGTTTCTAAGGCTATTCCGCGGTGGCTGCTCATTTTTTCTCCATCCACTAAATAATCTTCGTCCATTCCTGTCGTTGAAAAGACAACGACTGCTTCGCGATTCGTTTCGATCTTCAAAGAACGTCCGCTTTCTGGCTCACACAACCGAATCGTTTTTGCTCCAGACAATTTAAATGGCGTATCGAACCCTTCACGCCGTTCATTGATCGCATCTGCCAGCCTTTTCGGTTCTCTAAAATCAAGCGCTGTCTCTGCAACGGGAAGTAAACGTCCTGTTGGTATTTTGGTTTTGTCCGTTTCCGCATAGCTTTCTGCATCCATTTGCAAGGTATGTTCCAATATCTTGCGTTTGGTGTTGCCGCTCAAGTTAAAATACGTATGATTGGTTGGATTAAACAGTGTTGTTTGATCCGTTTCTGCGGTAACCAGCATTTCCCATATATTGTCATTGGTCCAATAATAGGTCACTGTTACTCGCAGATTCCCCGGATAGCCGTTGTCTCCATCTGGACTCATCAATGAGAAAGCGACACCGATCCTATTGTCTTCTTGAACGATTTGACTGTCCCAAACAAGCTGACTGAAATTGTGCTCTCCGCCATGCATATGATGCTTTCGATTGTTTTGAGTCAATTGATAAGTTGACCATGTACCATCAGCGATCCGTCCCGCTACTCTTCCGACAAAAGCCCCAAAATAAGGCGAATCCTTTACATAATCCTCCAATTGCTTGAACCCTAAAACCACGTTTTCCTTTTTTCCCCATTGGTCCGGTACTTCGATCCCCGTCACTACTGCCCCATAATTGATGCAGCGAAAAACCGCTTGTTGATCATTCGTCAGGACATATTCAAAAACTTCCTGACCTTCATACCAGCCATAGTGTTGTTTACGCGCGTCCAATCGTTTCACTCCATACATTTTCCAATAAAGCGACAGTCAGATCAGCCGTGCTTGGGACAACTTTTGCAGCTTTTCCCAAATTTTTGCTTTCACCCACACCGATAGAAACCATATTAGCCGCATTGATAGAGTCGATTCCGGCAGCTGCATCTTCCACACCCACACATTCGCTCACATCAACGCCCAACTGTTTAGCGCCTGTCACGAAAATTTCTGGATCCGGTTTACCAGCTTTTAATCCAGCTGGGTCAACGATCTCATCAAAATAGTCTGTGATTTGGAGTTTATCCAAAATGGTTGGACCATTTTTACTAGCAGAAGCTAAACCTAATTTGATATTGTTTGCTTTCAGATCATCCAATAAGGCTTTAATGCCAGGCAATAAGTCGGATGGCGACATTTTTTCAATCAACGTTTTGTACAAGTCATTTTTTTTAGTAGCCATCGCTTCTTTTTCAATTTCTGAATAAGCGTCTTGTTTGTTGCCTTTTTCTAAAATGCGGTTCAATGAATCCGTACGGCTGACTCCTTTTAATTGTTCATTGAATTCTTCGTCGATTTCAATCCCAATTTTAGTTCCTAAGGCTTTCCACGCTTCAAAATGGTAAGCCGCTGTATCCGTAATGACTCCGTCTAAATCAAATAGTACTGCTTTCATAAGCTGGTTGCTTCCTCTCTATTGGTTCATATTTTGTGGTGCTTTGGTTTCAGTCGTATAAACGTCATTTAACACTATGGATTCGCCGTAAACAGACATTTCCAAGGTTTCGCCTTCAAGCAACACGATCGCTACTTCTTCGTTGGTCACCGAAATTTTCAATAAGCGTCCACGGTAATTGATGTGGAAAGCATAATTCGTCCAGTTTTCCGGCAAATAAGGTCTAAAAGACAAGTGTTCATGAACGGTTTGCATTCCCGCAAACCCTTGAACGATTGTCAGCCAGCTTCCGGTCATCGAAGTAATGTGCAAGCCGTCTTCCGTATCATTGTTGTAGTTGTCTAAGTCCAAACGAGCTGTACGCGCATAGAATTCTACGGCTTTGTCCATTTTACCAAGGTCTGCTGCCAAAATCGCATGGATACTCGGAGACAAACTAGATTCATGCACGGTCATTGGTTCGTAAAAATCAAAGTTGCGTTCGATTTCTTCCATCGTGTAATTTTCTTTAAAGAAGTAAATTCCTTGCAAAACATCCGCTTGTTTGATGAACGGTGAACGCAAGATTTTATCCCATGACCATTTTTGATTCAATGGTAAGTCGGCTGGGTCCAATTCAGAAACTGGGCGCAAATCTTTATCTAAGAAAGTATCGTGTTGCACAAAAACTTGCTCTGTTTCATCATAAGGATAATACATTTTATTGATGATGTCTTGCCATTTTGCTGCTTCTTCTTTGGTTACTTGTAAAGTGGCTTGTTTTTCTGAAGAAAGTGTTAAAGATTCTAACGTATACTTCAATGTCCAAGCAGCCAATTTATTTGTATACCAGTTGTTGTTGACGTTATTCTCGTATTCATTCGGACCTGTTACTCCATGTACCATGTATTGATCTTTTTTGCGGTTGTAATGCACACGGTCTGCCCAGAAACGACTGATGCCGACTAAAACATCCAAACCTTTTTCTTTCAAATACGTTTGGTCGCCTGTATAGTTCGTGTAATTGTAAATTGCATAAGCCATCGCACCATTCCGGTGAATCTCTTCAAAAGTAATTTCCCACTCATTGTGGCATTCTACCCCGGTGAAAGTGACCATTGGATACAACGCACCTTTTAGGCCTTGTTGGTGCGCATTGTGTTCCGCTTGAGGCAATTGATTGTGACGGTACGACAATAAGTTTTCGGTTATTTTGGGATCTGCTAAAGCTAAATACAACGGAACTGCATAAGCTTCTGTGTCCCAGTAAGTTGCGCCGCCGTATTTTTCACCCGTAAAGCCTTTAGGTCCAATATTCAAACGAGTATCTTCTCCATAGTAAGTAGAGAACAATTGGAACAAGTTGAAACGGATGCCTTGTTGAGCTGCAGGATCGCCACCGATTTCAATATCAGCTTTTTTCCAACGTTCCAACCAAAGCGATTCATGGCGCATACGCAATTCTTCAAAAGACAACTGATCCACTACTTCACTGATTGTACGGCTTTGTTTTTCTACATCCGCTTTAGCGTAATCACGAGAAGTCGTCAACACGATGCGTTTTTCGATGACCGCTTTCTCACCAGCTGCTAACGTTCCAGCATACGTTTGGGAGACTTTCATCTCAGTCACCAATTCGTCTGTCTTTTCCAAATTAGTCACGTGGTTAGACATCATAGCGCCTACGGTAAATTGCTCGATCCCGAAGTTATTTGGTTTCGTTTCGATGACTAAGTTGTTTTTCGCTTGAGAAACAGGAAGCCAGAATTTTTCATCGTAATTGGAATCTTCATTGGTTACATTTCCATCAAGAGCAGGAATTAATTCTAGTGTCACATCATCAGTCAAACTGGTTACTTCCATTTTAACGGCACACAGTTCTTTTTGGTCTAAGCTGACAAATCGTTCAACAACGACTTGAACTTTTTTACCAGCTTTTTCTACTATATAACTTCTTTTCAAGATTCCGTGCTGCATATCCAATTCCATTTCAAAATCCGAAACAGTATCTGTATACAAATCAACTTTTTCGCCATCCATTACAATATCTAATTGAATAAAGTTCATTGTATTGATTACTTTACCAAAATATTCTGGATAGCCGTTTTTCCACCAGCCAACACGTGTTTTGTCCGGATACCACACGCCGCCAATATAACTCCCTTGATGGCGGTCCCCTGAATAAGCTTCTTCAAAGTTCCCGCGCATTCCCATATAACCGTTTCCAATACTGGTCAAGCTTTCTTGCAATCTGCGTTCTTCTTTATCTAATACCGTTGTTTTTACTTTCCATTCGTCAATTTCAAATAGTCTATTATAAGCCACTTTTTTTCCTCCTGTATGTTCATTGCGTTAGTCAAAACTGGTGCAATGCTGGTTTTCTAAGTTCTCTAATGCAAGTTTAAACGCAAACGATTGCATTGTCAATTTGAAAGGGGTTTATTTTTTCTCAAGGTAAATAAAGAACATTGAAATGACAACGTTTCTCGTTTCTGTTACCGGTAACAACTTTTAACAACCTAAAAACGCTTGCATTTTTTTAAGGTAGGACTTATATTTAAAGCAATCGTTTGCATAAGCAAATTGAATATTTTAAAGGAGGATTTAAAATGAAACAATTATTTTCATTTGATTTTTGGCAAAAACTAGGTAAAGCGTTAATGGTCGTTGTGGCTGTTATGCCTGCCGCCGGATTAATGATTAGTATTGGAAAAATGATTGCCATGTTCAGCGGAGATATTACTCTTGTGTTGACCATTGGTAGTGTGATGGAAAATCTCGGTTGGGCTATTATCAACAATCTACATATCTTATTTGCAGTTGCTATTGGAGGTTCTTGGGCTAAAGAACGTGCCGGTGGAGCCTTCGCTGCTCTTTTAGCTTTTATTTTAATTAATATGACTTCAGGTGCTGTCTTCGGAGTTACTTCAGATATGTTAGTAACTGAAGGCGCTACAACAGCCACTTTATTTGGACAAATAATCCCTGTAGATGGTTACTTCACTTCTGTTCTAGGCGCGCCTGCTTTGAATATGGGTGTGTTCGTCGGAATTATTTCTGGATTTGTGGGAGCGGTTATTTTCAATAAGTACTATAACTACCGGAAATTACCGGAAGCCCTTTCTTTCTTTAATGGAAAACGTTTCGTACCATTTGTGGTTATTTTATGGTCAGTAATCGTTTCTATCGGTTTAGCACTTGTCTGGCCAGTTGTTCAAACTGGTATTAACAACTTCGGGCAATGGATCGCAACTTCTAGTGAAACAGCGCCTGTATTTGCGCCATTTATTTATGGTACATTGGAGCGTCTGTTGTTGCCATTTGGATTGCATCATATGTTAACGATCCCAGTGAACTACACAGCTCTTGGTGGTACTTACACTGTCTTGACTGGAGCTGCTGCAGGAAGTCAAGTATTTGGGCAAGATCCACTATGGTTGGCATGGGTCAGCGACTTAGTTAACTTAAAAAATGCTGGCGATACAGCTGCTTACAATGAATTATTGACAACTGTTACTCCTGCTCGTTTCAAAGTAGGTCAAATGATTGGTGCAGCTGGGACTTTACTGGGGATTGCATTTGCTATGTACCGTCGTACGGATAAAGAAAAACGTCCGAAATACAAATCTATGTTTCTATCTGCTGGTTTAGCTGTTTTCTTAACAGGTGTTACTGAACCGCTTGAATTTATGTTTATGTTTGCCGCACCAGCTTTATATGGTGTTTACGCTGTTCTTCAAGGGATTTCATTTGCGCTGGCAGATATTATTGCTTTACGTGTTCACTCATTCGGTATCCTTGAATTCTTGACTCGTATTCCGATGTCTGTCAATGCCGGATTAGTATGGGATGTCGTTAACTTTGTGGTATCATGTGTAGTCTTCTTCTTCTTGGCATATTTTGTTTCTTACTGGATGATCGGCAAATTTAAAATTGCTACTCCAGGTCGTTTGGGCAACTATATCGAAGAAGGAAATGCTGACGGTGAAGTTGCAACTGAAGGAGTTCCCGCTGCAACAGGCACTGCTGATGCACAAGTTACTGGAATTATCGAAGCTTTAGGTGGAAAAGACAACATTTCAGATGTAGATGCTTGTATGACACGTCTTCGTGTAACGGTTAAAGATCCTGAAGTCGTTAAAGATGAAGCCGCTTGGAAAAGACTTGGCGCTTTAGGTTTGGTGAAAAAAGGAACAGGTATCCAAGCCGTTTATGGACCAAAAGCTGATGTCTTAAAATCAGATATCAATGATATATTAGGAGTGTAGTTTTGAAATTTTTAACCTTAAACACGCACAGCTGGATGGAAGAAAATCCTTTAGAAAAATTGGAAGACTTATGCGACGCAATCATTCGTCACGCTTTTGATGTGATTGCATTGCAAGAAGTCAATCAGCTCATGACGTCTCCCCTCGTGGAATCGTCTGAACTGACTGCTTTTTATGAAGCCAATAAGGAGTATCCCCTCAAAGAAGACAACTTCGCTTTTCTATTGCAGCAAAAGTTGAAAGAAAAAGGACTGGCTTACTATTGGACTTGGGAACCTTCTCATATCGGGTACGATATCTATGATGAAGGACTAGCCGTCTTGAGTTTGCATCCGATCCAAGAAGTTTATTCGTTTTTTGCTTCAGAAAATACAGCTTACGATGATTACAAAAGCCGCAAAGTGATCGGTATCAAATCAGCCGATCACTGGTTCTTTAGTTTACATTTGGGCTGGTGGCATGATGAGCATGATCCGTTCCCAGCACAATGGGAGAAATGCACTGCTGTTTTTGATCGTTTAAAAGCGCCTGTATTTTTAATGGGAGATTTCAATAATTCTGCTCAAGTTGAGCGAGAAGGCTACGAATTGGTCACCCAAACTTGGTTCGACACCTATCATTTGGCAAACCAAAAAGACGCTGGTTTTACCGTTGCAGAAGCTATTGATGGCTGGACAGATAACCAAAGTGGTTTGCGCATCGATTATATTTTTTCCAATCGTCTCGTAAACGTGTGTTCTTCTAGAGTGATATTCAATGGTGTCAATGAACCGGTCGTTTCCGATCATTTTGGAATTGCTGTAGAAATCAAAAAATAACAATTGAAACGTGTTTCCACATTTACCCCTTGTGAAAACTAATGGCTAGAATTTTACAGACTAACATAATCAACTATAGAGACTGACCTAAATTCGATTATTCCTCGATTTTAGGTCAGTCTTTTTGGCTTATCCGAGCTGCTTGGCGTTCTTCCTATCAGAGTCGACTTCTCATTTTATATCCTCAAATAGACATTGCCAAACAAGTTAGAGCCATTTGATCCTCTCCTATTACCCTAAATGGATGCTACTGACCAAGTTAGAGCCATTTGGTCCTCTCTTATCACCCTAAATGGACGCTATCGATCAAATTAGAGCCATTTGATCCTTTCCTATCACCCTAAATGAACGCTAACGATCAAGTTAGGGCCATTTGATCCTCTCCTATCACCCTAAATGGACGCTACTGACCAAGTTAGAGCCATTTGATCCTCTCCTACCACCCTAAATGGACGCTACTGACCAAGTTAGGGCCATTTGATCCTCTCCTACCACCCTAAATGGACGCTACTGATCAAGTTAGGGCCATTTGATCCTTTCCTATCACCCTAAATGGACGCTATCAATCAAATTAGCACCATCTAACCCTTTTCTACCACCTCAAACAGAACCTCCTCAAAAACATTACAGCCTGCGCTTCACTCTTCTTTAAAAGCTAAAAGCGGATTAATTGAATCTGTTTCGGTGAACGTGTACCATTTTATATACAGAAGAAAAAACGTGTCCAAATGATTTAACTTAAAGGGAGGTTCTTCACATGGATTTAGGGATCAAAGAAAAAACAGCTTTAATTGTCGGAGCTGATTCAGGTCTTGGTTTAGCAACTGCTAAAACACTCTTGGAAGAAGGTGCGACCGTCATTATCACAGGGATAGACCAAGAAAAACTCGACCGAGCTGCTGAAAGCTTAAGCGACCAATCAAACGTGCACCATTATCTTGCCGATGTGACGAAAAGCGAATCACTGAAAAAATTGCATCAACAGATTCAACAAGATATTGGTAAAATCGATATTTTGGTACACTCAGCAGGCATTTCGGGTGCAAGCGGTCTTTTCCATGAAATCGATGAAGCAGACTGGCGAGAGACGCTGGATGTCGATTTGATGGGTGCTGTGCGTACAGTCAAAGAATTTTTGCCAGATCTAAGAATAGGTGGCTGGGGTAGGCTCGTCATGATCTCTTCTGAAAATGCTGAAGAAGCTTATCTGGATGAAATCCCGTATGACTGCGCTAAAGCCGGTATGCTGGCGTTAGTCAAAGGACTCTCCAAAACTTATGCCAAAGAAGGACTTTTAGTCAATGCTGTCTCACCGGCCTTTATCGAGACACCTATGACAGACACTATGATGGAAGAGCGTTCAAAAGAACTGAATGTCTCAAAAGAAGAAGCTATCCAATCATTTCTGGATAATAAAAGACCCAATATCGAGCTGAAGCGTCGTGGACAACCGGAAGAAGTCGCGGCAGTGATTGCTTTCCTTTGTTCAAACAAAGCTTCTTTCGTGAATGGTTCTAATTACCGCATTGATGCTGGTTCAGTTTCTACGATTTAATTTGGAGAAGGAGGAATAAAAATGGCAGAAGAATTAAGTGATATCCAAAAAATGCAGCAAGCAAATCAAGCATATGATTATCTGATTATTGGTGGTGGTATGGTTGCTGGCTATGCTGCTAAAGGGATTCGAGAGCAGGACGGTACTGGGTCAATCAAAATTTTATCCAACGATAAAGACGTTCCTTATACGCGTCCGGCCTTGACCAAAAAACTGTGGACAGACGACTCTTTTACTGATGACCAAGTCCCCTTAAACACCACCGAAGAAACAGGTGCTGAAATCCAATTGGGAGCTGAAGTTACAGCCATCGATCGAGCTAGACATACGGTCCAGCTAGCAGACGGATCAGTGATCGGTTATCAAAAATTGCTGTTGGCAACTGGTAGTGAACCGACTAAAATCGAAGGTCCCGAATCGGATCAAGTGATTTTTTTCAGAAGTTGGGAAGATTACCGCAAGTTACGTGCTCTTTCGGGTAACGACCGACATATTTTAGTAGTCGGCGGCGGTTATATCGGAGCTGAATTAGCAGCTGGTTTGATTCAGAATAATACACGCGTCACCTTGATCTATCCAGATGGAGTATTAGGCTCCAGCCAATTCCCTGAAGAGATCGCAAATGAATACGAAGCAGCATTCAAAGAAGCTGGTGTTGAAATGGTGAGCGGCAAACGCGTTGAATCTTACCGAAAAGAAGATGATGAATTTGTCTTGACCCTTGATGATGAAACAGAACTAAACGGAGATGCTGTTGTATTTGGTCTAGGTGTTTCCCCACGTGTTTCTTTAGCTGAAGAAAGCGGGTTGAACGTAGAGGACGGTGTCGTGGTAAATGAATTCCTAAGAACCGATGATCCTGATATTTACGCAGCTGGAGATATCGCTTCTTATCCTGACCCTATTCTAGGCCGCGACCGTATCGAACATGTGGACCATGCCCGTAATTCTGGAGAAGCTGTCGGAAAAGCCATGGCGGGTTCAAATGAACCTTATGACTATACACCTTACTTCTACTCTGTCGTGTTTGACATTTCATGGAAAGCTATCGGAACACTGGATCCTGAATTAGATACGTTGATTGATGAAGTAGATGATGGAAAAGTTATTTACTATCTGAAAGACGATAAACCAGTCGGAATTCTCTTGTGGAATGTTGAAGCAGATTTAGATGATGTCCGAAAAATCCTCAGTGACCCTCCTGCTGATTCTTCTGCGCTAAAAGGAGCCCTTCACGAAAAATAAAACGTTTAGTCAATTAAATAACCTCTTTCTGCTGTCTCAGCCGCAGAAAGAGGTTATTTAATTTGTTCGTATCATATGGACAATATTATAGAAGAAAGAGAACCTAGAAACTTTTTTCGTGTTTATTCTACTTTTACAACTGGCAAATTCTATTGTGGATCATTTGCACAGCTCACTATAAATAACGCATCTAATCCGGTGGCTAAATTTGTTCATTTTTTCTTATCCATTGCTTTTCTTCTTTTTGCATACCATTTTTAGCGTAGCAGTCTCTAAAAAAATGGTCAACAAAACAAAATTTTTTTCTTTGTTCAAATAATGCATTTTTCCAAAGATTCCCTATTTTAAAGCATTTTTTGAATATTCAGAATATACAATAGTGTATATATCATTAAAAATGAGAGGTTTTGCTAAATTCAAACTTGTTTTTAATAAAGAGTGCACTTATACTAATACAGTATTAAAAAATTTGAATGGAGGAAATAATAAATGATAAATAAAAAATCTACTTTGTTATTATTATCATTGTGCACTGCTTTTGTATTAGCAGCATGTGGCGGCGGTTCAGGCGAAACCTCCGACTCTGGAGAACAACAACAAGTATTGAATTTAGTAGAAACTGCTGAGATCCCTACTATGGATTCAACGCAAGCTACGGATACTGTTGCTTTTACTGTTTTGACAAATGTAAACGAAGGTCTCTATCGCCAAAAAGACGACGGCTCTTTAGAATTAGGTATGGCTGCTGAAGAACCAACTATCAGCGAAGATGGCTTGACGTACACATTCAAAATTCGCGAAGATGCTAACTGGTCTAACGGAGACCCAGTAACAGCAAATGATTTTGTTTATGCATGGAAAAAGCTGGTTGACCCGGCTACAGCAGCTTCTTACTCTTACATGATGGACGGCGTTATCGCTAACGCTTCAGAAATCATTGGCGGAGAAATGGCAGCTGACGAACTAGGCGTTACAGCTGTAGATGATAAAACGTTGGAAATACAATTGGTTACTAATCTTCCATACTTCGAAGATTTACTTTCTCTAACTATGTTCTACCCTCAAAACCAAGCTTTTGTGGAAGAACAAGGTGACAACTACGCATTATCTAGTGATGCTTTAGTTTACAATGGTCCTTTCTTACTTGAAGACTGGACAGCTGCAGGATTATCTTGGACATACGCTAAAAACCCAGATTACTGGGATGCAGCAACAGTTGCTTTAGATCAAATCAATGTTGAAGTTATCAAAGAAACCTCAACTGCTTTGAACTTATACGATACTGACGCTACTGACCGTATCTTGCTGAAAGGTGAATACGTAGCTCAAAGAACTGGCGATGCAGAATTGCACACAATGCCAACTTCATCTGTATTCTACTTGAAATTTGGACTGAGTGATCCAGAAAGCCCATTGAACAACGAAAATATTCGTAAAGCATTGTCAATGGCATTCGATAAAGAAGCTTACTCAAAAGTCGTATTACAAGACGGTTCTGTTCCAGCTAACGGTTTAGTTCCTCAAGGTCTTGCTACAGACCCTGAAACTGACGAAGACTTCCGTGAGCAAAATGGCGACTTGTCAACTTATGACGTAGCGGCTGCTCAAGAATATTGGCAAACTGGTCTGGAAGAATTAGGTGTAGATTCTATCAGCTTAGAACTCCTATCTGATGATACAGACAACTCAAAGCGTTCTTCTGAATTTATCCAAAGTCAATTAGTAACTAATTTACCTGGATTACAAATCAATTTACGCAACGTACCATTTAAAGTTCGTCTAGCTTCTAATACTGCTGGAGAGTACGACATCCAATTAGCTGGATGGAGTGCTGATTATGCTGATCCAATCAACTTCTTAGAATTGTTTGAAACAGAAAATGGCAACAATACTTCAAATTACTCTAATTCAGAATACGACACTTTGGTTCAACAAGCTCGTGCTGAAGTAGATGACTTAAATGCTCGTTGGGATATGCTGTTGCAAGCAGAACAAATCTTGATTGAAGATGGTATAATTGCTCCTGTCTACCAACGTGCAAACGCAGTTTTAGAAAAAGATTACGTTAACGGTATTGCAGAACATTTAGTAGGCGCAGAATACACTTACAAATGGGCAACTGTTGAAAAATAATTTTTTAATCGTTTGATGAAGGAACAAAATAAAGCAATCATCAGCCTCCGTAATTTTGAGTTGGCTGATAATTGCTTTATTTTATGATTATAATAAGTAATCCCATAAGGATAGTATGCTGAGAGCTAGAAGAATGATTCCAATCGTTAGAACAGATTGATAACTTTTTCCTACTGACTTAGACAGTGCGTCTTGACTGTGGTTATCTTCTATTTCGTCTGAATCTTGCTTTCTTTTTCTCAGCCTGGCTATTCTTTTCATGCTGTAGTGAAAAAAATCAAAGGTCCCTTTGGATAGAACTAAACCGAAAAGGCCGATTATCAGCAGCGGCAATGCCGCTAAAAACAAGCTGTTGGATAATTCAATCCATTGGAAGGTTTGATGCTTAAACCACTGATAAAGCATAATCGCACTAACGAAAATAAATGAGATCAACAGATTTTTTTTAGTGAATTTCATGATTTGTGAATCCTTTCTTTGAATGAACATTTCTAATGTAACTAAAAAATACGTTAAATACAATTCAATTATACAATTCTGAGTTATTTTTTTTACTCTACTGATATGATACACTGTCATCTATGAACAAATTTTATTACGGAGGTTGGATCACAATGAAGAGCTATACAAAGTACATTGGAAAACGCGTTTTATATATGCTTCTTACTTTGTTCCTAATTGCTTCGATAACATTCTTTCTCATGAAGCTCTTACCTGGTACTCCTTATAGTAACCAAGATAAGCTAAGTGAAGAACAAATTTTTATTATGAATGAAAAATATGGTTTGAACGAACCTATTATCGTGCAATATGGAATTTATATTTTAGGACTTGTTACAGGTGACTTAGGAACTTCTTTCCAATTCAATAATACTCCTGTTGCAGAATTGATAGGGTCAAGGATAGCCCCATCTGCTCAAATTGGTATACAGGCGGTAGTCGTCGGAACGATTCTGGGGATTGTATTGGGTGTCGTATCCGCCATGAAACAAGGAACGTGGGTCGATACCACGTCAACATTAACCGCGATCGTCGGCCGCTCCATCCCTAACTTTGTGTTTGCAGTACTGCTGCAATTGATTTTTGGTGTTTGGTTGGGTTGGTTCCCTATCGCCTTATGGACAGGCTTTGCATCGTCTATTTTACCATCTATTGCATTAGCGATTTCCCCGCTGGCCGATTCGGCACGATTTATGCGGACCGAGATGGTAGATGTTTTAAGTAGTGATTATGTAGAATTAGCAAAAGCCAAAGGCCTGAGCAAATGGGAAGTTGCCTTTAAACACGGAATCCGGAACGCCTTGATTCCACTAATTACTCTTTTAGGACCAATGGCTGTCGCTTTAATGACCGGTTCTATGGTAGTGGAAAATATTTTTGCGATTCCTGGTATTGGAGAACAATTTGTTAAATCGATTTTAACTAATGACTACCCAACGATCATGGGTGTGACAATGCTGTATTCATTATTATTAGTTTCAGTTATTCTATTGGTTGATATTCTTTATGGAATTATTGATCCTCGTATTAGAGTAGCTACAGAAGGAGGAAAATAATTTATGGTGAGCAACAAAAACTTTCACTCTGAACCATCACTGCCTGAATTGACACCAGACTTATTTGTTAAAGCAGATAGTTTAGATGTTCAAGATAATGAAAAAATCACTGCCCCTTCTCTAAGTTTTATGCAAGATTCCTGGCGTCGTCTAAAGAAAAATAAAGTCGCTATGGTCAGTATGGTTCTTTTGATTATTATCACTTTATTGAGTATCTTCGCTCCAATGATTGCTCCTCAAAGTCCAAATGTTCAAACCATTGAACATGCGAATTTACCGCCTAAAATCCCTGGTTTGGATATCAGCGGTTTGAATGGAACAATCAATCAAAATGGAACACGTGTAGATAAATATGAACTGCAAGGCGTTGAAAGTGACGTATATTACTATTTGGGAACAGACAGTCTTGGTCGCGACTTATTGTCTCGTATTTTATATGGTACACGAGTATCCCTATTTATTGCTTTCGTAGCTGCCCTATTGAATCTGATTATCGGGGTAACTTACGGTCTATTATCCGGCTGGATTGGCGGAAAAGTAGATACCGTGATGCAGCGTATTCTGGAAATCCTTTCTGGGGTACCTAACTTGGTTATCGTGATCTTAATGTTATTAGTATTTGATCCTGGTATCATGTCTATTATCATTGCCTTAGCTTTAACTGAATGGATCTCGATGGCACGTATCGTTCGGGCACAAACCCTTAAATTGAAAAACCAAGAATATGTCTTAGCGGCTAAAACACTTGGACAATCTTCTTTAAGTATCGCCTTTAAACACATTATGCCTAACTTATTGGGTATTATTATTATTCAAGTTATGTTTTCAATTCCGTCCGCTATTTTCTTTGAAGCTTTCTTAAGCTTTATCGGTATCGGTATTCCAGCTCCTGATGCATCATTAGGTACATTGATCAATGATGGATACAAAACGTTCCGTTTCTTGCCTCACTTGATGTGGTATCCTTCTGCTATTATGAGTATCATTATGATCAGTTTCAACTTATTAGCAGATGGTTTACGAGATTCGTTTGATCCAAAACTGAGAGATTAGGAGGAAGCCTGATGGAAAATATATTAGAAGTAAAAGATCTGCATATTTCATTTGATACGTATGCAGGACAAGTCCACGCCATTCGTGGAGTGAATTTCGATTTGAAACCTGGTGAAACACTGGCCATCGTTGGTGAATCCGGATCAGGAAAATCAGTTACTAGTCGAAGCATTATGCGCTTGTTAGCTAATAATGCCAATGTCGACAGCGGCGAGATTCTCTTCAAAGGTGAAGACCTTGTTAAAAAATCAGAAAAAGATATGCAAAAAATTCGTGGTTCAGAGATTGCTATGATCTTCCAAGATCCTATGACTTCTTTGAATCCGACTCAAAAGATCGGCAAACAAATTGCTGAGCCTATTTTAAAACACCAAGATGTATCTAAAGAAGAAGCTTACAAAAAAGCAGAAGAATTATTGCGTTTGGTTGGTATCCCAAATCCTGAAAAAAGAATGAAGCAATACCCTCATCAATTTTCAGGTGGACAACGTCAACGTATTGTTATTGCGATTGCGTTAGGATGTAACCCAGATATTTTGATCGCTGATGAACCAACTACTGCTTTAGACGTAACGATTCAAGCGCAAATCTTAGAACTAATGAAAGAATTGCAACACAAAATCAAAACGTCTATCATCTTTATCACGCATGATTTAGGTGTAGTAGCAAACGTTGCTGACCGTGTAGCGGTTATGTATGCTGGTAAATTCGTTGAAGTAGGAACTGTTGACGAGATTTTCTATAATCCGCAACATCCATACACTTGGGGACTATTGAGTTCTATGCCTACTTTGGAAACAAGCGGCTCTTTATACGCTATTCCTGGAACCCCTCCAGACTTGTTGAACCCTCCTACAGGGGATGCATTTGCTCCTCGTAGTGAGTATGCGTTAAAAGTAGACACGATGTATGAACCGCCTTTATTCAAAGTGTCTGATACGCATTTTGCAGCTACTTGGTTACTGCATCCAGATGCTCCAAAAGTTACACCGCCAGCTGAAATCGTTGCGCGTCAGAACGGTTTCCGTGCTAAAAAATTGCAGATCCAACCTTCAGACGACTTGTCACAATTGAGTGGTCAAGACATGGAAGGTACACAAGATCAAAACAATCTTTCTGTTGACGAACTAACAACAGATCGGGATGGGAAAGGAGAAGCAAATGAGCCAAGATACTAAACGTAAAAAGATCTTAGAAGTTAAAAACTTAAAACAGTACTTTAACGTAGGAACTAAAAACGAAGTTAAAGCCATTGATGATATCTCTTTTGATATTTACGAAGGAGAAACGTTAGGACTTGTTGGTGAATCCGGTTGTGGTAAAACCACTACAGGACGCGCCATCATTCGTCTGTACGATCCTACTGATGGTGAAATCTACTTTGATGGTACTGAAGTCCACTCGTTAAATGGCAGAAAAGAGCAACTTGATTTTAGAAAAGATATGCAAATGATTTTCCAAGATCCATATGCTTCTTTGAATCCTCGTATGAAAGTAAGAGATATCGTTGCTGAAGGAATCAAGATCCACAAATTAGCCGACAGTGAAGATGAAATCGACGCTCGCGTGGAAGAATTATTGGAATTAGTTGGTTTGAATAAAGACCATTCATCTCGCTATCCTCATGAGTTTTCAGGTGGACAACGTCAACGTATCGGGATTGCTCGAGCTTTAGCAGTTGATCCAAAAATGATCATTGCTGATGAGCCTATCTCTGCTCTTGATGTTTCAATCCAAGCTCAAGTTGTTAACTTGTTGATGGAATTACAAGAAAAACAAAAACTGACTTTCTTATTTATTGCCCATGATCTATCTATGGTGAAATATATCAGTAACCGTATTGGCGTAATGTACTTTGGTAAATTAGTTGAATTAGCTCCTGCTGACAGTGTTTACAACAAACCGTTACACCCTTACACAGAAAGTCTTTTATCTGCTATTCCTCTTCCTGATCCTGATTATGAACGCAGTCGTACACGTTTTGCCTATACACCGCGTCCTTCAAATAGCGAAGAAGAAAAACTTAGAGAAATTGCACCCGAACACTTCGTATATTGTCGTGAATCTGATGTACCAAAACTTCAAGAAAAATTAGCGAAATACTAATTTCAAACGATTATTGTGCTTATCCCCTGCTATTCAGCGGGGGATTTTTTTAGATTTTCATCTTTTAGCGTTGGTAAAGAAATTTCCTCCGCCCTATGGGGTGGCTTATGGAGCGCCATGGGAACTCCTGGAGCCGAAAACCACGTCTCCAGGCTTGCAAGCTTCAAACTTAGTGTAACGGCTAAAGCCTAACACTAAGTAATTCCCATTGCATCCTTTTCATGGCTATAAGCCACCCCATATTTCTCCAGAAATTTCTAAGAATGAGTTTCTAGCAGGGATTGAATAAAAAATAATTTCCGTTTTACTTCCCAACGTCATAGCTCGTAGAACCATTTTTTTATTTGGTAGACTTTTTAGTGAGTATTGATTAAATTTTTGCTAGTTTTTTCGTTACCTATATGATAAACTATTTATCAGTAACTAATCAATAGTTAATAAATTAAAAAACGCAATGATGAGAAGAGTACAGTATCCATTCCTTTTGTAGAGAGCTTGGTCAGGTGAAAGCAAGCATTGGAATGCTACTCGAAGATGGTCTCGAAGCGGCTGGTTTGAGGATAACAGTGAACGTTATCTTAGAATCAGACGGGTCCTCCCGTTACAGCGGAACAGTATACCTTTTGCATTAAAAAGCGTACTGGTTGAGGCAAAAATAGCGATATTTTTGCGAAGATAGGTGGTACCACGAATCGATTAAACTCATTCGTCCTTCTTTTATACGTTTCGGCGTATAGAAGAAGGACTTTTTTTGTTATTAAAATTATATAGGAAAGAAGGAATCAGTAATGAATAAATTTGTAAAAACAGGTCTTGTTGCCTTAGCTTCAGTCTTTATTTTAAGTGCTTGCGGAGGAAACTCTAATGCTTCAGATAGTAATTCTTCAGACAGTAATGGTAACGGATTAGCCGAAGTACAAGAAATAGCAGTGAGCGTTCCTGCGAGCATGACCACAATCGATACTACTTATACTACTGACAAAAACACGTTTACCGTAGCACAGCATCTTTATGAAGGATTGTATCGTTTAGATGAAAACAGCACTCCTGTTCCAGGCTTAGCCGCTGAGGAAGTAGAAATCAGTGAAGATGGACGCACTTATACATTCACCATCCGTAATGATGCAAATTGGAGCAATGGCGATCCTATCACTGCTCAAGATTTTGTTTATGCTTGGACAGAACTAGTTGACCCTGCTGCTGCTGCTCCTAATGCTTACTTGTTGGATGCAGTCGTAAACGGCTATGAAATTCGTACGGGTGAAACAGATCCTTCCGAATTAGCCGTCGAAGCTGTATCGGACAAAGTATTCAAAGTTGAATTAGTGGAACCTCTGCCTTCTTTCTTAACATTAATTTCAGTTGTTTGGTTGGCTCCAAAAAATGAAGCTTATGTAGAAGAACAAGGTGAAGCATATGCAACAACAGCTGAAACAGGTGTTTACAGCGGCCCATTTGTATTGTCAAACTGGGAGCAAGGTAATGAATCATGGACCTTGGAACCGAATAAAAACTACTATGCAGCTGACGAAGTACATTTGACAAAAATCGACTTCACTACGATCAAAGAAGAGCAAACGGGAATCAACTTGTATGCCTCTGGTGAGTTGAACTTAACTAAAGTCAGCGGCCAATATGTAGCACAATATCAAAATGAAGAAGGTTTTGTCTCTCACAATGATATCGCTAATCAATTCATTGATTTCAATAAAGAACCTGGTACTTCTTTAGCCAATGCTCACTTACGTAAAGCGATCGCTTTATCGATTAATAAAGAAGGCTTAGTAAATACCGTTTTAAATGATGGCGCAGTAGCTTTAAATGGATTGGTTCCAAACGAATTGTACCAACATCCTGAAACCGGCGAAGATTTTAGAGAGTACAGTGGTGACTACAACACGTACAATTTGGAACAAGCGCAAGAAGAATGGGCATTGGCGCAAGAGGAGCTTGGCGACTCAGTAGAAATTTCTTTACTTGTGGCAGAAGACACTACTTCTACGCGAACAGCTGAATATGTTCAAAGCCAAATCCAAGAAAACTTGGAGGGCGTTACTGTAACGATTGATAAACAACCGAAAAACAGTGTTAATCAATCACGTTCCGATTCAAACTATGAAATGTCTATTTCTGGATGGATTGCCGGTGATAATAATTTAGGCTACTTCTTCAACTTGTATGAAGACGGATCAGCTTACAATTATGGCGGTTACAATAACGAAACATACAATCAGTTAGCTGCAGAAGCGAAAACAACTTACGCTAATGATCCAGACAAACAATTTGAAAACTATCAAAAAGCAGAGCAAATTCTCTTAGAAGAAGATGCAGCTCAAGTACCGTTATACCAAAGTGCATCAAACTATTTGATTGATCCCAAAGTAAAAGGAATCGAATTCCACCGCTACGCAAGCTACTTCCACTTCAGAACAGCCTATTTAGCTGAATAGAGAGCGGAGCAGAGCGTTAAGGATTTCGTAGAGTTCGATTTTGACCTGTAATTGGCGCTCTTTGCCAATAACAGGTCAAAACGAAATCATAGGAAGCCTGCTCTGCGCAGCTCGTTTTGAATAGAGAGCGGAGCAGAGCGTTAAGGATTTCGTAGAGTTCGATTTTGACCTGTAATTGGCGCTCTTTGCCAATAACAGGTCAAAACGAAATCATAGGAAGCCTGCTCTGCGCAGCTCATTTTGAATAGAGAGCGGAGAAATGCCTTTAGGTGACCGAAGATAAGAACAAAATGACCAGTAGGCATTCTTTCCTAACTGGTCATTTTTAGTTTTTTGAAGAAATTCCTTCCGGAATCTGAGTTGCTTGGTGAGAGCCATGGGAACGCTTGGAGCCGAAAGTCTCCAAGCTTGTAAGCTTCAAAGCCCTCATAAACGCTGAAGCGTTAACGCGAGCTAATTCACATTGCATCCTTCACATGGCTACCAGCAACCCAGATTCCTCCAGTAATTTCTAAGAGTTTGTATTTAAAATATATCTCTTTATAATAAACCCCCTATTTCCTTGTAAATATTCAGGAAGAAATAAGGACTTTTAGTGTAAATTGAATGCACACTTCTCTCATCAAGTTTCTACTTTGAAATAGGCTCTAGTTAACAATGTTAGTCTGTTCACCTGCTCTGTTGTGAGGTGGTTTTCTCAACTTTCATTTGATTGACTGGGGATAACGTATCAAATGCCATCATTTCCCAGCAATAAAAAAAGAAGCACTTCTGCCTCTTTTCGTGATTTATCTCTCTTTTATTTGCTCAGTTTTTTGTCCTTTTCCTGTAAAATACTCATTCATAAAGGTTGCTGCTAAGACTAGTGCACCGCCAAATAATTGCAACCCGGAGATCGGCTCTTTCAGCACAGTAGCTGAGATGATGACCGCTGTTAACGGATCAATATAGCTCAGTACCGCGAATGTCTGCCCTTCGATTTGTTGCAAACCTGAAAAAACAAAAACATACGCGATTCCCGTATGAACAATTCCCAATACCAGCAAAGACAGAAGTGACGGCATGGTCAGTTGGCTCGTTCCAAGTCCAGTGGTCAGCAATACATACGGTAATAAAATGACGGTAGCGATGATCAACGTTAATGCGGTCAAATGAAGGTCGCTAAGGCCTGTAACTTTTTTATTAGAGATAATGGCAATAGCATAAAACAAAGCTGCTGTCAGGCCAAATCCGATGCCTAACGGGTGGTTGTATCCCATAGAGCTGCCGCTGAATCCGATAATAAAAACCATTCCGATCATAGCCAGTAAGACAAAGCTGAATTTTTTTACTGTCAAAGCTTCTTTAAGCACTAACGGCGCCAACAACGTCAGCATAATCGGTTGAAAATAATAGCTGATTGTCGCATTTGAAACCGTTGTATAGCGATAAGCTTCAAACAAAAGAATCCAGTTGGCTCCTACAGCAAAGCCCGAAAGCAGCAAAAACTTCCCATTTTTCTGAATCGATTTAAACGGGATCCGCTCTTTTTTAAGCAGCAGAGTCCCCACAAGAAATAGGCTTCCTAATGCTCCACGATAAAACGCAATCTGATTAGTCTCCAGTGGGATTTGCCGAACAAAAATACTCAGCGTTCCAAAAATCAACATCGATAGTATAACCTTTACTTTTCCACTCATCATAGAGCCACTTCCCCTTTACCTATCCAAATGAAGTTGTTGATGTATATAGTAGCATACTGAATTTGAAAAAGGGGAAGTTTTTAGATTTTTATAACATTGTGTGCAGAGAAAAAGAAGCCTCCTAAGACTGCTTCTTCTCTTGCAATTTATTGAGCACTCACATTTTGAGGCAGTTCGACAAAAGTCGGCTGTTGCTTTTGAAAAACTGCTAGTTGATCTACTCCATGCTCTCTCAGCATAGTAAAAGCATCTTTAAAGCGTAATTCATAATCTTCTACTACATGTGCATCTGAACTGACAGTAAATAAGGTGCCACCTACAGAACGATAAAGATCGATAGCATATTCATAGAGGTGTGCATTTCCGTATCTGTACATGCTTCTCGTATTCAATTCTAGTGCCATATCTTGTTGAACGGCCTCTTTAAAAATCTCCATTAGCTTTGGTTCTACAATCCTTAATTCCGCTACACTCAATTCATAACTTCGCAGACCGAAATCAAAATGAGCTAATACATTGGCATTTTTGAACTCACGTACACCTTGCAGCATCAAGTTGTAATATTCCTTCAGTTGATTCTCTAAAGGAACATCATCGTTACTCAACTGCATGAATCCATATTTGCCATTGTGATGGATGCTCATCAGTATCAAATCGTAATCTTTATCTTTCAAAAACTTTTGAATTCTCTCTTTATCTGGATGCGTAAACCCAACTTCTATTCCCTTTAAGATACGATTGCCATAGAGTTGATTCAAACGCTCGATTTCTGCGGAATATCCATCAAAATCTGGAATCACATCATCTGATGCTTGCTCCGTACTAAAGAAGTCCAAGTGTTCTGTTGTGATCAAGTTTTTACCAGCTGACCGTTCCAAGTAGTGTTCAAAAGTTTCGACAGAATCTGGTGAAAAATGAGTATGCATGTGTTGATCATAGTAATGCATGGGAAACTCCTCTCTTTTAAAACCTTATTTAGAGACTAGTGCTTGTTTACTTGCTTTATTTGCAGATGAAGCATTTCATTCCCATCAGAACCTCATCTGCCTTTTAACACTATTATATGATGGGAAGTCCTCCCATCCAACACTTTCATTATAGAGGATGGAAGTAAAACTCAGGTAAATTAGCCGTTAAGAATTCGTTTCTTTTACAACATTACACATAGCCTTATTCGCGACATTCGGAATTTCCTTGTAAGAATGAATAAAAACTCTGTCAAAAGAAGTCCCGCCTTCTCTCACAGAGTAAAGTTTAATTAAAATTGATCTTGTCCTAAATAAGCCAGTGCATATTGCGCATACAGCTCTGCTCCGACTTTTAACGCTTCTTCATCGACATTAAAACGCCCAGAGTGGTGGGGCCAGCAGGTGTCTTTATCCGGATTCCCACTACCCACGGTGGCAAATGCGCCAGGAATCTGCATCATATAGTAACCGAAGTCTTCTCCACCCATTGTAGGAGGACAATTATCGACTGCCGCTTCGCCAAAAGCTTGCGCAGCAACTTGTTGAACCAAATTAGCGGTTCTTTCTTCATTGTTTACCGGTTCAGTCATCCGTTGGTATTCTACCGTTGCTTGTCCGCCATACATACGGGCGATTTCTTCCGCATAATGTTTGATACATTCTTCTACTTTATCGCGCGTAGCCGGATCAAATGTCCGCACAGTACCTTCAATGTGAGCATTTTCTGCAATAACGTTAAAACGTGTTCCGACTTCCATTTTTCCTAAGGTCACAACAGCTGGCTGCATCGGATCGACTACGCGAGAAACAATGGATTGCACATTCGCTACGTATTGGGACGCCATGATAGCTGCATCAATGTTTAAATGCGGCTGTGCTGCATGACCGCCGCTTCCGACAAAATCTACTTTCACAATATCTGCAGCGGCAAAAGAAGGTCCAGCTGGACAAGAAACGGTTCCTACTTTTCCAGGAGCCCAAATGTGGATGCCAAAAGCATTATCTACTCCATCAACAGCACTTTGTTCCACCATCAATTTTGCACCTTCCGCAATTTCTTCAGCTGGTTGGAAGACTAAACGTACTGTACCCTCGAAAGTATCTTTTAATTGATTCAACGCAGAAGCTGCATTCATCAGCATAGACACATGAGCATCGTGTCCGCAAGCATGCATTTTTCCTTCTTCAACTGATTTGTACTCTACTTCATTTAATTGCTGAACCGATAAAGCATCCATATCAGCACGCAATAAAACAGTTTTTCCAGATTTAGCACCTTTGATTTCAGCGATGACCCCCGTTGGTTTTGTTAAGCGGTAAGAAATACCTAATTCATCTAATTTAGCAGCTATTGTTTTAGTCGTTTCAAATTCTTCTAAAGACACTTCTGGATTCGCATGTAAGTGACGACGAAAAGCGATCATTTCCTTTTCTTTAGAAGCTATCAATTCTTTAACGGGACTGGTTAATGTAATGGTATCTTGGCTCATTCTCTCGACTCCTTTAGGTTCAGCTGCTTTTATGCAGGAATTGAATTGTCTGAATATTTTGTAATTCTCACTATAACTATTCATTTTTCATTTGTCAAATCGAATTCTCATTACTTTTTAGATTGATGTATCAACGTTTTTAAATAACTGTGTGTCTTTAATTTGTGAGAAAATTAAAATTGACAAAATATTCTAACTATTTTATCATTTAACACATTACTGTAAAGAAAAGAAATGAGGATTTTTATGAATAGTTTAGTTTCCATCACGATTATTTTTTGTATCTATGCCCTTGGCGATGTGATCGCTGTGAGAACCAAAAGTATTGTTTCTATGTTATTCACCGCATCTGTTTTCTTCTTAATCGCTTTTTGGTTGGGAATGCCTACCTCTATTTTCCAAGACTCCATGTTGTTACAGATCGGAAGCATTTTAATTGGTTTCTTGCTGGTTCATATGGGAACGATGTTGAATATCAAACAATTAAAAGAACAATGGAAAACCGTAGTGATCTGTGTTGCAGCAATTATAGGAATTACAGTGGCACTTTTTTTGGTCGTTACTCCATTGATGGGCATCGAGACAGCCTTAGTTGGAGCTCCACCTTTATCTGGAGGCGTGATTGCAGCGATTCAAATGTCAGAAGCTGCTAATGCAATTGGGCGCAGCGATTTAGCTTTACTGGCTTCTTTATTGGTCGTTGTCCAAGGTTTTGCCGGATATCCGATCGCCAGCTGGGCTCTGAAAAAAGAAGTTAAGTCGTTTAAAGAAAAATACCGCAACAACGAAATCGAGCGCGTACAACAAGAAGAAACAACTTCCCCCTATAAAATATTTTCTGACTTACCTGAAAAATACCAATCAGGAAACGTTTATTTAGCAAAGGTTGCTGTAGTAGCTCTACTAGCCTCATTTGCTGCTAAAGGGCTAACCTCTTTATTAGGATTCCAATTGATCGATGCCAATATTATGTCTTTATTAACGGGGGTATTGTTCAGTGAATTGGGCTTTTTAGAAAAAAACATTCTGACAAAAGCAAATTCTTACGGCTTGGCTATGCCAGCACTAATTGTAGTCATCCTTTCCAATTTAGCTTCAGCCACACCTGACGTATTTCTAGATATACTGCCAGCTTTATTAGCGACTATTGTTTTTGGAACGATTGGAAATGTGCTTTTCTCCTTATTGATCGGTCGTTTTTTAAAGATCTCACCTTGGATGAGTATCGCTTTAGGAATAACGGCTCTCTTTGGTTTTCCAGGTACAGCCATTTTGCCTGCTGAAGTAGCCAACAGCAATTTCTCAAACAGCGAAGAACGCCAATTATTTCTCGATTCAGTGACGCCTAAAATGCTTGTGGGTGGATTTGTGACAGTATCCATTGGATCAGTTGTCTTAGCAGGATTCTTAGCACCATTATTGATAAATCTTGTAGGATAAGCATCTGCGTTATGAAAAAAAAGGGACTGGGACAATAGTCTTTATCTCTGTCACATATTAAACGGGTGCTTTTAAATGCGTTCCAAAAGCCTGACCACATGCCTATAAACCAGCCTCCCCTTATGAGAAAAAGCATCTCATAAGGGGAGGCTGGTTTATATTCAATGGTCAAAATGTCTTTTGTCCTGCTCTCTCTTGTCTGAATTTTACTTCACTTGGAGTTGCAGAAGAAAAATCTCCAATTTATCCATTGCCGCTTCTAAGACTTTCATATCTACACAAAAACTGATCCGCACATAATCGTCTGCTTCAAAATAACTGCCTGGAATAAGCGCAACGCCTTGTTCCAGAACTAGCTTCTGGCAGAAATCATATGAAGATAGCCCATATTTTTTGATAGACGGCAATATATAGAAAGTACCATCAGGCAATTCCACATCTACATTCATTGTTTTCAAGCGGTTGTAGACGTAATCTCTCCGTAAGCGGTAGGAATTCAGCATCTCTTCGATATTGTAATCCAGTGCTGCTATAGCTGCATCTTGAATAAAGGTGTTGACACAAGAAAGTACATATTGGTGAATCTTGAGGGCTTCTTCGATAAAGTCCCAATCAGCTAATAAGTAGCCGATACGCCATCCAGTCATCGCATAAGGTTTCGAGAAGCTTTGACAGATGATGATGTAACTACGAATATCCTGGTATTTAGTTAATTGCTCAGGTTGTTCGGTAAATAACAATTGATTGTAAACATCATCGCTTATCACAAAAAGTTGGTGTTTCTTCACGGCCTCATAAATCACTTCTAACGAAGACGCATTAAGAATCGTTCCTGTAGGATTATTGGGCGAATTGATGATGATAGCTTTTGTGTTATCGGTAATGGCCTCCTCCAACATCTCTTTGGAAAGTTGGAATTGATTAGTAGAGGTATCGATCGGCACGCATACTCCGCTGTTCATTTGAATCAATTGACGGTATAAAGGAAAAGCCGGTTGTAAAATAATGACTTCTTCCCCAGGGTTGAGTAAAGTGGCTAAAGCCGTTGAAATAGCTTCAGTAGAACCAATCGTGATCATTACTTCTTCTGGTGAATACTCGATGTGATTGGTTTTTTTCTCAAATGCACAAATCGCCTCTCGCAACTCAAGGCTCCCTTGCGCTGATGAGTAATGAGTCTGGTTTTTATTCAGAGAATCGAGCGCAGCTTCTTTTATGGGTGCTGGTGTGGGAAAATCTGGTTCCCCCAAAGTCAGAAAAAGCGAGGCTTGATTGTCTACTGCATACTGATTAAATGCTCGTATCTCACTCGTCTCTACTTTAAGGACGTCTTCATTCAATCGTTCTTTCATTCGATCACTCCTTTTTGCTTATGAAAAAAAGTGTACCAGTTTGCAGAAAAAATACAATATCTAATTTTTTTCCGGACAAATAGACAACAGAAAAATTTAATGGTAGTATATAAAACATCAAAAAAGCAACTTACAATTTAATAGAGGTAGCAATGTAGATGAGTAATACACCAGAGAAGGCATTCGATGACGATGTATGAAAGGCAGCCATTGCCGAACGATTGAAATCGGCAGATTTTATATCGTGGGGATATGGGAAATACCTATATCACTCCTGCTTAAAAAGCAGAGGCGCTATCATCTGTCTACATAACCATTGTATACATTTAAGACGCCAGAAATGGTGTCTTTTTTTATTGTTTGAGGAAAAAATTGTAAAAAGGAGTTTTGTATATGTCTGTTTACAAATATAACGGCTGCGGAAATACCTTTGTGATCACGGATTTCAAGAATGGAAAAGACTATTCTATGGAGGCTACCTCTTTGTGTAGTTCAGAACAATTTGATACAGATGGCTTAATCGTCGTCAAACAAAATCCGCTAGAGATGCTGCTGTTTAACCGTGACGGTTCCGAAGCTCCAATGTGCGGAAATGGGATTCGTTGTTTTGCCAAATATGTCCTAGACAAAGGTTTGACCACAGAAGAACGATTTCCTGTACAAACATTAGCTGGTGAGATGAACGTAGACATTCTTCAAAATGAGCCGTTCTACTGCGAAGTAAATATTGGTCGACCTGATTACTCAAACCATGCTTTTGATGCTGCTGACGATGCTCCTTACATCAATCGGACGATCTCTATTGATGGAGAAGACGTCACGTTCACCAGTTTGTTTATGGGTACTGTGCATACAGTTGTTTTCGTAGAAGATGCAGTAGCCATGCTGGAGACCGATTTAGGAGAAAAACTGTGCCATCATCCATTGTTTGCTCACCAAACAAATGTCAATTTTGTCCAAGTGCTGAATCGTAAAGAAATCATCGTGCGAACATTTGAACGTGGTGTCGGCTGGACATTGGCTTGCGGTACTGGCTGCAGCGCCAGCTTTGTGGTAGCTAGAGACGCAGGTTTAGTTGAAGATCGTGTAAAAGTACATCTAGAACAAGGAACATTGACTATCTCAGGTACAGAGGACATTTTCATGAATGGACCCGCTGTATTTGAATACAAAAAATAGCTTTAGTGACTTAACTATTGAATTCTTAGGAGGAAATAATATTGAACGCACAAGAAATTATCCGATTTATTAAAGAAGCTAAAAAACGAACACCTGTGAAAGCTTACATCAATCTAAACGAAGCCATTGATTTCCCTAATTGTAAAGTATTTGGGGAAGGACTATCAAAAGTTGTCTTCGGTGATTACGAAGATTTGAAAGCCATTCTTGAAGAGAACAAAGAGCGTATCAATGATGTTGAACTAGAATACGACCGTAGAAATAGTGCTGTGCCTTTACTGGATACTACTAATGTAAATGCACGAATAGAACCTGGAGCGTTCATTCGAGATCAAGTAGAGATTCACGACCATGCAGTAATCATGATGGGGGCTATCATCAATATTGGCGCTATTGTCGGCGAAAATAGTATGATCGATATGGGAGCAATTCTCGGTGGCCGAGCTATCGTTGGTAAAAATTGTCACATCGGTGCCGGCGCCGTTTTAGCTGGAGTGGTCGAACCCGCTTCAGCCACTCCTGTAATTGTAGAAGACGATGTCTTGATCGGCGCGAATGCTGTCGTTATCGAAGGTGTTCGGATCGGCAAAGGTAGCGTGGTCGCCGCTGGAGCAGTGGTAATCGAGAATGTTCCAGAAAATGTGGTAGTTGGCGGCATTCCGGCGCGTATTTTAAAAGCAAAAGATGAAAAAACAGCCAGCAATACTGAATTGATCGCTGCTTTGCGAGAATTGTAAAATAAAAAAATGCCATCCCAAAAGATACGCTGCTTCTAAAGTGTCGAAAGTCCATTTGCGTTCCCTTAAGTCAAATTTCAAGCTCTAAAAGGAACGCAAATCCAATTTGCGTTCCTTTTTTGAGGCAATCTCCTCTTAAAGGGAACGTAATTTAATTTTATGTTCCCTTTTTCCAAAAAAATGAATGCAATAGGGAACGCAAAAAAGCGAGGAACTGGTATATTTCACCGTTTCCTCGCTCCTCATTTTCTAATTGGTTAGAGCCAGTTGAAGCGCAATCTCCTACTAGACGAATCTACCTATTCTGCTTCTGCGTGTTCAAATACTAAATGCCATTCATTGCGCTTAGCTAAGAAGTCACGAGCAATTTGCTGTGCTCCCGCTAAAGTGTGGTGAGCTGCCCAGCCACATTGTTTTTCATTGCTGGCTGGAACTTCTGCAGCCACCAATACATCTTTCATTGTTTTTTCAAGTAATCCCAAGATATCTTTATAATCTTCGTGGTTCACAACTGTCAAATAAAAACCTGTTTGGCATCCCATCGGTCCGAAATCAACCACGTAATCTGCATGATTGCGGATCAATTCAGCCGTCAAATGTTCTAAAGAATGAACAGACATCATATCCAAATGTTCTTTATTGGGTTGTGCCATACGCACATCATATTTTAAAATACGGTCCCCATTTAGTCCTGTTTTCTCACTCGCTAAACGTACATACGGGGCACGGACTTTTGTATGATCCAAGTTAAAACTTTCAACATTCATTTTTTCTGACATACTAAAAACTCCTTTTTTAGTTTAATTTGCTTTCTTGCCTTCTACGATCCAAACATACGGGTTCATTTGCATAAATGAAACGCTGAAACCAGCATCCTTGAAAGAGCGATACAAATCGGGTATCAAGGGATAGTATTCTCGTTTTAAATCTTCTTCTAGATCATAAAATTGGTTGTGAGCAGCTTCAGCTAGCTTTTGCTCATAAGAATCTCGGTCTATAAACATGGTATCTGCAAAAACTACGCTTCCTCCATCTTCCAGAAGCCCATAATATTGATGCAGAACTTCTGCTTTCTCGTTGGCATTCAAATGGTGGAACACATATGAACTCAAAATAGTGTTTATTTTGTAAGGAGGCAACGGAAAAGTTTGCATATCCCCATCAATAATATCGACAGTTCCCAACAGTTTAGCATCTGCTAGCTGCCTCATTTCTCCAGAAGGCTCAATGGGATAAACTCTTTTCCCCGCCGCCAACAGTTTTCGCGTTAAATTACCAGTCCCGACCCCCAGCTCCAGAACAAATTCGCCACTTCGTTTGACCAGTTCTTGCAAAATCGAGTCGTACCCTGAAAAAACTTCCTTATACTCTTCGTCTTCTCCAGTTACAAAATCATCGTAATCCGTTGCCCAATCTGTGAAAATATCCAGAAACTCTCTTCCCATTCATTATCCCTCCATAGATGATGAAACATGTGTTAAAGCCTGCTCTAAATCTGCGATCAAATCTTCAGCATCTTCCAAGCCTACTGAGAATCTGACCAATTCATCTTTGACACCTGATTTTTCGCGGTCTTCTTTAGGAATGGAACCGTGAGTCATTAAGGCTGGAATCTCGATCAGACTTTCGACTGCTCCCAAGCTTTCCGCTAAAGTGATCAATTCCAGCTTCTCTACAAATGCTTTAGCAGATAGTCCTTCTTTCAATTCAAATGAGACCATTCCGCCAAATCCACTGGTTTGTTTCTTCGCGATCTCATGTCCGACATGGCTTTCTAATCCAGGATAGTAAACTTTTTCGATAGCCGCATGATTGTCTAAGTACTCTACGATAGCTGCAGCATTTTTTTCATGAGCATCCATCCGAATACCTAATGTTTTAATCCCGCGTTGTAAAATCCAGCTATCTTGTGGTCCTAAAATACCGCCGATCGCATTTTGCAGAAAACCAATTTGTTCCGCTATTTGTGAGTCACTTGTAGTTACTAGACCAGCCACGATGTCACTGTGCCCACCTAGATATTTAGATGCGCTGTGTAAGACAATATCCGCACCTAATGTCAATGGACGTTGATGATAAGGTGTAGCAAATGTATTGTCTACAATCGTTATCAAATCATGTTTTTTAGCGATTTCAGCCACTGCTTGAATATCAGTGATTTTCAATAATGGATTAGTAGGCGATTCTAAGAAAACGGCTTTTGTTTCTGGAAGAATAGCTGGTTCGATAGTCGTTAAATCACTCGTATCTACTACCGTAAAGGTCAACCCCAATCTTTTCAATACAGAATTGATCAGACGATAAGTTCCACCGTACACATCGTCACCTACTATGATATGATCCCCTTGTGAAAATAACGAGAAAATAGTATGCGTTCCTGCTGAACCAGAGGCGAAAGCAAAGCCTTTGACTCCACCTTCAATATCTTTGATCAATTCTTCGACTGCAAAGCGAGTCGGGTTGCCCGTTCGTGAATATTCAAATCCTTTATGCACCCCTACTTTTTCTTGTTTGTACGTTGATGTTTGATAAATCGGCACATTCACTGCACCTGTTGCTTTGTCTCGACTGACCCCGCCATGGATAAGAGCTGTTTTTAAATTCATTTTGTCTGATTCTCCTTTTGATAGATATTTTTACTTAAATAACGTTCACTGCTGTCTGGAAAAATAGTCACGATCGTACTTCCTGGTGGCAGCATTTCTGCTTCTTTCATACTGGCTGCAAATGCTGCTCCACTTGAGCTTCCTATCAACAGACCTGATTTTCCGGCTAATTCTCTGGCATAGAAAAAGGCTTCTTCATCCGAAATAGTGTAGACAGCATCAAATTGTTCTCTCTTCATAAAGTCAGGCATAAATTCCATTCCAATACCTTCCGTTTCATGGCCGTGAACTGGTCCTCCTGCAATGATCGAGCCTTCTGGTTCAACGATCGCCGTTCGGATGCGGCTGTCCCATTCTTTTAGATAAGCAGCTGTCCCTGTAAACGTCCCGCCACTGCCTGCACCTGCCACAAATGAAGTCAACTTCTCATTTTCTAAGTCCCGTTTGATTTCCGGACCGAGTGTTTCGTAATACGTTAAAGGATTAGCCGGATTTTCAAACTGCAATGGAATATAACTATTGGAGATTGCTTGCTGCAGTTCGCGAGCTTTTTCGATCGCTCCTGTGATGCCTTTTTCAGTAGGTGTATGCACGATTTCTCCTCCCAAAGCCTCCATCAATATTTGTTTTTCCAGACTGAATTTTTCTGGAACCGTAAAAATCGTCCGCAAGCCAAAATTTTGTGCTGCCAGAGCTAACCCAATACCTGTGTTGCCGGCAGTTGGTTCGATGATCGTGGTATCTTTATTGATCCATCCTTTATCGAACCCGTCCTGCAGCAGTTTGAAGCCTAAACGATCTTTTACACTGCCGCCAGGATTGAACGATTCCAGTTTGGCTAGGATACGGTTGCCATTTGGAATTTTGATTCCTTCAATTTCGACAAGCGGGGTGTTCCCAATCAAGTCTATGATTGTTTTAACAGGCATTTTTTTACTCCTTTTCTAATTTAAGGTACAAAAAAAGCGCACATGAGTAACGTTCTACTCATGCACACTTTGGCATTCATCATTTGTTTTTATAAGTGTTTTCAACAGAACAAACTAGTTTCATTCCTTTAAATCCAATTATGGAGAAAAAGATTGTATGAAACCGTTATCTGTCTTTATAGAAAAGCACTATAAAAAGAGAGAATTACGCAAATGAGTCTGGTGTTAAGCATGAGTGTTTATTTTCATTTAAACAACAACAACATACTAAACAACAACAGTTCATTTTGCGCATGGAATTCTCTCCTTTCTTTTTTACGTATTTTTTAACTAAGGTCATCTTACACAACTAATTTTTTTCTGTCAAACTTTTTTTAATTTTATTTTTCTAAGTTGTAAATTTATTGTTGCATCTCTTCCGATTTTATATATTTATTAATTTCCCCACTCATACCCTTCCGAATAAAACAGCTTTTACAAGCTCTTTCGTTTTTATTGTCTCAATTTCTGTGTTACAAAGAGGATACAGATAATTAGCGGAAAAAACATTTGGTAAAGGAGATTTTAACAATGGAAAAAAAATTCGATATAGTAGTCATTGGTAGTGGTGTAGGTGGTATGGCAGCAGCTTCTGGTTTAGCCTCTGCGGGTAAAAAAGTTGCTATAATAGAGGAAGATCTATGGGGAGGAACTTGTCCAAACCGAGGTTGTGATCCAAAAAAAGTTTTGGTTTCCGCCGTTGAGGCTATAGATCGTGCCCAGCAACTACAAGGTAAAGGATTAGAAACTGTCCCTCATGTGAATTGGACAGAACTCATAGCTTTTAAAGAAACATTCACTGCCCCTGTGCCGAAACAAAGTAAAGAAAGTTTGGAATCGTCTGGAGTAGAAACGTTCACTGGCAAGGCAGAATTTATCAATAGCCAAACTTTACAAGTAAATGAAGACAAACTAAAAGCGGAGCACTTTGTCATTGCCACTGGTGCACGTCCCTCATTGCTGGATATTGAAGGGAAAAAGCATTTCCTAAACAGTAATGACTTTTTGTCTCTTCCAGAAATGCCTGATACTATCACCTTAGTGGGCGGTGGTTATATCTCTTTTGAATTTGCGGCCATCGCTAATGCGGCAGGTGCGAAAGTACATGTGATCCAACACAATGATAGTCCTCTTAAAGCCTTTGACCGAGAACTGGTCGACCTTTTAATGGAACAATTAGAAGCTAAAGGGGTGACTTTCCATTTGAATATAGAAGTTTCTAAGATCGAAGTGACCTCGAATGGTTATTCATTATCTGATGATTCGGACTTTCAATTAGACAGCGATTTGGTTTTCTGCACTACAGGACGGATACCGAATACGGAAGCATTAGCCCTTGAAAATGCCGGAGTTGAGTGGGATAAAAAAGGGATCACTGTTAATGATTCTCTCCAAACAAGCAATCCATCTATCTTTGCGATCGGAGATGTCTTGTCTAAAACCCAACCTAAATTGACCCCTGTTTCGAGTTTTGAAGCGGACTATTTAGTGTCACATTTGACTGGACAAAATACTAAACCTATATCTTATCCAAGCATTCCTACGATGGTTTTTTCCGGTCCCAAATTAGCCCAAGTTGGCGTAACGCCAGAAACAGCAGCGAATAACGAAAATGACTACGAACTGTCTACTATAGACGCCAGTAAGTGGTTCAGTTACAGACGATTAAACGAATCTATCTCAAAAATCAAAGTCGTTACAGATAAGAAAACTGGTTTATTAGTAGGCGCCACTTGTTTGAACAATGAAGCAGATGAACTGATCAATTATTTCAGCCAGCTGATCGAGCAAAAAGTTACCGCTGCAGCAGTCTCTAAACACATTTTTGCTTATCCAACTATTGCCAGCGATTTATCTTATTTTTATTCTTGATCTGAACAAAATTTTTCTGATTTTTGTCTGATGAATCATTGCCTAGTGTAAACTATTCGGTGGTAGAGACTAAAGATGACGATTGTTTTTTAAGTTGACAAAAAAAGAGGAAGACCATTGCTAGACTTATAGGTTTGAGCGCCTCATTAGCAGCATAAAGATTGGTCTTCCTTGGAAATTATTTTAAGAGAATGATTGATTTAATAAAGAAGGTGACGTTTTTTTTATATTCCCTCCATAGACCCATTTCTGAAACCAAGATAAAAAGCTTTTTACTTCATCCCTTTAATCAATGAAGAACCACTCTCTGCAACGATCGTTAAATAGATTCATGCTGATTTAACGGACCGCTTGCAGCAATATGATAGAGGACAATTTAAAAAGAACGAAAGTATGCTTATAGGTGCAGAATTTCAAACAGCTTCTTCGGCTGAAACGTCCTTACTCATAATGCAACTAATCTATAATTTTCAACACCAATCGGAAACGAATAGAATAAGCAATGTCAAGCTTTTAGCCATTTTAGATACATACAATTTGAACTACTTTGTCCATTCTCGGATGGATATGGGTGAACAGGTCGGATGATCATGATATACTCTTTATTACAAGAAGGATTTCCGCTGCTTATTATTGAAAAAGAAACCAAAGCTAAGCATGTCGAATTTTTGGCAGGAACATTTTTATTGAAACTGAGTCGATTATCGCGTAAATTTGACATATAGAACACCTCTGTTTTGTATTTTCGTCAAATCTACATTAACAGAAAGGTGTTTTTTTTCACGCACCAAATGGGTGAAAAAATAAATTCCTTATAAACATTTAAGAAACACGGTTTTAGATCCCAAACTTATAAAACTATGAATTATCTAGGTCGTACTTTTAAACTTAATAAGATTCACTAGGAGGCACTTTATGAATAATGAAGAGAGTATTACTACGCGAGTAGAATTAACAGAAAAAGAATATGTATTTTTATCTTTATATATGAAAATAAGGTCTACTGCATTCGTTCTAATATGCTTTTTTTTCCTTTATATAGCAGTTTTTTATGTATTAATAAAAATTCCGTTACTTATGAATATCATCATTTCTGCTGTATTAATTCTTTTTATTATACTTCCGATAATATTCTTTGTTTTAAGCTATAGGGCTAGGAAAGAATATAGAAGTAATTATAGTTTACGAAAAGAAGTAATAATTAAGTTTAGCGATTTAGGCTTTGATTTGACTACAGAAAATAGCGAAAATCATCGTGAATGGACTTACTTATATTCAATCAGAGAACTAAAATATGGTTTTGTTTTCTACTATTCTGCTTATACGGCAACTTTATTTCCAAAAAGATGTTTTGATTCTAAAAAAGATATAGACTTCTTTAAAGACTTAGTTTCTAACCATTTAGATTCTAATAAAGTGCATTTCAGAAGTTAAATGGTTACTAACCTGTAAAAGAATAATTGTCATATTAATAATTTCTAATTATTAATATGCAATTAGAGATACACTCATTAAATAGTTAATGTTATTAATTACCTAAATAAAAAATTAAGGATGATTTGACTTAAGCTCATACCATCCTTAATTTTATTGTTTAAAATACTTTAATTGTTACTAGATAACATTGTAGTTATAACTAACCCAGCAGCAGAAAAAGCAGCTGGCGCGCCTGCTCCTCCTGAAACAACACTAGCTCCAATAGCGGCTAATGCAATAAGCACAACAGTTGTGCCTATTGCAACTTTTTCCGTTGTAGTAAGTTGAGGAACTGTATATGGTTCAACCGTTTCCACAGGTACCAGGTTTGGATTATTAGGATTACTCGTGTTTTTTAAAACTAAAGTAAAAATGATTTTAGGAGCAATGATTACACCACTTAATAAGGTCACTGGCTTTGTAATCTCATAATTATATTCCACTTCTAATTTTGAAGATATAGATATATAAGTTGAGATAAAACCAGTGCCACCAATGTTAGATCCAAAACTATATATAAGGCTTCCAGTATCCAGATCCAACTCTAAATCATTAGCAATAGATTCACCAGAAGCTATTGCATTTAATAGTGACGTCGTCATCATAGGTGTACCATCACTTGATATGGCAATCGTATTCATTGGATTTCCTTCTCCAAATTCAATCTCTCTAGATGCTTTATACTCCAATCTATAGTATAGATTGTCATTGATTACATGAGTTTTACCATCCAATTCTACGCTATAGTTAAATATCTCGCTGAATGGAAAAATCCCTTTAGCTGTACTCTTTAAGGCTTGTTCAATGATATATTCGTCTGTTCTAATCACTTTGCTAGCACCATTGTCTCTTCCAGACTTGATATTATTATCCATTTCAATTTGTCCATCTCCACTACCCAACGTAATCGTAGAGATTTGATCAAATGCCCAATTACTTGGTAAAGGAAAACCTAAGTTTCCGCTAAATCCTGTGGACATGCCACTCACAAAACTGGTTACTGCATATCCTGCATTCGATACTCGGGAACAAGCATTACGAGTTCCATAAATCCCTACTTTATAGGAGCCTAATTCTGTAATTTTAGAATAAACCGATTCAAAATGAGGCAATATAGAATTCGTAATTTCATCATCAGTTGAATCATAATCTACTGCAAAATAAATGATTGTTCCATCTGAAAAACCATATCCTTTTGCCGCATTGTGAGCAGCAATCGCATCTAAAGTTCCTTGGTCTTCGTTAAAATAACCAGCAGCTCCACCATACGTTTGGTAAATAGGAAAGACTGTTAAACCAGCGTTAAAAATCGTTTCTAGTTCGCCAGGTTGAATTTTTTTATTCAAAGTCGTCCCTTCAACATTGGTTAGATAACGCCCAACTGTTTCATAACCTGCGTTTACAAGGGTTTGTGCTCTTGCTGGAGTTACTTCCATTACACAGTCTAAAGCCGTTCCTTTCCTACTTGGATCACCGGTACTCACCAGTAAAGAAGACCAGGTTTGTATACCTACAATTCCATTATTCTGTAAGGCTGAAAAAGTTTGAAAAGCAACAACTTTCTCTTTAGTACCAGGCCCAAAAGAACCATCAAAATCAACTTTAAAGTTATTGAAACACAGGGCTGCCTGTAATAAATGAACGAATTGAGTGGTTCCATCACGATTACCATTTTGTAAAGTTGGTAATTTTGCTTTTGTAGTAGGTCCAAAACTCCCATTCGCTACATCATCAGATAAACCTTCTTCATATTGCAAAGCATAAATCAACACTTTTTGAGTTCCTCTTTGATAAATCCCATCAGTTGGTTGTAAATAGAAATCTCTTCTATTTTGATAACGATTGTTTAACCATTGTTGAATCGTACGAACTTTTGTAGTCCCACTACCAATTCGAATATAGGCGTCCATTGTTAATAATGCTTTAAATACTTTTGGTGTTACTGTTCCATCAGTTCCAGATAACCCCATATCTGTTTTCATTTCCAAAACGGCAGCTGCAGTTCCTGGACCGTAAGTTCCTGTAATCCCGCCTGGACCATAACCTTTACTATAAAGAGCGCTTTGAATAATTTTTACAATATTCGAGTTGCTATCGTTTTGTCCTTGGCCAATAGTCCCGTATTGTTGTGTGAACTCGGCTAAGGTTGTTTCCCCAAAGCTGTTAGAAGTTGCCGTAATCCCTAATTCTATTTGAAGTGCTCGAGTAAGTGCGTACATCGTAGACCAACCGGTATTTCCATTCGCGGTAATTTCTTGATAACCTGGATGTTCTCCATATTCTCCATTTACCCACTCTTGAGCTTTTTTTACCATTTCATCAGCCATTTTATACTCCTTCTTTCTACTATATTTTTATATTGCTTTGTTTTTAAGAGTTGATTTTAAGCGTTTGTCCGACTTCAATATGATTCACATTCGAAATATAGTTCTCTGTTGCTAATTTTTGGACAGACGTATCGAATTGTTGAGCAATAAAAGATAAGGTATCTCCTGGTTTTACAACATAGTGCTCTTCTTTAGACTGCATATGAGAACGAACAGGGATAATCAGTTGTTGATCTGGATAAATAAGGTTCGGATTTTCCAAGTGATTTGTTGTAACAATTGACTGTACGGTTACAGCATATTGTTCTGCTATTTTGGATAGCGATTCGCCTTTTTTTACTTTATGCATAGTTGTATTGTTTGGTTGCTCAAATGAAGTTTGAGTAAGGACTTCTTGATCCCATTTTTGCAATTCATTTTGTTCAATTATCTGAATGAGTTTTTTTGCATATTGGGGATCCGTAGCATAACCAGCGGTTTGAATGGCTCTCGCTTGTTTCTTATAGTCTCTCAACCCAATCACGTCAGCATAGCGCTGATTTTCATGGAAAAACTTTCCATGGTCTTTCAATGACTCCTCATAAGAAGGATATTTCCTAAAATAATCCGTAACGGTAAATAGATTGCCATTTTTGTCATATTCTTTTGTCGAATAGGCTTTCTTTTCACCCTTCCAGCTCTTATCTGCCTTAATACCAAACAAATTGCGGCATTCCTGTGCTAATTTGGACTTTCCCCAATTGCTTTCCAGAATAGCTTGAGCGGAAGTGATTGAAGGCAAGATACCATAGTCATCGAATGTAGCCATCGCTCCTGAGTGAAGATTATTTAAAAAATTAACTTTTGCCATACTGTATCACCTCCTCTCTATTTTTCCCGAAGCAGCTCTTTTAATTCTTCTAAAGAGTCCATCATTTTATTGATTATTTTTTCTAATCGAACCAATAAATAAGTGGTGATAAAAACAGGAAATCCAATAGTCGAAATAAAGTTTCCCCATTCTTCCATAACAATATCTCCTTTCTTATATTACACATAATGAGTATTTATATAGTAAAAAAATATTTATTTTGATAGAATAATTTTCTTTCAAAAATAGTTTACAGCACTTTTTTACTGGTTTAATCTACTTTTTAGAGATAAATCATTTTGTACTCTTTATGTGTAATTACACTTTACTACTCATTTTGAAGATAGCCAATGATTTTTACTCAATATTGTGTAATTTTATTTGTTTTTTGTTTCAATACGTGTACAATAAAGATAGTAAATACTAACAGAGGTGCACTATGGATACTCATAAATTAAAAGAACTCCGCAAATCCAAACGGTTGACGCAAGGAGAAATGGCTGAAATACTCGAAATCGCTCGAACAACTTACGCCAATTATGAACAAGGAACAAGAGAACCAGATAATAAAATACTCAATAAATTAGCCGATTATTTCCAAGTTTCTACCGATTACCTTTTAGGGCGAGATGTTCCAAAATGGGCCACACCAGAAGATCTCATTGACTTAGAAGAAATCCTAAACAACAATGTCCATATGGCTTATGGGGGAGAAGATTTAACTGAAGAAGACAAGCAACGCGTACAAGACGTTTTAAAAGCGGTCTTTTGGGATAGGCTTAAAAAGAGAAGGGATTAAATGAGTGAAAACTGGAATAATTTGATTCAACAATTGTATACAGATTATCATACGTATGATCCGTTTAGTTTAGCGGAAAATAAAGGCATAGACGTCCTGTTTGTTCCTTTTGGAGAAACGCCAAAGGGAGAAACCGTTCGATTTAAAGAGGAAACACTGGTATTGCTCAATGAAAATTTAATTGACGCAAACGAACGTTACTTTGTATTAGCTCATGAATTATATCATGCTCTTGAACATGAAAACCTTAGTGCTTACTACACGACGCAAAGAAATGGAAAAGGAACGCTTGAAAGAGAAGCCAGTATTTTTGCAGGGAATTTAATGCTTGAATTGTATAAAGAAGATTATGGCTATCCACCAGAAACGTTTCAACATCTTCAAAACCTTTATGGTGTTGCTGAAGAAGTAGGTATTTTTTCCCTTTAAAAGACATCAAAAGTTATTAATCTGTGCATAATTGCTGTACAGATTAATAACAAATATATATTTTTACTCAATGAGATCACTGTAATTATTCATTGATTCAGAGAAATTTTTTTTATACATCCACACAGGAATATTGGAATTATGTTCTTGTTTGCTTAGACCATCACTCAGCAGGAATAGAAGACAAAACTGTATCTTTACCTGCGTTAGTTAGAAAATTTTATGAAATTGAGAACCATAAACAAGTGCTTGAAAGAATGGCTGATTATTTAATCAATGGAGATTCACTCTCTATAACGATCGTTACAGAGAGTCATGCTTATTTGTGGATCGCTAGCATGCAGTACGATAAAGGACTGTTTAAAAAAGTGGAAATATGATTACAGTGTCGAATTTCAAACTGATTATCCAGCTGAAATACCTTTACTGGTATCTTAGCTAGTGAATAACCTGCAGTATCGGTTAGATAACGCTAAGACGAGCGATGACAAGTTATTAGCGGTTTTGGATACACATATCCAATTTGAACAAATCCATTCGTTCTCCGACGGAAATGGGCGAACAGGGCGGATGATAATGATGTATTCGTTGTTATAAGAAGGATTACCGCCACTTATTATAGAAAAAGAAACCAAGGGCAATATGTCGAATTTTTGGCCAACCAAGACGTAGAAAGCTTCTCTCAATTTGCAAAAGAGAGACTAGAAAAAGAGCAAAAACGAATGCAAGCCTTTCATAATATAGGTAAAAAACAGATACAGTATGACTAAAATATTTACACAACAGTACGAGGAGGTTTAGTTATGGAAGAAGAAAAAAAGGAATAGTGTTTACAGGTAGTTTGAAATTGGATGATCTTCATAAATCTAATCGTTATCAATTGCGAATCCGGCGCAAAAAATCATTAATATATAGTGCTCTTATAGTAGTTATTGCGTCTTATATTCTCTATAATGCAATCGACAATTTATCTTATGCATCACCATTTGTCATTCTTTTATTAACAGTGGGTACAGTAGGATTAGGATTAATATTAGGTATAATCGGCAGTAGAATTTTAATAAAAAAAAGAACAGAGTCAATGTACAGTTTAAACCCTACTCTAAGTAATAAGACAACGTATATTGCAAATAATATCGGTCTAAAAATTGAAATGATAAATGAATTGGACCGATTTTATGAATGGAAGGACATGCTTAAATCGTATGAGTTTAGCGATATGTTTCTTATATATATAAATTCTCAGGCTTTACTCTTTATTCCAACATCCTTTTTTAAAACACAAGAAGATGTTAGTGATTTCAGCAAACTTCTCTCACGAAAAACTAAAAACTTCATACTTTAATTTTCTTGAATAAAAAAAAGTCTCTTCCAACCTAATCTTAACAAGCGAATATTTGGAGATCCCATAGACGAGCGTCCAGAAATCATTGGAATTCACAAAACATTCGGCCTTTGGAAAGTCGATACTGTTATAAGAAACAAGTTGAAATCAAATGCCGTTTTACTGACGTTAGCCGAAAGGAAAACGCATTTTGAAGTCATCTTAAATCTTTGACTGGAATTTACAATTTTGCAATAAAAAGGTATAGTTAATAATGGTTTGAAATTAGCTTACCTTATTAGAGGAGAGATTATATTGGAAAGAGTAGTTGGAACAGTAGTAAGAGGACTTCGTGGCCCGATCATCAATCAAGGAGACAACATTGAGCAAATTGTAGTAGATACAGTTTTAAATGCATCAAAAGTTGAAGGTTTTTCAATTGATGACCGCGATATTGTAACTGTAACTGAGTCTATTGTAGCTCGTGCCCAAGGAAATTACGCAACGATCGATGACATCGCAACGGATGTAAAATCAAAATTTGCAGATGACGCAATCGGAGTTATTTTCCCTATCCTTAGTCGTAACCGCTTTGCAAATAATTTGCAAGGAATTGCCCGTGGAGCAAAAAAAGTGGTTCTAATGTTGAGCTACCCATCTGATGAAGTAGGAAATCACTTGGTAAACATTGATGAATTAGATACTCAAGGTATCAACCCATGGAAAGATATTTTAACTGAAGCTCAATTCCGTCAATACTTCGGTCATGTCAATCATCCATTTACTGGCGTAGACTATATCGAATATTACAAAGGTTTAGTCGAAGCAGAAGGCGCTGAATGCGAAGTTATTTTTTCAAACAATCCAAAAACCATATTGAATTACACTAAGAGTGTATTAACTTGTGATATTCATTCTCGTGTTAGAACAAAACGTATCTTAAAAGACAATGGCGCTGTAAAAGTATACGGTCTTGATGATATCCTTAGTGAGTCGATCAACGGTAGCGGCTTTAATGAAGCTTACGGTTTATTAGGCTCAAATAAAGCAACTGAAGAAAGTGTCAAACTATTTCCAAATAACTGTCAACCAATCGTTGATTCTATCCAAGCAAAAATCAAAGAATTGACTGGCAAAACTGTTGAAGTAATGGTTTATGGTGACGGTGCGTTCAAAGATCCCGTAGGAAAAATTTGGGAATTGGCTGATCCAGTTGTATCTCCTGGTTTTACTGAAGGCCTTAAAGGAACACCTAACGAAGTCAAATTAAAATATTTAGCTGACAACAACTTCTCTGATCTTCGTGGAGACGATTTGAAACAAGCTATTTCTGAATACATCACCAATAAAGACGAAGACTTGGTGGGTGCTATGGAAGCACAAGGAACAACTCCTCGTCGACTAACAGATTTAATCGGTTCATTATCTGATTTAACTTCTGGTAGTGGAGACAAAGGAACACCAATGATCTACATCCAAGGTTACTTCGATAACTATACAAAATAATATATGTTGATAGTAAACGATGCTGGGATAAAACCTAGCCAATAAAAGCACCCTGAAAAGTCAAGTTGGCTTTTCAGGGTGCTTTTTTAGATCTCTTCATCTTCTAACGTTGATAAAGAAATTAAGTGTTGTCTTTTGCAGTCAAGTTGCTTTCTTGACGTAAGTGTATTTTTTTCATAGCCAAACGAGCAGGTGGCTGAGCAATTAATAACTCACAGAATAAAGCAATACAAAAGTTTCTAGGCCAATGAGATAATGCGGCAAAAGAAGCTAAGCTAATTCCATTTCCAAGCATATCTCCAATTATCGTCATTGTGAATGACATACCGATAACAGTGAAAAAGACCGTAAATAATATTTTTGCATTAAACCCATCATTAGCATCAGAAAAACGATGAACCATTTTTTCTGCAATACGTCCCACGATAAAATTTTCCATTAACATTGCGATGATAAAAGCAATCGGGAAGGACTTAAGAATAATTAGTGCAACTTGTGCATTAAATGTCTCGAAATTTAAGCTGATATTTACTGCACTCATAATTAGTGCTGATATCGCACAAATAATAGCACCGTACAATATTCCTTCTTTGGCATTTCTTGGCAATCTGTTTTCTTTCAATTCTTTGATAATAAAAACTCCTTTTTTGTGTCTAAAAATAAGTATACATAAAAGTAGTCATTTGTGTAAGAAATATTTTCATGAAAATTATATGAAAATAAAAAAACGCATATTTTTATTTCATTTTGCTTCACTTATCAGTGCAACAGTATGTAGTAGTCATAAGCCAAACAACGGAGTGTTGTTGACCTTAAATAAGTAAACCAATGATTAAAAATGTAGCGAGAATATCGTAGTTTAGTCCAGAAATCCTGATTCACTACTTATAGAAAGACAAAAAAAGCGTTCACTGCAATTTCGCAATGAACGTTTTTTAAGTTGCTGAAAATTTTGTCCCAATCTCGTTTAGTTGTGCTCTGATTCTAAACGAGTTGCACAGAGCAGACTCCGTGTCTATAAGCTGATTTTGACCTGTTAGGAAAGTTCGCCTAACTGGTCAAAATCTTCTTATAGCCAGTAGTCTAAACGCTCTGTTTCACTCTCTATTCTAAATGAGTTGCACAGAGCAGACCATACGCCTATAAGCCAATCCCCACAGTCAGGTAAAAAGCACCTGTCTGTGGGGATTTTCTTATAGTTGATGGTCTAAATGCTCTGTTTCACTCTCTATTTTAAACGAGTTGCGCGAGGCAGCTTACGCGTTTATAAGGCGAGGCAATTCTGTTGATAAAAAGCATCAACTGAATTGCCTCGCCTTATATCCGGAAAGCTAAACGCCTCGCTCCACTCTCTCTATTCTTTTGGTTCTAGGTCTTCGATGGAATCAATGTCCATGTATGCTGGTACGACAAAGCCATTTTGAGCGCCTGTCAAGTTAGGTCCCATATCTACAATGTTATCTTTGTGTTCTTCATAAAAGGCTTCGTGAGTCATAGGCAGCCATGGAGCAATGGAAACATCAGCTTCTCCATTTGCAATAGCTTCAAACAAAATTGCTGGATCAACATCTGACACAGTAACATCGTATCCCTGTTGTTCTAATACGAGTTCTATCACTTTTCCAGATGCGCGTTCAGTGTCCCAAGGTGTAGAGACAATGTCGATTTCTTCTCCATTCCCAGGTTTAGTTCCCTCCAACCACGAATCTACTTTATCTTGATTCGCTTCGATCCAACTCATTGACGCTTCTTCAAATGAACTGCTTTGAGCTTCATACATCACGGACTCCATGTCCTCAACTTCCCATTCGAAAGCATCCAGGATCTGAGCTGCATTCGGCATTTCTTCTTCAAAACCTGTTCGAGCAATCGTATGAATGCTTTCAATATCTCCTAAACTTCCCTTGGGATCTTCAATAAACTTCAGATCGTATTGCGTAAATTTATAATGCGGAGCCCATCCGGTTACAATAATAGGTTCTTCATTTTCAATAGCTTCTCCCAGCAAGGTCAACATGCCTGCAGTGGAACTTTCTGCCAATTCCCAACCTTCTAGATTCTCATATTCTTCTAAAGCAGTATGTGCAAGTCCTGTCAAGCCCGCTCCAGGTTCAATTCCAGTAATCGTATAGTCTACTGCTTCACTGATACTCATATTTTCATCGCTAGTTGCTTCTTCATTACTGCCACACCCTGCCAATAATAAAGCTGCTGTCATTCCAACTGTCATTCCCAAAAATCTTCTCTTAATCATATTTTCCTCCATTGATTTAAAAAGCTCAGTGCTTTTTTTATTTAGCTAATCCTTAGTCCAAAGTTGTGTTGCGTCAACACCAACACTCCAGACAATTAGTCTTTTGTCCATTACTTTTATCTCTTCACGATAACCTTATGTACAGCACTTACTTCTTATGTTGCTTATTTACCGTTCCATCTTAAGGCCTCCCCTGTCTTTAGAGTAGGTCACCGATTTTATATAGCTACCATTTAACGTAACATGAATAGAATCTGATTTCAAATCGACTAAGAAAGTACGCAAAAAAAAGCAAAGCATATGCTCTATCCGTCATTGCTTTGCCTTAGGCTTCGGTGATTTAGTTCTCATTCACAAAACTGAGTATATATTTATTGACCTGTTCGGTTTCTTCATGCTGTACCCAATGAGTTGCTTCACCAAGCAGCATACCTCGACCACTTTCGCAAAATTCAAGACTTTCCGTTGCCAAATCAGAACCTAAAAACTGATCTTGAGCACCCCATATCACAAAAACGGGCACATTTACTTGATTGGGAACACCTGATTTTCCGATCGATTTGCTGGCTAAAGCTCGGTACCAATTGATCATGGAGCGCATAGCATTTGGCTGAGACCAAGCAGTTCGATAATACTGCAGATTTTCTTCTTTAAAGGTTCCTTTTCGGCTGGTACTTTGCAACGCCCTCGCTGCCGGTTCCCAATTTGATACGCTGAACAATTTCTCCGGGAGCCCGCGCATTTGAAAGAACGCTATATAAGAACTCCTAAAGAGTTGGAATGGATGATGCAGGACTTGTTCTTTCATAGCTGCTTCATGCGGAGCATTGAGAATCACCAGTTTATGCAGCAATTCTGGATACGCTCTAGCCACTCTCCAAGCTACAATGCCTCCCCAGTCATGACCCACAAGAAATACTTTTTCTTTCCTAGATGCTTTGATCAACCCTGCAATATCTGCAGCTAGTTGTTCGATTCGATAGTCGCTTACTTTAGCGGGTTTATCGCTCAGATTATACCCTCTTTGGTCGGGTGCCCATACTCGGAATCCTTGATTGGCCAAAAACGCCATTTGCTTATGCCATCCATACCAAAATTCAGGAAACCCATGCAATAAAAGAATCAGTTCCCCATCTTTTGGCCCCTGCTGAGCTACATGCAAGGTTATACCATTGGTTTTTATATAAGCATGTTCTACTGTCTCTATCATTTCCCGTTCCTCCTTACTAAGATAATCTCATATCCCAAGAATAACTATTAGAGGTCACTGAATCAACTTTTAACGACTTTTCCAGTTGGAACAAAAGCCTTAACTTGTTTAATCATAGCTGCTTCCTTTATTAGCAGTCGGATTGCTCAAGTGGTACTATGGTCATAAAAGGATGGTGTCTAAATGCTAACAAGAAATAAACTCTTTCAGTATATGAAAAAACATTATGGTGCAGAGCCAGAATACTTGTGGGAAAAATTTCCAGGTTACGCTGTTTTCAAACATCCTTCAAATGGAAAATGGTATGGCGTTGTAATGAATATTTTGCCGGAAAAAATAGGACTGGAAGGGGAGGAAGAAATCGATGTACTGGAACTCAAAAGCCCCCCTGAGCTGAATGGCAGTCTAAAAGAACGAAGAGAAATCGAAGACGCCTATCATATGAATAAAGAGCACTGGATTTCTGTGATTTTAGGCCAAGTAAATGAAGTAACTGAAATCGAACAATTGATCGAAACTAGTTTTGACTTAACTAAAAGCTGATCTGTCTTTGTCCATTTTGATTCATTAGGGGGAATTCTTCATGTTTAAACTTGCTAAAGAACTAATCATTGAAAAAGACTTGCATCGGAAAATCATTATCATAGAACATTTATTGAATCATTCTCAATTAACAGCTAAAGAGTTGGCCGAAATCACCCAAGCTTCTCAACGTACCGTCTTTAACGACTTGCAAAGTCTGCGTTTTGACTTGCCTTCAGAATGGACTCTCGAATCAGTAGGCAACAACGGGCTAAAGCTGATTTCGACTAATAAAGCTGATGTGAAACAATTATGGTTGTATTATATGGGGCAATCTCTAGGCGTTCAACTAGTCAAGCAGCTGCTTTCTAAAAATAAACTTTCTGTCGAAGAACAAGTTAGTGAATGGGGTATCTCTGAAGCCAGCTTAAAAAGAGGCCTCAAAGAGTTGAATGAGCGGTTAAGTTATTACCATCTTCAAATCAATTTGGCTTCTGGAAATCTTTTTTGGGAAGGTGATGAGCTGCGGATACGTATGTTTTATCATCGTCTGCTGATGCCTTTTACCCATGAACAATTTTTCTCTAAGGAATACCACATGCATCAAGTCCACTATGAAGGCTTTTTGCGACGCATGGAGCGTCAAGAATCTGCTCCTGCCAGTGAAGAAATTTTTGGAATCTGCTGGTTTTACATCAATTGTTTACGCAATAGAGCTAATTGCCTTTTGGAAAATCTGATTTATGATAAAAAAGATCCGTTGCTACAGCTGTTTTTGCCTGAAATTCAACATTTGTATCAGCTCGAAGGCCTTAAACTTCCTATGGATGAATCTTTTTTCGCCTTCTTTTGTTTTTTGGAAAGCTGGAGTTATCCTTTTACCCCCTCAGAAAAGTTGCTGCATCTAATGGAAACTTATTATAAAGATATTCAACAAGACTGCTTAAAAATGATGGAAAAAATTAGAGAACAGACGCATACTGTACAAGATACAGATAATGTGCTGCTTCGTAATCTGCAGCTTTTCTTACTAAAGTACAAAGAGTCACAGAAATTAACAGAGATCTTTACGATGGAGTATCCAGAAATCATCGAAGCTGCTCGGTATCGTTTCAAGAATGTGCTACAGTGGTTAGCTCCTATATGGTCAACCGTCTTCCAAACTAAAATAGAGCTCAATTTACTGATCTCAGCAGCAATGATCATCCAGACCGAACTTTATTCTGTTAAATCTTTAGCTACGGTCTATTTTTGCTATCAAGGTGAACCAGCATGGAAATACTTTTTGACACGAGAGATTCAAGATTTAGTCGGCAGCCGGATTGATTTCCATATCTTAGACTATTCCGACTTAAATAGAATTGATCCTGATGATTACCTGATCACTAATATGCCGATACCGTCTAACGTTGATAAGAACCAGGTCTTTCCCATCTCATTTGTGCCTAAAACGAATGAAATCATGAACATCAAACGAGCACTCTCCAACTTGTATATGCTCTAACAAAACATCCGTCTTTGGATGAATATTTATTCATTCAAAGACGGATGTTTTGTTCATTATTTCACCATCACTTTTTTAGAATTTGTCTGGATAGCTTTGCTGACCGCTTTCTCAATTTCAACCATAAAGAATATTTGAGAGGCTACTACAAATACTGATAAGTGTTGGATCAAACTCAAGTCCGTCGTTCCAATAACGGCTTGTGCTGACGGAACAAATAGAATGATGCTTTGCAAGGCGACTAGACATAATAGAGAAATACCTAATGCTTTGTTGCGGAAGAGCTGACGGTTGATTGAAAAATTCAATTCTTCTCGACAATTGACCATATAAAAAGCTTGGGCCAGTACGATACCTTGAACCAATATCGTTTGCTGTACGGCTGGCATCGAGGCAAAAGATGACAACCACAACATAGACATCGTGATCAACACAGAGACATAGCCTAATCTAAACAGATTGTATTTAGTCAAAATAGGCTGCTTCGGATTTCTTGGCTTTTGAGACATTAAATCATCGCTTGCTTTTTCAAACCCTAATGCGTAAGACAAAGTGATGGTCGTTACCATATTCACCCAGAGGATTTGTATCGGTGACAAGGGCAGCGGCTGGTTTGCCAATAATGCTAAGATCACAATCAATCCTTGTGCCAAAGCAGTCGGCAGGAAAAAGTTGATCGTCTTTTTCAAGTTTGCAAAAATTCGTCTGCCTTCTTTGACGGCTTTAGAGATCGTTGCAAAGTTATCATCAGCCAAGACCATATCTGCAGCTTGCTTGCTGACTTCGCTCCCTTTGATTCCCATGGCGATTCCGATATCAGCTTGCTTCAAAGCCGGTGCATCGTTCACACCGTCTCCTGTCATCCCCACAAGCTCTCCTTGCTGCTGCAAAGCTTGAACGATTCTCAGTTTGTGTTGCGGAGTCGTTCGTGCATATATATCGACGCTTTGTACACTTTCTGCTAATTCTGTATCCGTTAATTGATCAATGTCAGAACCTTCCAGCACGTTTCCAGTATGGTTTAACCCGATCTCCTTTCCGATAGCTTGAGCCGTGTCTTTGTGGTCCCCTGTAATCATTTTGACAGAGATTCCAGCTCTGCTGCAGTCTGCTACAGCTTCAATGGCAGACTCTTTTGGCGGATCCATGATACCTGCGATTCCGATAAACGTTAAGTTGTCCAGTTGCTCAATATCCAAGTCTGTACTTTCTTTTTTAGCAAAACCTAGAACGCGTTGTCCTTTTTTAGCTAAATCTTCCACCTTCTCCAACCACTCGATTCGATTTTCAGGCGTCAAGTCCGCTTGATGAAGAAGCACATCTGGAGCACCTTTAACATAAATCGTCGATATATGGTCTACTTCATGCAATGTTGCCATTAATTTGTAAGTGGAGCTGAAAGGAATCTTGTCTATTTTCTTTCTTAAAGGGACAGTCTGCTGATCTACATATTTCAATAAAGCTAATTCTGTCGGGTTTCCAGTTAATTGTCTGATTTCTTGTTGATTCTCTGTCTTTAGATCCTGACAATTATGCATGATGTCGTATAACACTTCTTTGTCTTCTTCAGCCACTACCGTATCTACCACAGTCATTTCATTTTTAGTCAATGTTCCTGTTTTATCCGAACAAATAACAGTGATGGACCCTAACGTTTCTACAGCCGGCATACTTTTGATGATGGCTTTTTCTTCTGCCATTTCTTTGACACCCATAGAGAGAATCATCGTCAAAACAGCCGGTAATCCTTCTGGAATAATCGCTACAATCAGCGAGATGCTGGCTGCAAGCAATAAGTTGAAGTCCATTCCATAACGTAATGTTGTAAAGAACAAAAGAAAGATTATAAAAGCAATCAAGCCTTTAAAAATTTGATGGTTGAGTTGATTGATTTTTCGTACCAATGGTGTTGTGGTTTCCTCTACCGTCTGCAAGGCTTGGTTGATTTGACCTAATTGAGTTTCGTCACCTGTAGTTGCTACCACACCAACTCCTGATCCTTCTTGAACCAACGTTCCTAAAAAGGCCATATTGATTTGATCTCCAAGAGGCGTATCTTCAGCCAAGACTTGGTTGTCTTTAATGATTGGTAAGGATTCTCCAGTCAGGGCTGATTCTTCGATCAACAGATTTGTTGCTTCTATGAGGCGAATATCAGCTGGAACGATATCTCCTGCTTGCAGAAGCACGATATCGCCAGGAACAAGCGTCTCCGTCTCGACCTTCTTACGTTGATTTCCACTTAAAATGATGGACTCTTGACTGCTCATTTTCTTGAGTCCATCTAAGGAAGCTGCTGCTTTTCGCTCTTGGTAGTAACCAATGAACCCATTGATCAATACGACGATAAAAATAATTACCATTTCAACGAAGCTGCCTGTTAGTCCTTTCAAGATTCCTGCTACGATCAAGATGATCATCAATAGATCTGTAAAATGCTTACCTACTTTTTGCCAAAGTTTTTCTGCTGCTTTTTCAGTGAGTTTATTCTTGCCTCTATTTTCTAACCGTTCCTTTCTTGCTGTACCGCTCAAACCTGTTTGTGTCGCTGTTAAAGTGCTCATTACCTCTTTGTGTCTCATTGCATACCATTTCATATCGTTCTCCTCCTCTATTTCTGTTGTATCTAAAGTATAGGGGAAGAAATCATCAAAAAGATTGCAACTTTTTCACAAAGGTGTGCATTTTTTGTTGAATGGCTACTCACTATTTATTTAGCACAACAAAAAACTTCTCGTTGTACGAGAAGTTTTGGTTCTACAACATTTGAAACTGGTGAGTAGAAAATACACTTCTTTTTAACTCTAAATCTATTAGAAACTCAGTTCTAGAAATTTCTGGAGGAATATGGGGTTGCTTATAGCCATGAAAAGGATGTAAAAAAAGGAAACACTGTGGGCGTACGCCCAAGTGTACCATGCTTGTAAGCTGCTGAAGCAGCAACAATCATGGCAATTACTTAGCGTTAGGCTTTAGCCGTTATGCTAAGTTTGACGCTTGCAAGTCTTGAGACGCGGTTTTCGGCTCAAGGCGTTCCCATGGCGTTCCATAAGCAACCCCATAGGCCGGAGGAAATTTCTTTATCAACGTTAGAAGATGAAGAGTCGAAGTTTTTTTGTTTATCTTTTATGGATTAACTCTTAACAGACGCGCTTGAAACGGCATCTACAGTTTCTTTGGTTTCTTCTTTTTCACTTATAGAAGCCCCTGAGACTGCATCTACTTCTTCTGTTTTATGGTCTTTAGCTGAAGCACCAGAAACAGCGTCTACATCACCTACTAATGCTTGACCAGTTTGTTTCAAATACCAATCAATGATCGGTTTAAAGTCTAAAATAAACTCATTGATTCCGGCAAAGTTTCCTTCTTTATCATGCATAGCTTGATAATTATGCACGACATATTTGTCAGGACCATGTGTTGGCACATTGACACGAAATGCATCCATTGCTCCAGAACGCAATTGTTGAATCACATACCCTACGTTTTTATGCACTTTTTCTGGATGACATTTGGCTAATGGGTTCCCTACTTGTCCAGGAACACGAGCAGCTAACATTTCCTCTGCCGGTTTGGTTTGATTGTAATATAAGAATTGGTTGTTGCTGTCTGCATAAGTTAATTCCATTGGCATTGAAGCTAAGAAACAATTCAATTGATCAACCGTTAATAATCCACGATCCAATTTAACATACGTATTTCCTTCTACTGCACCAACTTTTTCTGCGGCTTGTTCCAACCAATCATCTGCGTACATATCAATGTCTTCAATGGTTGTGTTGATTTTGCCAGTTGCGTATAGATCTTCTGGTTCAAGTTCTATTTTTTTAGGCCCTTCTATTACAGTGACCACTTTGATGAACTGAAGGAATTTTTCTAAACAACTGCCCAGAAATTGAATTGTTCCTGGGTCTTTTAAATTTTCATTTTCATCAAAAGCTTCTTTTACTTTGCCTAGTAAGAATTCATTTCCAGGCAATACCATAGCATTAACACCTGGCGCATCTAAAATCTGGCGCAAATGCAGCTGCGCACGAGACGATCCTTGATCGTAATAAGAAGCTCCAACGATCATGACAGGTTTATTTTCTAAAGGATGAATTTTAAATGATAACCATTCCAGAACGCTTTTTAATCCAGCAGGAATTGTCCGATTGTGTTCTGGTGTAGCAATGATGACACCATCTGCATTTAGTATCTTTCTGTTTATTTTTTGGATCATCGGACTGTTTGTTTGGTCATCACTTTGATTGAACATTGGAACATCCTTGATCTCAATGATCTCTAAATCAAATAAAGAACTGAACTGCTTTTTGATAAATTTCAATAATGTGCGATTATATGATACTTCTGCGTTGGATCCTACAATACCGACTAATTTCATTTTTACTGTCCCCTATCTTTATATAGTTTCCCAAGAAAAGTTTTCTGCTTCTTTTGTGTTTTGTGCATGTGCATGATTCAATTGATTCGTGATTGTTACAAAAGTTAAGAAATCTTCGAACAACCCTTCTAATTTTTCTACTTGCGCTTGATCATTTAAGTTGTTTTCTTCACCAAATGCCTGTAAAGAATGGCTCAACAGAAACTCTGAACTTGGCATAATACGTGCTTTCAACTCAGGTGCATCCAAAATTTGACGCAAGTGCAATTGAGCCCTTGAAGATCCTAAAGTTCCGTAAGAGGCTCCGGTAATCATTACGGGCTTATCAACAAAAGGGAAAATACCATAAGAAAGCCAGCTCAGCGCATTCAGCAATGCCGCGGTAACAGTATGATCGTATTCTGGCGTGCTGATGATAACGCCATCTGCATCATTGATCTTATCTGCCATCACTTGCACGATTTCAGGAATTCCTTTATCTTCAGGCTTGTTGAATACCGGCATGTCTTTGATTTCCAAAATCTCAATTTCTGCTTTAGCGGAAAAATGGTTTTGCATAAATTGCAGCAATGTACGATTTGTTGAGTGGTCTGAGTTTGTTCCTACTAATCCAATAAATTTTTTCATTTTTTTACTTCCTTTCAATTTCCTCGATTTTTAACCGTTTATTTTTTCCAAACCCTTTGAATAGCATAACTGTTCGTCTTTTGTAATCACTAATCCTTCTATTCCTTCTACTCTGTTCAATTCAGTGATGATTTCATCAGCTGATTGACCGTATAAGCGAGTAGACCATATCTCACCATCCACCGATCGATCCGACCGAATAGTCAGACTGGCTACCTCTGTTTCGATAGGGCGCCCTGTATGAGGACTTAAAATGTGATGGTAGGTTTTCCCCTTATTCACTAAACTTCTTTCGTAAATTCCTGAAGTCACGACGGATTGGTTTTTGATTTTCAACGTGGTCAAATAGTGTTCGCGATCCAAGTTGGGATTTTGAATCCCTATAGTCCAATACTTTTTTTTAGAAGTTTGAGAAGGTCCTAACCCAACGACGTTTCCGCCTAAATTGATTAATGCAGAGGCCACACCCTCGCTTTTTAAATACTGAATGACTAAGTCTGCAATATAGCCTTTTGCTAAAGCCCCTAAATCAATCGACATCCCCTTCTCGCTTAAATAAACTGATTTTTCTTTGTCGTTTAACATAATCTTGTGAGGATCTATCTTCTTCAGCAGCGCCTTGATAATTGGCTCTGAAGGCACTTTGGCATCAGCAAATCCAATTCGCCACGTTTGGACTAACGAACCAATAGCAATATTCAAATAACTGCCTGGAGCACAACTATGTCTCTTTCCTATCTGGATCAATTCATACAACTCGGGATGAACAGTAACAGGACAAATCCCTGCATGGCGATTGACGGCCATCAATTCAGAACTGGGATCATTGGCGCTGAATCGATGTTCGTATTCTTTTAACCGATTGATTACTTCAGACATTATCGGCTCTGGAGATTCATGTTCCACTAATAAATCAATGACAGTTCCCATTAAACGAACCGTTTCTCTTTTTTGTATCAGTTTATTCATCTCCTTGACTCAACAAGACTTCTTTTTCTAAACTTGCTAGTTCAGCTAACGCGATTTTATTTCGATTGATTTTTGAATAGGCTCTAGCATCATAAATCAATTCCAAAATCACTTCTTTTGGTTGATGTTCTATAATGGCATTTTTAGCTAACTGAATAGCTGCTCTAGCAAGATAATACGTTACGTGATTATCTGAGCAAATAGCAACAGCATAATGAAGCAAAGCATTACTGATGTCTATTTCTTGGATTTTGGAATAAAACAGACCACATTGAAACACAATATTGAGTACTCTCCAAGTATCTTCAGTGGTTGTGGTTGGATAACTGTAAATTTTTTCCAAAATCTTATTAAAATAAAATTCAGCTTTCTCTTGATCATTTTCGCGTGAATAAACCATTCCGCTCCCCGTATAAGCTAGTAAACGAAAAATAATAGAATCTTCAGTCTCTTCAGCTAATAAAATGTGATCGAACATAAAAAGAACATCCGTAATTGCATGCTTCTGAAAAATCATGACAAAACCACTTAAATAATGGTAACGCATTGCTAGCTTAGGTTCTTCTATATCACTACTGATTGAGATGGTGTTGAGCAGCTGCTTAGCTTGCTCATATTCACTCGTAATCAAAAAAAATTCAGCTTGGTTCATCTTTTCAATGATCTCTGAATATTTTACGCCTACTTTTGGGAACAACTCGCCTAAAGGCAACCCCAGACGATTGCACAGCTGAATAAGGATTTTTAAACTTGGTACTTTTCCGTTATTTTCGAAACGACTTAAGGTAGCTTGTGTACAGATCCCTTCGGCCACTTCACTTTGAGAAAGTCCTATCGCTTTACGCGCTTCAACAAATCGCTCTATATTCACGTCCATCCCTCCATACAATAACTAGCAGCGGTTTAGTTTGTGCTCATTTTCACATTTGTTTTACACCTCGAATTATACCTTCCAGAAATATAATCGTCAACTAAATATATAAAAAATTATATAATTTTGTGAATTTTTTGCCAACAAAAATTTCATTACTCTATTGCTCTTTCTTTAGAGTCTCTGTAATAAATTGTTGATTTAACTTGTTTTTTCATCGTCACCCTATTTATATAAAATAGTATAGGAGAGTAAAAAAGCTATTTCGTTCAACTTCGAACAATGTAATTTTATAATCCCAAGGTATAATGAAATAATTTATATTAATGTATGCATTAACAAGCGGAATAATGTATAAAATTCTATAATTAAGCGCACAAAAAGTGGAACCTAACTAGACTCATGCTAGTAGATTCCACTTTTTTCTCCTAATTCAACTATAAGGCGCGTAAGCTTTCTCAATGACTGCAGCAAGTTTTTCCTTGACCTCTGCAGTGATGAAGGCTCCTGACAGGCCATTTAAATTTAATGATTTCATTGTTGCATAATGGATTCCTAAATGTTCAGCCAACAACAAGTACTCTCTAGTCAGTGACGTGTGGGAAACCGTACGATTGTCGGTATTGATGCAGCAGCGGATCCCTTTTTCCATAAAATCAAGCAAGGGGTAATCTTCCCAACTATCCACCGCGTTCGTTTGAATATTACTCGTCGGGCATAATTCGATGACCGTTCCTTTTTCCACACACAGTGCCTGTGCTGTTTCATCCATTTGAGTGGCGATGCCATGTCCAATACGGTCGGCTCCTAAATGGATTGCTTGAACAACATTATGAGCACAACCGCATTCGCCAGAATGAAGGGTAATTTGCAGGCCTTTTTCTTGCGCAAAAGCAGTCAAAGGTTCAATGTGGTCATTTGCCAAATCAGGTTCCGGTCCTGCCATATCAAAACCAACCAATAAGCTTTCTTGCGTTTGTGTCAATTCGGACAACATCGCAAGATTTTCTTCGTTAGAATCCTGACGCATACCGCAAATCAATAGGTTCACTAGGATATTGTATTGTTCCATGGCTCGATGGACCCCTTCACTGACCGCTGAAATAATTTCTGGTAACGTCATTCCTGCTTCTGTATGCAAGAGCGGAGCAAAACGCAATTCCATATAACGAACATTTTCCAAAGCCGCTGCTTCAGCAGTCGCAAAAGCTGACTCTTCAAGCTGCTCACGGGTTTGCATGAGTTGGAGAGTGATATCGAAACTTTTTAGATAATCCGATAAATCTCTGCATTTTTCCGGTGCCACTACTTGATCCAGTAAAGCTCCATCAAGTTGTTGTTTTTCCGCTAGTTTCTTTAATGTTTTCATCGGCACAGAACCATCTAAATGGCAGTGTAACTCTACTTTAGGTAGTTGATGAACAATTTCTTTCTGCACGTTATCCAGATCCCTTCACAAATTATTTTCTATTCCATCTGGTGTTTTGGTTATTTAAATCTCCTCATATGACGCTCAACACGTTTGAAATATTGCCATTAAGTATCTGGTAGAAAGCTGGTTTTCAGAACGATAATCAAACGAATGATATAAAAAAAAACGCCGATTCTGTGGTTAACTCACAATTAGCGCGTTTTTATTCTTCTTTATGCCAAAGCTGGTTTATAGTACGAAAGAACGACTTCGACTTATCTATAAACGAAGAATTTAATAGTTTCAAATATATCAAATGTACCTTCATTTAACAACCTGAATGGCCGCATTTTTCATTATTTCGCTTTATAATAATTGTGTATTTATTTAAATAGAGACTGATTTTAATGATAGACAAGTATTTTTTATTGGACATCAAATAGAGATGAAGCTCACTGAGGCTCCATCTCTATTTACTACATTCTTTTTCAGCCAGCCTTTACTTTATCTTCCGTATAGACATGTACTTGGTTACGCCCTGATTGTTTTGCTGAATACAATGCTTTGTCCGCTTTGATCAACAACTGATCTACAGTCTCCTTTGCCTCTTGTATCGCTTCGGCCACTCCCATACTGAACGTAACCGGAATGTCTCCTTCTGCAGAATGAAGATTCTGAATCTCTAGACTTTTACGCAATTTATTTCCTAATGCTGCTGCCTCTATTGCTGTATAACCACTCAGAGACAAAGCAAATTCTTCCCCACCGTATCTAGCAAACACCAGTCCTTCCGTTAACTGATTTTCACAAATGTTTACGACATGCTTAAGTATTTGATCTCCTATATGATGTCCATATGTATCATTCACCTGCTTAAAATGATCAATATCCATCAGTATTACTGTAAACGGAGTGTATTCTCGTTTCGCTGCTTCAAAATCTTGTACGCAGCGTTCCATAAAGGCCCGTCGATTATGTATATGAGTCAGTCCATCATAATTGGCTTGGTACTCCAATTTAGTTTGGAGACTTTTGAGTTCAGTAATATCTGTAAAAATCAGTATTAAACCTTTACTATTTTTCCCCTGTATCAATGGTGAGATACGAATCTGGTACATACTTTTGACACCATTCACAATCACCTGTACTTCTTGGGACTGACTGGTCACTTCAAGATTTAATGGAACAGAATTGCCTGACAATGGATACCAAATTTTAGAAAAGTCCATTCCAAGTAGAGTTTTATTTAATTGTGGAAAATACTCTTCACATGTCTGATTGAACTCGATCAATTGGCGAGACTCATCCAATACCATTACACCATCATTGATGCCATTAAATATCGCATCTTTTGCAATGGGCATCAGCGTGAACAAACGGGAAGATTTGATCGACCACAAATACAACAGAGATGACAACCACAAGACCATCGGAACTGGGTCTACTCCTTCAGGGGTCAATCCTACTAAATACAGAAAAGCTGTCAGTATAGGAATCAATTGTCCGATTATTAAAGCAAATAATTGTGGGCGATAATTTTTTGCAGTCTCTTTCCAATGAGAGATAGCCAATAACAAAGCAACCAGCATACAGGTAAATATGTAGATTCCATGAATCGTATACCATAGCCCTATTTCCTGCCGTATATAAGGAGCGCCTAAAGATGAGTCGATCTCAAACACTCGATAATGAAGATGATGCCAGTCATTCGTTGCTACCATGACTAACGTAATCAAAGGAACAACCAGAAGAGAAAAAGCTTTTTTTCTTGAAATTGAAATGCCTAAATACTGCATAACAAACAGTAGTCCTAACGGCGTAGAAATCGGCATCCCCACATATTGCATAACTGTCCAAAATTTGATCTGATCAAGCGTTGTAGCTAGTAATCCAAAAGCTGAAGCAAAACAATAAACAGCTATTGTTGCAGTGTAAACCATAAAAATATGCGCAATTCTTTTGTAACGGTGCCGATTAACATACACATATAAGAATAAATATAAGTTCAATACACCAGACGTACAGATAATTGATACATAAGCAGTCAATTGTGAATTCATGATAGGGCATCCTCTTTTAGTCATTTTTTACTTTTAATGTAACACAGTTTTTTTTATATAGGTACATCAAAATCGGCTCATTATCCATTGACACAAACCGTTCACATATAAACGTTTGCGACAGCATATAAGGCAATTTGATACCCATTAGATAAGAACTGTTTCCTTTACTTGAATGAACTATTTTTTTAATTTATCTGCCAGTCGATAAAACTAAGGACTAACTTAAACTTGAAGTTTTGTTAGATTATTTATTCTTGAGAACCTTTTTCTGATATGATATTCCTATGACAGTTTAAGGGAGGAAAATAAATCATGTTGGAATTCAAACAAAATATCCGGGGAAATGTAGCCCTAGGCGTAAACCCACTTGGATGCAAACAAGAAGTACTGAATCAAATTGACTATGTGAAAAGCAAAGGGACTTATGAAGGACCGAAAAAAGTATTGATCATTGGTGCTTCATCAAGCTATGGTTTAGCTACCCGCATCAGCCTAGCTTTCGGTGCAAGAGCAGATACCATTGGTGTTTCTTTTGAAAAGGGACCAAAAAACGAAAAGAATCTAGGAACAGCTGGTTGGTACAACAATATCGCTTTTCGAGAAGCAGCTGAAAAAGAAGGCTTAGTCGCCAAAAACTTTGTACAAGACGCCTTTAGCCATGAGAGCAAACAAGAGATCATCGATTATATAAAAAATGAATTTGGCGGTAAAGTCGACCTAGTCGTTTACAGTCTGGCAAGCGGCAGAAGAACAGATCCTGATACTGGAGAAACCTATACTTCCTCCATTAAAGCTCTTAGCGAGCCAGTAGTTGGTCCGAATATTAATATGCAAAACCACTCTTTCTATACTGAGACTCTGGATCCTGCAACTGATGAAGAAATCGCAGGTACAGTCAAAGTCATGGGTGGCGAAGACTGGCAATTATGGATGGAAGCCCTAAAAGCAGCAGGTGTATTGGCTGATGGAGTGCTGACAACTAATTATTCTTATTTAGGAACAGAGTTGAATCGTCCTTATTACGGTGGAGGTACTCTTGGTCTTGCTAAAGCGGATTGTGATGAAAAGGCGGAGAACATTAATGAATTGCTGGCTGATATTAACGGAAAAGCCGAAATTGTGGTTGCTACTGCAGTTACAACTAAAGCCAGTTCAGTGATTCCTTTTTTCCCTGTTTATTGCATCGCTCTATACAAAGTCATGTCAGACAAAGGAACTCACGAAACACCCATTATGCACCAAGACCGCATTTACCGCGAAATGATTTATGGCGAAAAGTCTGAATATGATGAAATGGGACGACTTAGACCTGACAGCTGGGAACTGGACAGCGACACTCAAGCTCAAACGAAAGAGCTTATCTCAAAATTAAATAAAGATAATTTCAATTCTGAAATAGCCGCTTATGACATCCTGTTTAAAGAGTTCTCAAATTTAAGCGGATTTATGGTAGATGGCTATACTGAGCAAGAAGTGACTATAGAAGATTTAAAAGCGTTAAACTATTAAGTTATTTTGACCATATCGATAAGAACAAAAACCCCCAAGCAGAAAAATGCTTGGGGGTTTCCAATGTAGATGAATCTAGAATTTGATGTTGGATTCGCTCTTTGCTATCACTTATAAGAAGATTCACTGTAAATACATCAATGAGTTTTGGTTCCTTAGTTTAGATTCGAAAAATTTTTTAGAATTCGTCACGTGCTTTACGCAAGTCTATAAAATCTTCCAGCGTTTCTGCCTGAATAAACAGATTGATTTCTTTCTCCCGACCGATGGTTGACGGTAGTGTCGGCACTCCTTGTGCGCGCAAATGATTGACGTGGCCCAAGGCTTCAGAAATCACCTCATTAGACGGCTGCACAGAATGAGCAAAGTTCAAATTGGTTTGTGTATATTCATGTGCCGCATAGACTTGTACTTTATCGTCTAAACGCTTGAATGTCTGCAAAGCACCATATTGAGCTTGATAATCTCCTGTAAAGACTCGACCACAGCCAGCTGAAAATAAAGCATCTCCACAAAAGAGACTCATTCCCATTAAAAAGCTGATGTGTCCAGCAGTATGACCACCAGTTTTGAAAACTTGAATATTTTGGCCCAGCAACTTGAAAGAGACTCCCTCTTGAACAATAGAATCAGCTAAAGGTTCCGTTTCTTTCGGTCCATATACAGGAGTACCCCGGTGTTTCGCTAAGATTTCTTTCACCCCGCCAATATGGTCATCGTGATTATGAGTCAAAAGAATAGCGATTAAATCCAGCTGTTGTTCCTCCAAGTAATCTATGACGCCTTCAGCTTCTCCGGGATCGATCACTACTGCTTCGGTGCCTTCTTTAATGACCCAAATATAATTGTCAGAAAGAGCTTTGATAGGTTTAACATCCATTGCTTTTCCCCCTTAGTTTGATTTTTATCCTAAACAAAAAATTCAGTTATACCGCCTATCGACTATAAAAATAGAACTTCTAAAAATAAAGAAGTTCTATTTTTATAGTCTGGACCTATTTAATGGTGTTTGCTGTCTAAGCAAACACCCAATTTATTGGTTCTACAACATTTAACGTTGGTGAGTAGAAAATACACTTCTTTTTAACTCTAACTCTATTAGAAACTCAGTTTTAGAAATTTCTGGAGGACTATGGGGTTGCTTATAACCATGAAAAGGATGCAATGAGAATTATCCCGAGTTAAGCTTCAGCTTTTACTCGGGGTTTGACGCTTGCAAGTCTTGAGACGCGGTTTTCGGCTCAAGGCGTTCCCATGGCGTTCCATAAGCAATCCCATAGTTCGGAGGAAATTTCTTTATCAACGTTAGAAGATGAAGAGCCAATTTATTCCTGCTACTCTCACAAAGTAGTGATGATCGGTCCTTCTTGCGTAAGAATAATGGTGTGTTCGTATTGAGCCACTAAGCTTTTCTGAGTGAGTAGTGTCCACTCATCTTCTTCGGATTCGAATACTTCCTCTTCCAGAGTAGAAATAAACGGCTCAAAAGCAATCACCATACCCTCTTTTAAGAGCTCATCATCCCAACGAGAAAAATAATTAAAGATATGGTCTGGTGCTTCATGAATGGAACGTCCAATGCCATGTCCAGTAAGATCTTTAATAACAGTCAAACCATGTCGTTTTGCTACATTGTGTACTGCTTTTCCAAGGGCGCTTTTTTTAGATCCTGGTTTTGCTTTTTTAAGACCTGCGTAGAAGGCTTCTTTAGCAACCTCGCATACTTTTTCTTTACTTGTCTCTCCCTGACCAACCACAAAAGAAATCCCGGTGTCTGCGAAATACCCATTTTTAGAAGCTGATACATCAATATTTACAAGATCACCTTCTTGGATAACCCGACCTCCTGGAATTCCGTGCGCTACTTCCTCATTTACACTTATGCACACATACCCTGGAAAATTATATGTTTCTTTAGGTGCGGACAAAGCCCCAGCTTCTTCAAAACTCTTTTCTGCCATTTCATCAAGCTCTTTTGTAGTCATTCCGGGCTTAGTACACTCGACTAATTTATTTCTGATGGATCCGCAAATACGGCCAATTTCTTTTAGTCCATTAAAGTCCTCTTCACTTTTTGCAATCATTATACGTCCTCTTTTTAAATGTAATTTTATACCTATCCTTCTTAGTTCGTGATATATCTAAATAAGACTTTCCTCAAGCTATGAAAAGAAAAACTTCACTACCTCGTTTTTATGAACTACTCCCCAATCGGTTGATATTCCACTGCCAGACCTCTTTGGACACCTGGTCGTTCTGCAATGCGGTGAGACCATTCCAAAAGATGAGTGTACTCATCCAGATTTAAAAATTCATACGAGCCTTCATATAATTCTCCTAAAGCTAAACGACCGTACCAAGACCAGATGGCAATATCTGCAATCGTATAAGTGTCACCAGCTATATAAGAACGCTGTGCTAAGGTTTTGTCGAGCAAATCCAATTGACGTTTCGTTTCCATCGTAAAGCGATCGATCGGATATTCCATAGGCTCGGGAGCATAAGCGAAAAAGTGACCAAATCCTCCCCCAACATACGGACCTGCTCCAATTTGCCAGAATAACCAATTTAGGGTTTCAGTCCGACCATGAATATCTTTCGGAATCAGTTCATTAAATTTCTCAGCCAAGTAAAGAAGAATAGAACCTGATTCAAAAATGTCCACACGAGGGCTTTGACTTTGGTCTACTAAAGCTGGAATCTTAGAATTTGGATTGATTTCGACAAAATCAGAACCAAATTGATCGCCTTCTCCAATATTAATAGTATACAAGTCATAATCTATGCCCTCTGCACCTAATTCTTTCAGCTCTTCGAACATGATCGTAACTTTGATACCATTCGGTGTTCCCAACGAATAAAGTTGGAACGTAGCTTCTCCTACTGGTAATTTCTGTTCAAAAAGACTGCCAGCTGTTGGACGATTGCCGCCTTTTTTTGAATTCTCTTCTTCCCACTGCCACACTTTTGGTAATTTGTACGCTGCCATTCTACCACTCCTCATACTATTTATTAGTAACTTCATCATACTACTCTTGTACTACTATGCACAAATTTCAGCTTATTTATCTATTCATGATAAGCTGCTCCGCATCGTTTATCACTGTGGTTTTTTATATCCGTAATTATGATACGAAACCCTCAACTTCCTTAGTGAGCTCTGCTTCTTTCGTTAATTCATTTAGTCTACCAACTATTTCTTTGTCGAATGTAATTTTGTCAATGAACGCTCGTATTAACAGATTAAACTCTGCGCTTTTTGCCTATTAATAGATTAGAAACCAATATAGAAAATAACACGGGCGTGCCTATACGGTCTATTCATGCTAGAATAACAATAAGAAACTATTGGAGGATGATATTATTATGAAACAACAACTCGTTGAGATTTGCCTGCGTGTCAGAGATCTTGAGGCTACTTTAGATTTTTATACTAATCTATTCGATTTTGAAATTGCCAGCCGCAGAGAATTCCCTGAAAATAAGTTTGATTTAGTTTATCTGAATTCGCCCGGTTCATCTGTTCAAATTGAACTCACTTACAATTACGATGCCGAGCCATATAATGTAGGAGATGGCTTCAGTCATTTAGGTGTGACTGTCAGTGACTTAGAAAAAATGCATGAAGTTTGTAAAGCTTCTGCTTACGAAACAGGTGAGTTAAGAGGACTTTCAGGCGGCACACCCTCTTATTTCTTTGTGACAGACCCTGACGGCTATCGAATCGAAGTAAAGCGCGCAAAATAATTTTTTGACTATTTTAAATGTAAGCCTGTTGGTTGTTGCCAATAGGCTTACATTTTTTTAATTCTTTCTTGTCAACACTTAAAATCCCTTGTAAATTCATTGCTTTCTAAAAACCTTATCTACTTATGATACGGTTCATTCCGATTGATCTTAAACCCACGATAAATCTGCTCAATTAAAACGAGTCGCATCAATTGATGAGGCAGCGTCATTTTGCCAAAAGAAATCTTTGTATTGCTTCGATCCATTACATCCTTGCTTAATCCTAAAGAGCCGCCAATAATAAATACCAAGTTACTCTTCCCTTGGATCCCTAATTGATTGATCTCTTGGGCAAATTCTTCTGAGGTACGCTGTTTTCCTTCAATAGCTAAAGCAAATACATGTGCTTGATCAGGAACTTTGGCAAGGATACGCTCGCCTTCTTTATCTTTTACCTGAATCATTTCTAATTCACTCAATTTCTCAGGCGCTTTTTCATCCGCCACTTCAATTAATTCTAATTTGCAAAATGGTCCTAATCTTTTAGCATATTCTGCAATTCCCATTTTCAAGTACTTTTCTTTTAATTTTCCCACTGTTATAATTTTGATATTCACAGTTATCCCCCTCTAATCACATGTTATCCACAGTAGTTATCCACATATCCACAATTTCGAATCAACATTTAGTATGCGAATATATGTTCACTACAAAATATAGTTTGTGGATAACTTTTTTTATAAAAATTGTCCACACGTTTCAATTTGGAAACCATTCCCTGGAAACCTTAAATTCAAAAGCTTTTGAGCTTGTTTTTCATTTTTTATATTCAGTTATGCACAGTTGTTAACAACTTTGTGGATAACTTTTTTCGCCCGTTAATTTAAGGTTTTCCTTTATTTTACAAAAGTTATCCACAAAAAGCGACCTTTACTTTTAGTTTATCCCAAGATTAATTGTTTTCGACAGCAAAAAAAATAGGAGCTGGACTTGTGTCCAGCTCCTATTTTGGGTTCTTCATTATACAGCCATGGTAGAACGTCTAAGCTGCTTAAATACTAACTTCTAGAAATTCCTGGAGGAAACGGGGTTGCTGGTAGCCATGTAAAGGATGCAATGTGAATTACAAAGCGTTGGCGCTTCAGCGCTTATGCTTTGTTTGAAGCTTGCAAGCGTGGAGACTTTAGGCTCCACGCGTTCCCATGGCTCTCACCCAGCAACCCCGTTTCCGGAAGGAATTTCTTTACCAACGTTATAAAATAGATGGCCCTGTTTTGATAGTATTTTGTTTTTATCTGGTTTGGCTTGCGCTGTTTTAGACGCGCTGCTCTTAAACGAGTTGCACAAACCAGACTTCCTGTAGTTTCATTTTATCTTTTTGTTGGGAAAAACCACCCAACTAAAAGATAAAAGTGAAACTCACGGAAGTCTAAACGGTTTGCTCCACTCTCTCTACTAAGCGGTTTTCTTCGCGCTCTACATTACGTCGTCAGATGAGGTCATTACAACGTTTACGGTCATCAGTTCTCCGCCTCGGTAGACTTCTATTTCTACTTCTTGGCCTACTTCTGTGCCGTAGATAGCTTGACGTAGTTCGATGGTGTCTGTGATTTCTTCGCCGTTGAAACTTACAATAACATCGTATTGTTCCATTCCACCTTGTTCAGCTGCTGATCCTGATTGAACTTGAGCTACAACTACACCTGAATTGATATCATCAGGCAATTGCAATACAGTTGTTTGTTGTTGTTCTGAAATTTGGCTTAGATCCAATAAGCTGATTCCGAGTACCGGACGAACCACTTCACCATTGGCTTCCAATTCAGCAATGATATCTACTACATCGTTACTTGGAATAGCGAATCCCATACCTTCTACAGTATCTGATGAAATTTTCATTGAATTGATCCCAATGACTTGTCCTGCAATATTCACTAATGCCCCACCAGAGTTACCGGGATTGATCGCTGCATCGGTTTGAATAGCTGTCATTTCCCAATCTACTTCTCCGTTAGCATCAATATCCACTGGAACACTTCTGTTTTTAGCTGAGATGATACCTGAAGTAACAGAAGAAGCATAGTTGGTGCCTAATGGAGATCCAATAGCTAATGCCGGCTCTCCAACCGTCAACACATCAGAATCGCCGAACTCAGCAACCGTCGTTACATTTTCAGAAGAGATTTTCAAAACAGCCAAATCTGTCCAAGAATCTGATCCCACCAATTCAGCTTCTACTTTAGTACCATCTTTTAACAATACTTCAATAGCATCTGATCCTTCGATAACGTGGTTGTTGGTAACAATGTATGAGGAATCCCCATCAGTTTTGTAAATGACGCCACTACCTTCTCCAGCAGTTTGCAACTCGCTGTCTTCGATGGATGACTCTTCGCTTGCACCGAAAACTCCACCAAATCCTTCTGTATTTTGTTGTTGCATATTGATAACTGAAACAACCGAATCTTCTACTTTTGCCACAGCATCTGTGATTTCAGAAGTAACTTCTACGCGCATTTGTGTGGTTTCTCCATCTGTTTGAGTAGATGCAGCATCTGAACTAGCTCCTTCATCAGAAGTCGCTTGACAACCTGCAAGTGCCACAGCAGTTAAACCGAATACCAAACTCTTTTTTAATGTATCTTTCACCGCTCATTCACCTCTTAATATAATTTGTTTGTAACTCTATTCTACAAATGAGTTTTGAATTTTATATGAATCCTTTGAGATAAAACAACATTTCTTATTCTTTATTCTATCATAAAAAAGAAAATTCCATGAAAATTAGCTCTCCAATTCAACGCTTACTTGATCCAATAGACAAAAATGAACCTCTATTTTAAGAGAGGTCCATCCTTTTTTAAACTATGAATTTATTTCAAGGTGTTTGTATAATATCGAATAACCAAAAACTGAATAACTTATAGGAATGCTGATGCGTAACATTAGGATGTTTCGCTTGAGAGAAGCATCTTTTAATTCGGACAGTTTAAAACGATACAAGTTATGCTTCAATTCTTTGAGCTGTTTTTTTTCATTTGGTTTATATTTGTATCCGACCAGAAGCAAATACAGATTCAAACGCATATACATTTCTTTGATCCGCCATAATAACTGAGTAGAGTGTATTTTTAATCGATCCATTATTTTTAGTAAAGCCGCTAATCCGGAGAAGTAATTGTCATAAAACTCTTTTTTCCATACATGATTTTCTGTCATATAATGATACTTCGATTCTGGCACACACAATATTGACTGACTTTTAAAGTAAAGTTGGCAGCAAATATCCAAGTCTGCATATAAGTGCAATTTTTGATCAAACAAAATCATTGTTCCGCTTTTAAATAAACTAGCTGAAAAGAGCTTATTGCATAGGAAACTTTCTGTCCGGTTTTGCAATAACATCAAATTGATCGCTTCTTCCGGACTTAACAGCCGGATCACTTCTGGACCAGGAGGAAAAATCAATTGATTTCTTATTTCTTCCGTGTAACGACAGATGACAGCTTCTGATTGGTACTTATCCAGCATAGTCATCAGCTGCTCAAACATGTCTTCATCTATCCAGTCTCCAGGATGAACAAATCCAATATACTCGCCTTCTGAAGACAATACACCTATATTACGAGCCGCTGATATCCCTACTTTATTCGTGTTGATCAAATGAAACCGTTCGTCCATTTTACAATATCTTTCGCAAATGCTTCTGCTGGAATCACTGGAACCATCATCGATCAAAATAATTTCTATCCGGTGATACGTCTGATATCGTAAACTGTTTAAACACCTCACTAAATGCTTTTCAGAATTATAAACAGGCACGATAATAGAAATCAATTTCTCCACCTCCTTCAAAGCATTAATGCAGGCTCATCACTGTGCTCAATTTTCAATCCCATAATAATGGTATGCAGCATCTGTTGATCTTTTTTTGTCATTATACACCGCTCCAATAACATTTGCCTGAACGTGATCCAGTAACTCTTTTGCTTTATATAAATTATTTTTTTCAGCTACTCCATCTCGGATCACAAAAATCGTTCCGTCCGTTTTATTCGCCATTACTTGGGCATCCGTAACAGCTAAGATAGGAGGCAAATCAAAGATGATCAAGTCAAAAGAATCCTTTAATCGTCTCAGCAATTGATCCATTCTATTAGAAGCCAATAGTTCCGATGGGTTTGGAGGAATGATTCCGCAACTCAGGATGAACAGATTCTTAATGACTGTCTGGTGAACAATGTCCTGTATCCTCGTTTGATCATCAGTCAGTAAATCGGTCAATCCTTTATGGTTTAATACGTTGAACAGTTGGTGCACACTAGGATTGCGCATATCTGCATCTACTAAAAGAATTTTTTTGCCTTGTGAAGCAAATACTACAGCAACATTTGAAGCTACCGTCGTTTTTCCTTCTCCTGGACTTGCAGATGTAAACATCAGTGTCTTAAATTTTTTGTCTACCATCGAAAATTGGATATTCGTTCGAAGCGTTCTAAATTCCTCAGAGATAACTGAACTGGGTTTCATCAATGTAATCAAACTGTTCCCTTCTTCATTGTGCTGCGTTTTCTTTTGTCTAAACATGGTTAGGCTCCTTTCTAGTCACACGTTTTATTTCTACAGGATCTTTATTTCCTTTCATTTGAGAAGAAAGAAGCTGATCGGAATGGATCAATTCTTTTTTAGACAGGGTAGATATACTTCCTAATTGAATCCATCCTAACTGATCCGCAGCGAAATTCTCATCATGAACTTTTGTATCGGCCACAAATCGGAACAGAATCAGCCCTGTACTAAGTGCAATTCCTGCCGCTGCACCAATGACCATATTGAATAAGTAGTTTGGTGAAACTGGAGCAGAAGGGACTGTAGCTAAGGACAAGATAGCTACGTTGTCTATATTGATGACAGATCCTACATTGTCTTTAAAGACTGCAGCAATCGTATCTGCTATCAAGGCCGCACGTTGAGGGTTTGTATCCATAACCCGGATCCCAAATATTTGCGAGTCTGATTGAATGATAATTTCCATTTTGTCTTTTAGCTCTTCTTCAGAAAATCTATCTCCCAATTCTTCTTGTACTTTATCTAGCACTACTGGATCTTGGATAATGTCTCGATAAGTATTGATCATTTGAATATTTGTCTCGATTTCTCCCAGTTCTATAGCTTGGTTGGTTTCTGTTGCTCTACTGACCAAAAGATTCGTTTCTGCGCTATATTCTGGTTCGATGACATAAATGGTGATAATGTGCGTGCTTCCTATTCCAAGCAGCAAAAATAATCCTACCCAATACCATTTTTGCTGCAATAAACGAATCCATTCGGCCATAGTGATCATTCTGTCCATTGGAGTTCCTCCTAATTTATCAGCTTTTATATGTTTGCCTATGAATTGCACCAAAGAAAATGTACCAACAGAATTTTAATTCTCTTCATGTGAATGTGTACCTTTAGGGTTGCAGGAGTAGGATCTTTGGGTATGTAGTGAGAGTTTTGGGTGATGTAAAACCATTAAAAAAATGTTTTTTTAAGAGAGTATCTCCAAGAATCCAACGGCGCACTTGATTCCGTTAAAAGAGGGGCGAGGTGTGCTTGGTAAGTCTTGAGGAGAATGATATGAACAGCTTTTAAAAACTTCATTCTTGAAGATACCCGTTGGTGAACTAATTTAGAACATTAAACAAATTTGTCTAATGGTAAAATACAGCACAAACAAACAAGCCTGAATAATGTGTAAGAAAATAACAGTGATCTGTGAAATATTAGAGAGTAAAAATAAGAGGCATGAATATGGTATGTGTGATTAGAGGAAGAACGTTATTAAACAATAGCCCATAAACATGATTAAATATCTTAAGTTGTTGACCAAAGTCTATCACGGTTCATTTTAAAAAGAAAATAGGAACTAGTAAGAACAAAATTTTTTTTTATATTTGTGACAAAAAAGCGAACAAAAACAGGTTCTACAATATTTGACGTTGGTAAATAGAAAATGCACTTCTTTTTAATTCTAATCCTAATGGAAACACATTCCTAGAAATTTCAGGAGCAATCCCTAGGCCGGAAGAAATTTCTTTACTAACATTAGAATGATGAAGAATCCAAAAAGGAAGATGGTCCTATACCACCTTCCTCTACTACTCGCTATTTTAAATGGTTCTACAATATTTATCGTTGGTAAACAGAAAATCATTTCTTCTTAACCCTAAACCTATTAGAAACCATTTCTAGTAATTTCAGGAGGAATATGGTGTTGCTTATAGCCTTGAAACTTCCGGCTCAAGGCGTTCCCATGGCTTTCCATAAGCTGCCCTATAGGACGGAGGAAATTTCTTTATTAACATTAGAAGACAAAAAGCTTTTTAAATAAGTGATTACAAAGAGAACAATAAAGAAGCTTCATCTGGATCGGTATCGTAAAGCTGAAATGCTTCACCGACACCTTTGCCTTTTTCTCTTAAAATACTTTCCACCGTACCATAAGCAATTTCTTTCATGTTATTGTCCTTGCTTAAATGAGCCAGATAGATTCTTTTAGTATTGTCTCCAATCACATCACTAAGAGCTAAAGCACCATCTTCATTTGATAAGTGCCCCTTATCGCCTAAGATGCGCTGTTTCAAGCTCCATGGGTATCTTCCCATACGAAGCATATCCAAGTCATGATTGCTTTCAAATAGATACGCATCCGCATTTGACACGATTCCTCGCATACGATCACTGACGTACCCAGTATCTGTCAGCATCACGAAAGATTTATTGTCTTTATGGAAACTGTAGAATTGAGGGGCTATGGCATCATGTGAGACACCAAAGCTTTCAATATCTATATCACCTATTGTCATTGTTTTGCCCATCTCAAAAAGATGTTTTTGCTCTGTTTTGATATTTCCAATGATAGGAGACATTGCTTGCCAAGTTTGTTCATTAGCATAAATATCTAAATTATATTTCCGAGCCATAACCCCTACTCCATGAACATGATCCCTATGTTCATGAGTAATTAAAATACCATCTAATTCTTGTGGAGTACGGTTGATTTGGCTTAATAATGCAGTAGTTTTTTTACCGCTAAGTCCACAATCTACAAGTAATTTCTTTTTGTCGGATTCGATATAAGTAATATTTCCTGAACTTCCGCTTGCCAGAATACTCACTCTTAATCCTTCTGTTTGCATTGCCATTTAAACCCTCGTCCCTTTTTGATCTGTTCCTGTTTGATTATTACTCATCAACACTAGTCGATTCACTCGACTCGCTGCTCGAATCTGAAGGTGTTTCCTTGCTGCTTTCTTGAATAACACTTCCGTTTACTGCATCAACACGCTTCAGTACACTATCTGTACTGGTTACCACTTCTATCAACCATACCGGCACATACATGCTCAAATCTTCCAAGTTCAGCGTCCGGCTGTAAGTTAATATCGGTTTACTCACTTCAGCCCCAGTAGGAATTTCATTATTTTGATAAAGGATTTCTACGGCATCTTGATCTGTGATCAAGGTCCTGCTTTCTCCTTGTACTGTGATCGGTCCAACATATTTTTGTTCATAAGAAATGATTTCTTTATTTCCATTCAAATGGAAAATAATATCTGCTGTTCCATCTACAATAGGAATGTTATTTGCTATTTGCCCATAAATGATTTGTCTGGTAGAAGGAATATAACGAATGAATTGATATTGATCTCCATATAAAATGGCATCACTCAAGATAAATTCCGTCAACACTTCTAAATCACCAGATGTCAGTTCTGCTCCTTGAGACAATTTTATAGGATCTGACAAAATACTGGCATACAGTGACCCATTGTTCTCAATAATGCCTGTTTGATTAGTCAAACGGCTTGAATTTTCTTCTAACAGATTATTGATTTCTGCTTGAACATATGGAACCTCATGAGCCTCATCTGCAAAATTCGGCAATTCAATTCCTTCATCTTGCATTTCCTCAATCAAATCTACTTGATTTGTAGCAATCCCAGTAAAATCATTTTGGCTGTTATCTAAAACACGCCACAACAGATATCCGTTTAAGCATAAAAATGCAAGGATAAAGATGATTTCGATTTTTTTAAAATCCATCATCAACACCTCCTTTAGATGAGCTTATCAGCGTTTGAACGCTCATCCAGTTTCCATTAACTTTAACGTACCAATTAGGCTCTAGAGTAACAACTCGATTAGACTCATCACTGTAGTTCCACGTATAGCCTACTTTTATATCGTCAATATCGTTTAATGATTGCCCGGCACTGGCAAGAACTGACGTTAACTCATCTACAGCATACAGTTCTTTATCCGTTTCTTGATCCGAAATAGGCGTCTGTGCTACCACTGTCGGCATTTCTAAAGCTGTCACACTGTTATCGGAAACCGTGACAAACGTACCGCCATAGTCAGGTGTCCCGAAAATCGGATACCCTTTAATATAACGCCGGAATTCCACTTCATTAGTGACAGAAGAATATCCATAGTAATATAATTCGTTAGGCCAATGCTCATATCGAATCAATTTATTAAAACTATTCAATACAGTAGTGGACAAACTATCATTATCCGTTCCTACTTGGGGACGTGTATACGTTAAGATATCTTTCTCGTTGTCAATGCTCAATTCACTGAAATAATCATAGTAACGTGAAAGTTCTTCATTGATGACCGTTTGAATTTCTGAAGTATCATCGAATAAGCGCTCAATAAATAAACTATTCGGCTGCTCTTCGACTAGATAATTGAGTACGGGCAACTCTAGAGAGTTTACAGGCAAATAAGTAATGTGTTCCTTTAAGGAAACAGACTCCGCCTCTATATGACTACTTTCATTTTCTTTCAATGCAGTGGGTATTAAATCTGTATCTATATTGGACACTTCAGCTTCATAAAACAGCATTGAACGAGTATTGTAGAAATAAATAACTCCTGGGTTATCTAGAGAGAGATACATTCTATTAAAGGTTCTGTTTTCATACTCTCTTGGAAGAAAAGAAAAAGAATCTTGGTATAATCCAAAAGGAATAGCACTGGAGAAAATAAGTTCTACATTGCTTGCTTGGCTCACTGTATCAATATAATTTTCGCCATTCATTGTAATAGGGTCTGTTACATCATTGACTTCAAAATTTTGAAAAGCAGTAAATAAACTGCTTAAAACTGCTTTATTTTTTGTAATAAATGTCCCTTGATTCGTATGTTCAGCTACTTCAGTTGGACCAAAGACAGTGGATAATTGACGATCAAAAGTAACGGAAGACACAACCGGTGCCTCATTGTTCTCAGTTTGAACAACATAGCCCCCTGGATTACGCCATAACAGGACCGTTAAAAATAAACTAAGCACAATTAAAAGAGTCAAGACGATTTTTCTTATTAACGGCCAATTCATTCCCAATCACCTTCTTCATATGGAACATATGGCAGAGAAATATAGAATGTAGTTCCTTTTCCTTCTGTACTATCCGCCCAGATCTTTCCTCCATGATGTTGAATAACTTCTTTAGAAATAGCTAATCCTAGACCCGTTCCTCCCATTGATCGTGCTCTTGCTTTATCGACACGGAAGAAGCGATCAAATACATGCAATAAATCTTTTTTCGGAATACCCATTCCTTGGTCCGCAATACTTAACACTACACTGTTATGTGTTTTAACTAAGCGGCACGTAATGATTCCGCCATCAGGAGAATACTTAAAGGCATTATTTAAAATATTGTCTAATACCTGCATAATTCTGTCTGCATCGATCTCTACCCAGATTTCTTGTTTCGTGATTTCCCGCTCAATAGAGTAATTTTTAAGCGGCTCATCTGTACTGGTTTTTATCATCATTTCAAAGCGATCCAGAACATGGTGGAATAATTCATTCAAATTGATCAATTCTAATTGAAGATTGCTCTTTCCAGAATCCATTCTGGATAATTCCAGCAAATCTTGTACCATTCGAATCATACGATTAGTCTCTTCTTGAGTAACTTTTAAAAATTGGGGAGCAATTTCTTCATCTTTCCAAGCTCCATCATTCAAAGCTTCCAAATAACTGCGCATACTTGTTAAAGGAGTTCGTAATTCATGTGATACATTGGAAACAAACTCTTTACGCTCCCGTTCAATTTTTTCTTGTTCGGTTACATCGTGCAGCACACAAACTAACCCACTGATAAATCCAGATTCTCTTTGAATCAAAGAAAAACCGCCTCGTAAAATCACTTGATTGTCATTAGTAGAAAAATCGAAAAGAAGTTCTTCCTCTATTTCTAATAACTGTCTTAAAGTCATTTCACTATTCAAAATATCCATAATTAATTTTCCAAAAGCTATTTCCTGGGAAATATTTAACATTTCCTGTGCTTTTTCGTTAATGATCACAACTTTTCCCCGACGATCGGTGGCAATAACGCCATCAGTCATATGAGAAAGCACACTGTTTAACCTTCTCCGCTCTGCTTCCGTGGTTTCTTGTGCCTCTTCTACTCGAGTAGACAACTCATTAATAGCATTGGATAACTGGCCTAGCTCATCTTCTCCATAAACTTTTAATTGACCGGAGTAATCTCCTTCTGCGATTTGAATCGTTTGTTGTTTCATTTCTGAAATAGGTTTAGTGATAGCTCGTGAAACAAATTGCGCTAAAATAATCATTAACACAATTGCAATCAACGCTGAATTAATAAAAATAATACTGATTTCATTCACTTGTTCATAAATCGTTTCGATATTCGTTTCCAACATAATAACCCCTAAAATATCAGAAGAATCTTCTGCATAAACAGGAGAAACCAACTTCCATCTACGGTCGTTGGTTAACGGGTCGAGGTACTGACTAGTCACATTGTTGCCTAACAATAGCGATTGATGGACATCCGAATCAGTGGATTTTCTTCCGATCAATGACTGTTGCGTATTGTCACTTGTACCAATAATATAATATTCTGGATCAACAACTTGTACCTCGACAACCCCACTACCCGAGAAATCTCTCAATAAGTTCGCTATACTAGCTCTTTTATCAGTATTCTCTTCATCTAATAAAATGGGTTGCAACGTATTCTCTAAGAAATCAACTTGTATCCGGCGATCCTCTTTAAAATTGTCTACTAATTGGTTTTCTAGTTGTGTTACAAAGTTTGCGCCAATGATTTCCAGCGTTATTGTCAACAGAAGAATAAAAATCAATACAATTTTAAAATTGATGGATTGGAAAAATTGAATTCTCTTTTTCATTGGTTACTCCTGTTCAGGGTTTCTTAAATAGTAGCCTACACCTCTTCTAGTAATCAACCATGTTGGATGACTGGGCTTATCTTCTATTTTTTCTCTTAATCTTCGTACCGTAACATCAACAGTTCGGACATCACCAAAATAATCATATCCCCAAACCGTTTGGAGTAAATGTTCTCGGGTCATAACTTGTCCTAAATGTTTCGCTAAATAATGCAGCAATTCAAATTCACGATGAGTCAGTTCAATCGTTTCTCCACGCTTAGATACAATATAAGCGTCTGGATGAATCACTAATGCTCCTACTTCGATATCAGTTGAAACTTCTTCCTCTACTTGAGGAACTTTACTGCTCTGTCTTCTTAAATTAGCCTTTACACGTGCCACTAACTCTCTATTTGAAAATGGTTTTGTCACATAATCGTCCGCACCTAATTCCAAACCTAATACTTTATCGATTTCAGCATCTTTAGCTGTTACCATGATAATCGGCATGTCGTGCGTTTTTCGAACTTCTCGACATACTTCTAAGCCATCCATTTTAGGCAGCATTAAATCAAGTACAATTAAATCCGGTATAATTTCTTCTACTTTTTCGACTGCTTCTTCACCATCATAAGCAGTGTAAACATCGTAACCTTCTTTAGTTAAATTAAATTTTATAATATCTGAAATCGGCTTTTCATCATCTACGACCAATATCTTTTTCATCTTTTATCCTCCTCGATATACGAGCATTTATCTATGAAAAATTAGGTATTTTCCTATCTTATATTATACATAATCCAGAATAGAAGTGCAAAAAACGGTAATAACCTTCTCATAGTGATTTGGTGCAAAAAAGGCTCCACCAATTTTTATGGTGCAGCTATAAGCAATCTTTCAATTTTTTTATTCCTCTTTAAACATACACATAGCAATAGTATCTCCCGCTACACCATTTTTAGCATAATTCATGGTGGCAGTTGTTTCGTCATCTAACCCTTTTATCACAACAACTGGTATAACCAAAGAAATATTTTTTTCTTCCAAATAGTTGCGATCAAAAGTTGCCAATCTATCGCCTTTTGTCACGTACATCCCTTTTTTCAGCTCTGATTGGAACCCTTCTCCATGCAGACTAATTGTATTTATACCAATATGGACTAAGACCTCTATTCCTTCTTTGGTTTCAATCACATAAGCATGTAAAGTATCCGCAACTTGATATAACTTGCCGCTTATAGGTGCTACAACTTCTTCAGAGGTTGGAATCACAGCAAACCCTTCACCAACCATTTTTTCGGAAAATACAGGATCTGGAACTTCTTCCAAGCGAATAATTTCTCCATCAGCAATCGTTACGAGTTGAAATTTATCTCGTATTTGGTCCTCGTTAACATGATTTGAATTGTTTGCTTGCGCCACTTTTCTTTTCCCCCAACTGTCTCTATTCTTATACCCTAATATTTTGTATTGTAAAACAAATAAAAGGATTTTACTATACCTTTGTCACTTTTTTCTTTCCGCAGCAAAATCTTATTTCACATCGTACAACTGTTTTTATTTGGATAAAAATCAGATAAATGATAGACTGAACTTAAAATAATGGGTTTTCATAGATTATAAGAAGTTGAAATTCGACTAATGAGATACCCCTTTTCTTGATTTTTTTATCACTTACGTTCATAATATGTTCAAAATATTACTGAAGGAGGTCAAATCAACTATGTCTATTGAATTCTATATTGCTATTGCAATCGTAGTTTTAGCGATCGTTGGTCTTGTTGTTGCCGGAATAATCATTAAAAAACGCATTACCAGCTTAATGAATGAAGTCAACACTGTTGTATTGGACGTCAATCACACTGTTGATCGATTCAACAACGACGTGAATGCTATCAACTCAAAAGTTGCTAACATCCAAAATCGGGCTGATTTAATGATGAAAGATGTATCAGACAAGCAACAGTACATTCAAGAATTTTCTACAAGAACGACAGAGTTTAGCGATTCTTTGAACCACTTAAAATCTTCTGGCCAAGAACTCAGCAATCAATTCGTCAGTTCGCCAGGAAAAACGACTAAACGCACTTTTCCATCACTTATTAAAGTTGGGAAAACGGCTCAAAAAATGGTTAAAAATCGTCAAAAGTAATAAATGGCTTACTCAGTACATCAGTAGTGACTACTATTAATGAAAGAGGGTTGTATTATGGGAAAAAATAACTTTGGCAAAACACTAGTTGTAGGATTAGCAGCAGCGGCGACCGCATTACTTTTTGCTCCTAAATCCGGGAAAGAGTTAAGAGGCGATTTAAAAGAACAAGGTTTAGTGGTGAAAGATAAAGCTATGACCAAAGTAAATGAATTGTCAGATGAGTTTAAACAAACTTATCATGAGGTAGAAGAAGAAATGGATTACGCAAATCCAGATCCGGAATTAGAAGAGACTATTGCAGATATCGAAACAGACTTGTATCATCCAAATCAAGAAAAAGCGGACATTTTAACTCCTGAGCCTGTTGACTTAGTGTCACATCCTCATGCTGGTCCGATTCCAACAGATCCTTCAGCACCTGTTGAAAGACCTGTACCGCCAGTTGGTCCAAATGTACCTCCAACAGCGGAGAAACCTGTAGCACCAACTCCAGATATCTAAAAAAAAAAAACGTGCCTACTCTCTTAGGCACGTTTTTTATGTTATTTTGGTTCTACAACACTTAACGTTGATCAATAAAAAATACAGTTCTTTTTAAGGCTAAATCTATTAGAAGCGCATTCTTAGAAATTTCAGGAGGAATATGGGGTTGCTTATAGCCATGAAAAAGGATGCAAAAAAAAGGAAACACTGTGGGCGTACGCCCAAGTGTACCATGCTTGTAAGCTGCTGAAGCAGCAACAATCATGGCAATTACTTAGTGTTTGGCTTTAGCCGTTACGCTTAGTTTGACGCTTGCAAGTCTTGAGACACGTTTTTGGCTCAAGGCGTTCCCATGGCTTTTCATAAGCAACCCCATAGGCCGGAGGAAATTTCTTTACCAATGTTAAAATATAAGAGCCGCTATTTTTTCACCCAAACTGAAACAGATCCAGCATTTACAGGGAAGATCCCTACACCATTTTCATCTAACGTTACTTCGTCTTCACGGTGGCCTAGATAATCATAGAAGACTTCTCCAGATCGCTCTTCGCCAAAATTCATTTCTTTGAAGCCTTCTTCACTGTTAGATAAAACTACAGCACATCCTCCTGGATGCTCTTCATCCCCTGATCTCGTCCAACCAATACAATTCGCGTGATCCAAGTAATCTGTTTGATCCCCGTAAGCGTACTGCTGTCTAAGATAAATTAACTTATCCAAGATTTCTGATTGTCCTTCAATAGGGTTATCCCCTTTAAGACCATAATAATCTCCGTAAAAAACAGTCGGATATCCATACTTTCTTAGTAAGATGATGCTATAAGCTAAAGGTTTAAACCACGGTTCAACGTAAGATTCTAAAGCTTGAGATGGTTGCGAATCATGATTGTCTACAAACGTCACCGCAGAAGTTGGTTTTTTCTGCATCAATGTCTCGTCAAATAAAGGTCTTAAATCATATGCATTTCCTTCTTTAGAAGCATTAGACAATTTGTAATGCAAAGATACATCAAACAAACTGATGTCATCGTTATGAGCTTTTAAATAGTCTTTTAAATGTCCGTACTTTTGATCCCAGTATTCTGCAACTACAAAAAAGTCTTCTCCAAACTCTTCTCGTAACCCACAAACAAGATCATTCATAAATTCTTCATGGATGTGTTTTACAGCATCCAATCTAAATCCATCTACGCCTGTTTCTTTTACAAACCAACTGGCCCATTGTTTAATTTCATTTACTACATCCGCATTACCATAATCGATATCCGCAAACATCAAATAATCATAATTCCCATATTCGTTGGCTACTGCAGAATCATCAGCCCAACTTTTATCATCTTCTGCTATACGAAAAATGCTTTTTTTGTCATTTAATTCATCGTAGTCTATTCCACTAAAATGATGGTAATTCCATATAAAATCAGAATATTTCCCATTTCTGCCCGGAAAAGTAAATTTTGTCCATCCTTCTATCTCATAGGGTTCTGTTATTTCTTTATTACGATCGTCTTCAGCTACTTCTACTGCGTTAAATCGTTCTGTCTCGTCAGCTCCGCCTTTATGGTTTAAAACAACATCTGCATAGACTTGGATATTGTACTTATGCAGTTCTTCAATCGCATCCAGCAATTCTTGTTTTGTCCCATACTTGGTCCGCACGCCGCCTTTTTGATCGAATTCTCCTAAATCGTATAAATCATAGATACCGTAACCTTCATCATTGATCGTTACTCCTTTAAAAACAGGTGGAATCCAGACAGCAGTGATACCAATATCATGTAAATGTGCCGCATCTTCCTTTAGGCGTTGCCAATGTTTTCCATCAGCTTCTGTAAACCATTCAAAATATTGCATCATTGTTCCGTTTATAACCATCGTTCTTCCCCCTAAATATACTTAAATAAAATAATAAACATAAAAATAAACATACCTAAATCATAAGACTTTCCCGTCATAATAGCAATTTTAAAGCTTTCAAAACTTTTTACTCTACATATAAAATATAGAAATTTATTGGTCTTGAATACCATCTTTAAACTATTCAAATCCTACCTCCATTTAGATGACATAAAAAAAGATGACACCCAATAATAGGAGCCATCTTTCTTATAAGATAGAGATGCTGACTAGTCATTACAGTCATCAATTTACACGATTCTTTTAAACTTCTCTCTAGATATGTTTTCGCCAAGTATTTCGATTAAATAAAATTAGGATAGGGAATATTTCTAATCTTCCGGCTATCATTACAAAAGATAACAAAATTTTTGAAAAGTCACTGATGTGTGCAAAACTTTCCGCAGGTCCAATGGTTCCTAAACCAGGACCTATATTATTAAATGTTGCCGCTATGGCACTAAAAGCAGATGTAAAGTCAGGAACATCCATACTGATTAATAACAACAAAATGAAAAAAATAATCATATAGATGACAAAGTAATTTACTACACCATGCTTAATGTCTTTGCTTAATGATTTCCCCTCATACTTGATCGCTACTACTCGGTTAGGATGTGCATTACGCTTGAATTCAGCAACAGCGGTCTTCCATAAAATAGCTACTCGAGAGATTTTTAATCCACCCGCTGTAGATCCAGCACTTGCTCCAAAGAACATGAGTATGAGCAGTATCGTCTGAGAAAATAACGGCCATTGGCCAAAATCTGCAGTAGAAAAACCTGTGGTAGTAATGATAGATGAAACAGTAAAAAAGACGTCTCGAACTAATCGTCCAAAAGATTCATAATAAGAAAATAAATTCACACAAATCAAAATAACTGCACTTATAATAATTCCGATGTACCATCTTAATTCTTCACTCTTCAAAACGTCTTTTATATGACCAATCAAGATCAAATAAAACAAATTAAAATTCACACCAAAGAGAATCATGGAAGTTCCAAGGACATAATCAATATAAGCACTATCATACGGAGCTATACTTCCGTTTTTTATGCCAAAGCCACCCGTCCCAGCAGCCCCAAAGGCATGTAATAAAGCCTCAAATAAATTCATTCCTCCAAAAAGCAGCAATATTACTACTATAGCAGTCATTGTTAGATAGATTTTATATAAAATACGCGCTGAGGAGGACAGTTTTGAAACTAATTTCCCAAAAACCGGACCAGGTACTTCTGCTTTCATAATATGTACTGATTCAGATTCTATTTGAGGTAAGACAGCTAGTGCGAATACTAATACTCCCATCCCTCCCACTAAATGAGTAAAACTTCTCCAAAATAAAGAGGAATGAGATAACGCTTCAACATCCGTTAAAATACTAGATCCAGTAGTTGTGAATCCACTACTCGTTTCAAAAAAAGCATCAATCAAACTAGGTATATCTCCATTCATTACAAATGGAAGTCCGCCGAAAAAGGAAAGCAGTATCCAAGATAATGAAACAATAACAAAGCCTTCTTTAGCAAATAATTGTTTTTTCACTGGTATTTTTCTACTTAATAGATATCCAATAACTAGCAAAAGTACACTAATAGCTAGAAAACTGAATGGGTATTTCCATTCTTCTTGATAAAAGATACTAACTATCAAAGGAAAAACTAGTAAAAGAGATTCAACTTGTAAAATTCTTCCAATAACATATTTCACCATACTAATGTTCACAAGCGCGATACCCCTTTATTTTAATATATCATCAATGTCATCATAATTTTTTTCTTTTGTAATGACAATAACATGATCATCTGTTTTTATTGTATCTTGTCCTCCAGGAACAATGAGTTTTTTGCCTCTAATAATATAAGCAATTAGTAAATGTGATTTTATTGATAAGGATTCTAACGGTACATTAACCACACGACTACTTGCCTTCACTCTAAACTGAAGAGCTTCAACTTGATTATCCGCTAAACGGAATAACGCTTCTACATTTGAAACAGATTGATTGGTTAAGGAACGTACAAATTGTAAGATAGTGTTCGCGATCACCCTTTTTGGTGTAATAACAGTTTGTAATCCCATTGTACCAAATATTTTCAGCAATAATGTTCGATTGACTTTTGTAACGATCTTTCTTACATCTTGTTGAGATGCGTACAAAGAAGTGATGATATTTTCTTCGTCCACACCTGTTAGACTGATAAAAACGTCGTATCCCTCAATACGCTCTTCTTCTAAAAATTCTTGGTCTGTTCCATCTCCATGAACCACCATGATTCCAGGAAAGGCTTCACTTAGTTCTTCGGCTCTTTTTGCATTATTTTCAATAACTTTTATATCCATTTTGTAATCTTTCAACATATTGATTAAATAATAAGTAATGCGTCCGCCACCAATAATTAAAGCAGACTTCATTCTAGCCCGATTGTCTCCCATCAACTTATAGAACTTGTTCACTTCTTTCAATGAACTAACTACATAGATACGGTCTCCTTCTCTTAAATAGTTTTCTCCAGAAGGAATGATAATGTCATCTCCACGTTGAATGATGGCCACCAAAATATTCCCATACCGCGTTCTAAAGTCTTTTAAACTAATATTTATTAACGGACTATTTTGTTTAATTTTTAGTTCTACAAGATTGACGCGATTGCTTGCAAATGATTCTACGCTTAAAGCAGTAGGATATTTAATAACTTTCATAATATCTTTTGCAGACTCCAGTTCAGGATTGATCATCATAGTAATGCCTAAACTCTCTTTAACAAACCCAATATGTTTTGTGTACTCTGGATTTCTAACACGTGCAATTGTATATTTTGCGCCTAGTTTTTTGGCTATAATTGCTGACATAATATTGATTTCATCTTGTGGAGTCACAGCAATGAATATATCACAATTTGGAACGCCAGCCTCCATTTGTAGATCAAAACTAGCTCCATTTCCTGCTATTCCTGCAATATCATATTTGCTGATTAAAGCATCTATTCGTTTGCTATTCTTTTCAATTAGGATAATATCATTTCCTTCAGAGGAAATTTCTGAACAGAGAACCTCTCCAACTTTGCCTCCTCCAGCAATAACAATATTCATTTTTCCTGCCCCCTACGATGCTTTCTAATTTTAATCCATAAAGTATAATCAACTTAGCATATTACGGCTATTTTATACAGTAATTTTATTAACAGATGTATTCTAGCAGAATATAAAAAAAATACAATCACCAGACGATCAATTCGTGTATTATTTCCTGGGAAATACCTAAGAAGTATGTCTCACTTTTTCTGTTTATTTATGGATATACCGTGCTTTAATTAGTTAACGTTCTCTAAGTCATATAGTAAACAAGTACAAAATAAAAAAAACTTTAATTTATTTACCAAAATATTCTTTGGAAATTAAACTAAAGTTTTTTATGTATTTAACTTATGGGTTATGGGGGGCTCGAACCCTCGACCCGCTGATTAAGAGTCAGCTGCTCTACCAACTGAGCTAATAACCCAAATCAGTCACCAATGCAACGAAACAATTATAACACATTTTTTCACATTGGTGACACTTTTTCTTAAATAATTTGTATTCAATTGGCTTTTATTTAGATTTGACTCCAAACATCTTCTAAAATATTCGTTTGTTCACGACCTGGTCCAACTGAAAAAGTTGAAATTCGAACTCCTACCAATTCAGAAATACGTTCCACATAATTCCGAGCATTGTCAGGTAATTCTGCCAATGTACGACAAGTTGTGATATCTTCCTCCCAGCCTGGCATTTCTTCATAAATCGGAGTACATTCTGCCAATTCTTTCAAGCTTGCAGGATAATGAAGAATTTTCTCTCCATTACGCTCATAAGCTGTACAAATTTTAACCGTTTTTAATCCGCTTAATACATCAATTGAATTTAAAGACAAATTGGTGATTCCTGAAACGCGTTTTGAATGGCGCATCACAACTGTATCAAACCAGCCAATACGACGCGGACGTCCAGTTGTTGTTCCGTATTCTTTCCCTATATCTCGAATCTGTTGTCCAATTTCATCATGCAATTCCGTTGGGAACGGACCATCACCTACACGAGAAGTATAGGCTTTACATACACCAACTACTTTATTGATTTTTGAAGGACCAACTCCGCTTCCGATTGTCACTCCACCAGCAACTGGATTCGAAGAAGTTACAAAAGGATAAGTGCCTTGGTCAATATCCAACATAACCCCTTGAGCCCCTTCAAATAAAACATTTTGCCCAGCCTCAAGAGCATCATTTAAAATAACGGTTGTATCTGTTACATATTTTTTGATTTCTTGGCCATATTGATAGTATTCTTCAAAAACAGTTTCAAATTCAATAGCTGTTGAATCATATAATTTAGTAAACAACCGATTCTTTTCTTCTAAGTTAACACGCAAACGTTCTTCAAAAAGCTCTTTATCCAATAAATCAGCAATCCGAATGCCTACACGAGAAACCTTATCCATATATGCTGGACCGATTCCTTTGATAGTTGTTCCGATTTTATTGGCGCCTTTAGAATCTTCTTGTAGTTGATCCAATTGAATGTGATACGGTAAGATAACATGTGCACGATCAGAGATTCGGAGATTGTCTGTACTGATTCCTTTTTCATGCAAATAAGCCAACTCTTGTACCAGAGCCTTAGGGTTAACCACTACTCCATTACCTATCACACTTATCTTTTCTGAAGAAAAGATACCAGAAGGAATAAGGTGCAGTTTATACGTTACGCCACCAAATTTAATCGTATGGCCTGCATTATCTCCACCTTGATAACGTGCAATCACATCCGCATTTTCACTCAAGAAATCGGTAATTTTTCCTTTTCCTTCATCGCCCCATTGTGTACCAACAACTACTACAGAAGACATAAAAACACCTCTTTTTTATTTTTAAAAATCCTTTTGTAGTGTACCAGTAATCTTTTTACTATTCAATAAAAAACGAACATTTTTATTATTTTATTTAAAATAAAGGTCCAAAGGCGAATCATTTCATCTTAAAGAAAAGTTAATGGCTTCATAAACGAACTTTATACTCGTTTATGAAGCCTTTAATTTTTTATGAGATGGCATCTTCAGGATAGTAAGATAAGGAAGAAAATTTATTGTACTCTTTAATAAATAATAATTTTACAGTTCCTCTTGCACCACTTCTGTTTTTTTCTATGATTACTTCTATCACGTTGTCTTCATCTGCTTCAAAGTTATCCTCGCCATCTTCTTGACCCTCGCGATCATAATAATCATCACGATAAAGAAACGCTACGATATCCGCATCTTGCTCGATTGAACCAGACTCACGAATATCACTCAATACTGGACGTTTATCTTGTCTTTGTTCCACGCCACGAGATAACTGAGATAACGCAATAACGGGAACTTTCAATTCTTTAGCTAATTTTTTTAACTGACGTGAAATTTCAGATACTTCTTGTTGACGACTTTCTTTACCTGTTCCTTCAATAAGTTGCAAATAATCAATTAGTATCAATCCCAGATTACCTTTTTCTTGCTTTAAACGACGACATTTGGCACGAATCTCAGCCACACGTATACCTGGAGTATCGTCGATATAAATACTCGCTTTAGATAAACTACCCATGGCAATAATCAAATTCTGCCATTCTTCTTCTGTTAAATTACCTGTTCTTAAATTACTGGCATCGATACTGCCTTCTGAACACAACATCCGGTTAACAAGAGACTCGGCTCCCATTTCCAGACTGAAAATAGCCACTGTTTCATCCGTTTTTGTTCCAACATTTTGAGCAATGTTTAAAGCAAAAGCCGTTTTCCCTACAGCCGGTCTGGCAGCTAAAATAATCAGCTCTTCTTTTTGCAAGCCAGCAGTCATTTTATCTAATAATTTGTATCCTGTTGGCAAGCCCGTAATTTCTTCATTATTTTGATACAATTGATCTATTTGAGCTACAGTTGAGTTTAACACATCTGAAATAGACAAAAAACCGGTCCTGCTTCGTCTCTCCGATACTTCTAAGATACTTCTTTCCGCATCATCTAAAATTGAAGCAACCTCATCAGATTCCTCATATCCTTTAGCCACAATTTCTGTGGCTGTATGAATAAGGTTTCTCAAAATGGATTTTTGTTCCACAATTTTTGCGTAATATTCCATGTTTGCCGCTGTTGGTACCGCCACTGCTAATTCTGTCAGATATGGAATACCCCCAATGTCTTCTAATTGGTTTCTGGATTCTAATGCATTTGTGATCGTAACGATATCAATAGCTTCATTTTCATCGTTGAGGTCCATCATAGCTTGAAAAACCATTTGATGACCACGACGATAAAAATCCTTAGCTTCTATAAACTCCAAAGCTCCAACAAGTGTATCCGCATCTAAGAAAATAGAGCCTAATACAGCTTGTTCAGCTTCAATACTTTGCGGTGGTAAACGATCTTGGAACGCTTCATTTGCCAAGTTTTTCAACTTCCTTTCAAATACATAAAAACGCTTGTACTGTTCCACATTCAATGTGTCATTTCTGCTATTATTCTAACTGAAAATCACTGAGATTACAATCTAACAAAGGGAACGTTTGTTCCTTTTGGCGTAAAGTTATCTTTTAGCGTCACATCATTCAATAGCATTTATTTTACCTTAGTTTGATTCCAATAAAATAAGTCAGCCAAGTTTTCTCTTGGCTAACTTATTTAGCGGTTCACTTTAATTTTCAGGTACAACCCGTACAGTAATTTCTGCAACAACTTGTGGATGAATTTTAACATCCATTACTTGAGTTCCTAAAGAACGCATAGGAACATTCAAGTCGATTTTTCGTTTATCCAATTCAATACCCAATTGTTTTTTTGCAGCAGAAGCGATTTGTTTCGTTGTTACCGATCCAAATAATCGACCATCATCAGCTGCTTTTGATTTGATCTCAATGGCATTTTCTTCTTTTTCCAGAAAGACTTTTAACTCTTTTGCCTCTTCAAGAATTTCAGCCTCTTGTTTTTCTTGTGCTTTTTTCTTTCCTTTTAACTCACTGACACTTGCAGCATTGGCTTCTTTCGCCAACCCTTTTTTAAATAAGAAATTTGAAGCGTACCCATTTGGTACTTCTTTCACTTCGCCTTTTTTACCTTGTCCTTTTACATCTTTTAAAAAAATAACTCTCATGTTGTTGCAGCCTCCTTAGTAGAATAATGAGCTAAAATAGCTTCTTTTAATTGTTTTTTAGCTTCAGTTACTGAACTATTTTCTAGTTGGGTAGCAGCATTTGACAAATGTCCGCCACCGCCCAATTCTTCCATAATAACTTGAACATTGATTTCACCTAAACTTCGAGCACTGATTCCAATACGTTTATCTAATCGCTTAAAAATTACAAAAGCGGCATCAACCTTACTCATAGATAGCATCGTATCGGCTGTTTGTGCTGCTACTACTGTATCATATTCTTGGTTTTCTTCACCAGCTACAACAGCCATATTAGGAGTAACAAATTCCATGGACTCTATTAAATGACTGCGAAGCAAATACGTATCCGTATCTTCTTTTAATAATCTTTGGATAAGCACAGCGTCCGCACCACAAGAACGTAAATAGCTTGCTGCATCAAAAGTACGTGACCCCGTGCGTAAAGAGAAACTCTTGGTATCCACTACTATACCACCCAACATAGCTGTTGCTTCGATTTTATTGATTGGTTCAGCTTCTTGAGATTGGTATTCAAATAGTTCAGTGACCAATTCAGCCGTTGATGATGCATACGGTTCAATATAAACTAATGCAGGATTTCCTGGGAACTCTTCTCCTCGACGATGATGGTCTATAACAACGACTCGATTTTTTTGCTTCAATAGATCAGGAGCAATCGCCATAGACGGTCGATGAAAATCAACCAGAATAACTAAAGTATTTTCTGTCATCATTTCCTCAGCAACTTTTGGGGTAATAATGTAACGACTGATCTGATTATCTTTTTCAATTTCTTCTATGAGTTTTTCAATGTCATGACTATATTGATCTGGCTCTACAACTACCCATGCTTCTTTGTTATTCATTTCAGCAATCCGTCTAATACCTAAAGCAGAACCGATAGCATCTAAATCCGGATTCATATGTCCCATTACAACAACTTGGTCAGCTTGCTTCATTAATTCTTGTAAAGCTTGACTGATCATCCTAGATCGAACACGCGTTCTTTTCTCCATTGGATTTGTTTTTCCGCCGTAATAACGCATCTCTCCAGATAAAGATTTAATAACCGCTTGGTCACCACCCCGTCCCAGCGCTAAATCTAGATTGCTCTGAGCAAGACTAGCCAACTCATTTAAATTTTCATTTTCTTTATCAGCTTCTGTATATGCGATACCAATACTTAAAGTGAGCGGAATATTTTGTTTAGAAGTTTTTTCTCTTATTTGGTCTAAGATACTAAAATTTTCTGCTTCCATTTGCTTTAACGATTTGCGGTGCATGAATACAATAAACCGATCTTCAGAAACTCGTTTTAAATAAATTTGATGTTCTTTGGCCCAGTTTGATAATTGAGTAGTAATAAATGTATTGATATTTGAGATGTTTCTATCTGTCATACCTTGAACAATTTCATCGTAATTATCAACAAAGATATTTCCTAAAACAAATTTTTCATTTTGATACCGTTGTTTAACTTGACTATATTCAGATATATCCATCAAATAAATCACTCGGATATCTTCCTGGATGATGATTTGGTAACTCTTATCTCCCCATACAATAGTTGTTAAGTTATCTGCATGACTTTGTCTGATTAACTGGTTTAACTCTTCATCAATCTCTTCGATTTTTTTCCCTAGTATTTCTTCTTGATAGCCTATATGTGCTTGAAAATAAGGATTGGTCCATTGCACTTTATAGTCTTCATCAAATAGAATGATTCCAATTGGCATTTTAATCAACGCTTCTTGTTCGCCCCGCTTAATACGGTAAGAAAGATCATCGATATATTTATTGATTTTTCCTATCATTCGTTTTGAAAAGAAATAAATCAATAATAAGAATACAATGAAAATAACCAACATAACCAGTCCGATAATGACGTTAGAAAAAAAGCCTAACAAAATAACAATTAATTGTATGACAATCAATGCTACTGCAGCTAGTTTAACATTTTCATTTTTTAAAAACTGTGGGAGTTTTTCATCTGTTAATTTATTTTTCATTTATAACTCCTTTTCTCCTTCGCCTCTGACCACCGTTCTGTTCTATTCTACCACTTATCTTATTGAGATACTAGAACGTTGACAAAGTCTTTGGAGACACCAACACCTGTTGTTCCAACTTAGTTTTACTGATGTGTACATCTCTTTTAAAATGTTTCACATGAAACATTTTTCTCTTACAAATGGAATTAAAAAAGACCGTGCTGGTTATAAGCTCACGGTCTTTTTGAATAATTTATTTTATTCTTCAGTAACGAACGGTAATAATCCCATTACGCGTGCACGTTTGATAGCTTTAGTCAACTTACGTTGGTTTTTAGCATATGTTCCAGTTACACGACGAGGTAAAATTTTACCACGTTCAGAAATAAATCTTTTTAGAAGATCAACATCTTTGTAATCAACTTTTTCAATATGATTAGCAGCAAAGAAATCAACCTTACGGCGCTTACGTCCGCCTCTGCGTTGTACCATTTCATTTCCTCCTTTAATTAATCGATTTTAGAACGGTAAGTCATCGTCAGAGATATCAATAGGTTGTCCACTTGATTCAAAAGGATCAGAGTTTCCAAAATTTTGATAATCTCTAGCAGGAGTTTGTTGGGATTGTGATTTGTTTTGATTAGCATTAAAAGAATTAAAGTTATTTGACGAATTGGATGTAGTTGATCCATTGTCTTGTGCTCTTCTTTGATCTGTAACAGATTTTGGTTCAAGCATTGAGAAATTATCTACTACAATTTCAGTAACATAAACTTTTTGACCTTGCTGGTTATCATAAGAACGTGTTTGAATACGGCCTTCTACCCCAACTAAAGATCCTTTTTTCGTGAAGTTTGCTAACGTTTCTGCTGTTTTTCTCCATGCAACACAGTTGATAAAGTCAGCTTCACGTTCTCCACTTTGATTAGTGAATTGTCTATTGACTGCTACAGTAAAGGAAGCTACTGCTGTTCCATTAGACGTGTATCTTAAATCTGCATCTTTAGTCATTCTTCCAACTAACACTACATTATTAATCACTATATCCGCTCCCTTCCGATTGTTTCACATGAAACAATTAAATTAATCGTCTTCTCTAACGATCATATGGCGTAAGATATTATCATTAATCTTAGCTAAGCGATCAAATTCATTGATAGCCGCTGCATCTGAAGAAGTTAAATGTACGAGACGGTATAATCCTTCTCTGTAACCTTTAATTTCATATGCTAAACGACGTTTCGCCCAGTCTTTAGATTCAGTTACCTCAGCACCATTATCTTTTAAAATGTTATCGAAACGTTCTACTAAAGCTGTTTTTTCAGCTTCATCGATGTTAGGACGGATAATGTATAAAATTTCGTATTTTGCTGTTTGACTCATCTTGACTGTCACCTCCTTATGGACTTTGGCTCTTTTTTTGACAAAAAGAGCAAGGAAAGTATATCTAACGAGTAGATTACTCACGTCTAATTATTATACTGTTTTTATTGACTATTGTCAACAACTAAATGTCGTGATACACGTTATTATCGTTCGAACGTGATAATGTCCTAAGTAGGTCGAAGCATAAAATGTCCCAAAATGATAAAATAAAATCATGAAAAGGATAATACTAACGATGAATGAAGATAAGAAATATAAAGTAATAAAAGC